>NZ_JBIAPU010000020.1:0-207368 GCF_042888465.1 Streptomyces sp. NPDC002888 | reverse complement strand
CTGCGCCCCCGCGACTGGGACACCGCCGCCCGCGAGAACCGCACCATCGCCCCCCTCATCACCAGGCTCAACACCATCCGACGCGACCACCCGGCCCTGCGCCAGCTGCGTGATCTCCACTTCCACCCCACGGACAAGGAAGCGGTGATCGCGTATTCGAAACGAAAGGGTTCGAACACGGTTCTGGTGGTCGCCAACCTCGACCCTCACCACACCCAGGAGGCCACGGTCTCGTTGGACATGCCGCAACTCGGCCTGGAATGGCACGAGTCGGTGCCGGTGCGCGACGAGCTCACCGGCGAGACCTATCACTGGGGCAGGGCCAACTACGTGCGTCTCGAACCGGGTGACCGGCCGGCGCACGTCTTCTCGGTTCTGCGACCGTCCACCCCGCAGATCGGAGGGTCACCCACAACATGATCGTCAACGAGCCCGTCCCGGACACCTTCGAGGACACGCCCGCCAAGGACCGGGACCCGGACTGGTTCAAGCGTGCCGTCTTCTACGAGGTCCTCGTCCGCTCCTTCCAGGACAGCAACGGCGACGGAGTCGGCGACCTCAAGGGCATCACCGCCAAGCTGGACTACCTCCAGTGGCTCGGCGTCGACTGCCTCTGGCTGCCGCCCTTCTTCAAGTCGCCGCTGCGTGACGGCGGCTACGACGTCTCCGACTACACGGCCGTCCTGCCCGAGTTCGGCGACCTCGCCGACTTCGTGGAGTTCGTCGACGCCGCCCACCAGCGCGGCATGCGCGTCATCATCGACTTCGTCATGAACCACACCAGCGACCAGCACCCGTGGTTCCAGGAGTCGAGAAGGGACCCCGACGGCCCGTACGGCGACTACTACGTCTGGGCCGACGACGACAAGCAGTTCAAGGACGCGCGGATCATCTTCGTCGACACCGAGGCCTCCAACTGGACCTTCGACCCGGTGCGGGGGCAGTACTTCTGGCACCGGTTCTTCTCCCACCAGCCGGACCTCAACTACGAGAACCCGGCCGTGCAGGAGGAGATGATCTCCGCGCTGCGCTTCTGGCTGGACCTCGGCATCGACGGCTTCCGGCTGGACGCGGTGCCGTACCTGTACCAGCAGGAGGGCACCAACTGCGAGAACCTCCCGGCCACGCACGAGTTCCTCAAGCGGGTGCGCAAGGAGATCGACGCCCACTACCCGGACACGGTGCTGCTGGCGGAGGCCAACCAGTGGCCCGAGGACGTCGTCGACTACTTCGGCGACTACTCCTCCGGCGGCGACGAGTGCCACATGGCGTTCCACTTCCCCGTCATGCCCCGCATCTTCATGGCCGTGCGCCGCGAGTCGCGCTACCCGGTCTCGGAAATCCTCGCCAAGACCCCGGCCATCCCCTCGAGCTGTCAGTGGGGCATCTTCCTGCGCAACCACGACGAGCTCACGCTCGAGATGGTCACCGACGAAGAGCGCGACTACATGTACGCGGAGTACGCCAAGGACCCGCGGATGCGCGCCAACATCGGCATCCGGAGGCGGCTGGCACCTCTTCTGGACAACGACCGCAACCAGATCGAGCTGTTCACCGCCCTGCTGCTCTCCCTGCCCGGCTCGCCGATCCTCTACTACGGCGACGAGATCGGCATGGGCGACAACATCTGGCTCGGCGACCGCGACGCGGTGCGCACGCCGATGCAGTGGACACCGGATCGCAACGCGGGTTTTTCGTCCTGTGACCCCGGCCGGCTGTCCCTGCCCACCATCATGGACCCCGTCTACGGCTTCCAGGTCACCAACGTCGAGGCGTCGATGTCGTCGCCCTCGTCGCTGCTGCACTGGACCCGCCGCATGATCGAGATCCGCAAGCAGAATCCTGCCTTCGGGCTCGGCTCCTACACCGAGTTGCAGTCGTCGAACCCGGCGGTCCTCGCGTTCCTGCGCGAGTACGAGGACGACCTGGTGCTGTGCGTGAACAACTTCTCCCGGTTCGCCCAACCCACGGAGCTGGACCTGAGCAGGTTCAACGGACGCCATCCGGTCGAGCTGTTCGGCGGGGTGCGCTTCCCCGCGATCGGCGAACTGCCGTACCTGCTGACCATGGCGGGCCACGGCTTCTACTGGCTGCGGCTCCGCAGGGACGCCGCGTAGAAGGGCCGGGTGGGGCGGTTTCCGCTGTCCCACCCGGGGCACGCATCAGTAGCACCCCGACCGCCCCCGGGGAAAGGACGTGACGCCATGGCGGACACTGTCACACGTTCCAGCAAGACAACTCCCGGTCTCCTCGCGTCACTGGATCCGCTCTTGCGGGAGTGGCTCCCGCGCCAGCGCTGGTTCGCGGGCAAGGGCCGTCCGGTCACCGGGTTCACGCTGGTGGCGGCCACCGAGCTGCTGCCGACCGGCGCCCGCCTCGGCCTGTACCACCTGCTCGTACGCGCCCATCAGCCACCCACGCTGGGCGCCCCCGCCCAACCCGGTGACTGCTACCAGCTCCTCATAGGCGTGCGCGAGGCGCTGCCGCCCCGGCTGGCGCCTGCGCTGATCGGTCATGTCGAGGACGGACCGCTCGCCGGAGGAACGGTGTACGACGCCCTGTACGACCTGCGGCCCGCCGAGGTGCTCCTGGAGGCACTGCGCACCCAGGCCCGTATCGGCGGCCTGCGTTTCGACCATGCCCCGGACCGGGAGATCCGGGCCGGCCTGGTGCCCCGCATGGTGACCTCCGAACAGTCCAACACGTCGGTCGTATACGGAGATACGTTCATCCTGAAGCTGTTGCGCCGGGTCGTGCCCGGCGTCAATCCCGACCTCGAGCTGCCGCTGGCGCTGGCGCGCGAGGGCTGCCCGCGGGTGCCCGCGCCCACAGCGTGGATGCACGCGGAGCTCGCCGGTGATTCGTACGTCCTGGGCGTGCTCCAGCCGTTCGTGCAGGGTGCGGCGGACGGCTGGGAGCTGGCGCTGCGCGAGCTGGCCAAGGGCGAGGACTTCGCCGGGGAGGCCAGGGCGCTCGGGCGGGCCACCGCCGAGGTGCACACGGCCCTCGCCCGCGCGCTGCCCACGGTCACCCTGGGGCAGGCCCAGCTCCAGCCGCTGGTCGACGGCATGGTGGAACGCCTGGACGCGGCCGCGCAGGCGGTGCCCGCGCTGCGCCCGTACGTGCCGGGGCTGTACTCCGCCTTCGAGGCGCTGGCCGACCTCGCCGGCGAGGGCCACGCCTGGACCGCCCAGCGCATTCACGGCGACCTGCATCTCGGGCAGTGCCTGCGGGCGGCCTCCGGTCAGTGGTCGCTGATCGACTTCGAGGGGGAGCCGGCCCGGCCGCTGGCCGAACGGCGGATGCCGCAGCCGGCGGTGCGGGACGTCGCCGGCATGCTGCGCTCCTTCGACTACGCCGCCCACTCGGCCGACCCGCCGGCGCCCGGCTGGGCCGAGGCGTGCAAGGCGGCGTACTGCTCCGGATACGCCGACGTCAGCGGCGTCGACCCGCGCACCGACCCGGTGCTGCTGCGGGCCTACGAGACCGACAAGGCGGTCTACGAGGTGGTCTACGAGGCCCGTCACCGCCCCGACTGGCTCGCGGTCCCCCTGTCCGCGATACGCCGCCTCGCCTCACCCGACCTGTCCTGACCTGACTTCACCTTCGCCCAGGAGGCACTGTCCGTGACCCCCAGTCCCCCGTCCAGCGGTCCGCACCCGAAGAAGACGGCCGAGAAGACGGCCGAGGAGAAGAGCACCGAGCAGTCGGCGTCTGTACCGAAACAGAAGAAGAGCACCACGAAGAAGACGGCGGCAGCGAAGAAGGCGGCGACAGGCGAGAAGACGGCGGCGGCGAAGAAGACGGTCGCGAAGAAGGCCGCGGCCAAGGAGACGGCCGCGAAGAAGACGGCGCCGGCGAAGAAGGCCGTGACCAAGCAGACCGTGGCCAAGAAGACGGTCGTGAAGAAGGCGGTTGCTAAGAAGGCGGTCGCCGAGAAGGCCGTGACGACGAAGGCCGCAGCAAAGAAGGCCGTGACGACGAAGGCCGCAGCAAAGAAGGCCGTGACGAAGAAGGCCGTCGCCAAGAAAGCACCGGCCAAGAAGGCACCGGCCAAGAAGCTCATCCCCCAGCAGGCGTCGCCGCAGGACGAGCCGGTCCGCGACCGGCCCGTGGCGCTCTCCCCCGCCCTCGACGGCGGCGACCGCGACCGGCTGCTCGACGGCACGCACCACGCCCCCCACTCCGTGCTCGGCGCGCACCCGGTCGCCGGCGGAGTGGTGTTCCGGGCCTTCCGTCCGTACGCGCTGGCCGTCACCGTCGTCGCCGGTGACGTGCGCGCCGAGCTGCACGACGACGGGGACGGCTTCTTCTCGGGCCTGCTCCCCCTGACCGAGGTCCCGCCGTACCGCCTCCTCGTCACCTACGAGGGGACGGTCCAGGACACCGAGGACGCGTACGGCTTCCTGCCCGCGCTGGGCGAGCTGGACCTGCATCTCATCGGCGAGGGCCGGCACGAGGAACTGTGGCGGGCGCTGGGCGCGGAGCCGATGACCCACCAGGGCGTGACCGGCACCCGTTTCACGGTGTGGGCGCCGAACGCCCGGGGCGTGCGGGTGGCCGGCACCTTCAACTACTGGGACGGCACCGGGTTCCCGATGCGCTCGCTGGGCGGCTCCGGCGTCTGGGAGCTGTTCGTGCCGGGCATCGGCGAGGGCGAGCAGTACAAGTTCGAGATCACCCGGCCGGACGGCACGAAGACCCTGCGCGCCGACCCGCTCGCACGCCGCACCCAGAACCCGCCGGAGACGGCGTCGATCGTGCACGCCTCGCACCACGAGTGGGCCGACGAGGAGTGGCTCGCGCACCGTGCAGAACGCCCCGCGCACGAGGGCCCGTTCTCGGTGTACGAGGTGCATCTCGCGTCCTGGCGCCCTGGACTGACGTATCGTCAACTCGCTGAGCAGCTCCCCGCCTACGTCAAGGACCTCGGCTTCACACACGTCGAGCTGATGCCGGTCGCCGAGCACCCCTTCGGCGGCTCCTGGGGCTACCAGGTCACCGGCTTCTACGCGCCGACGGCCCGGCTGGGCACCCCCGACGACTTCAAGTACCTGGTGGACGCGCTGCACCGGGCGGGCATCGGCGTCCTGATGGACTGGGTGCCGGCGCACTTCCCGCGCGACGACTGGGCGCTCGCCGAGTTCGACGGACGTCCCCTGTACGAGCACGAGGACCCGCTGCGCGCCGCGCACCCCGACTGGGGCACCCTGGAGTTCGACTTCGGCCGTCGCGAGGTGCGCAACTTCCTGGTCGCCAACGCGGTGTACTGGTGCGAGGAGTTCCACATCGACGGCCTGCGCGTGGACGCGGTCGCCTCGATGCTGTACCTCGACTACTCGCGCGAGGCGGGCCAGTGGTCGCCGAACGAGCACGGCGGCCGGGAGAACCTGGACGCGGTCGCCTTCCTCCAGGAGATGAACGCCACCGTGTACCGGCGGGCGCCGGGTGTGGTGACCATCGCGGAGGAGTCGACCGCCTGGGACGGTGTCACCCGGGCCACACACCACCAGGGCCCGAGCGGCTTCGGGGGCCTCGGGTTCGGTCTGAAGTGGAACATGGGCTGGATGCACGACTCGCTCCAGTACATGAGCCACGAGCCGGTGCACCGCAAGTACCACCACCACGAGATGACCTTCTCGATGGTGTACGCGTACAGCGAGAACTACGTCCTGCCGATCTCCCACGACGAGGTCGTCCACGGCAAGCGCGCCCTGGTGTCGAAGATGCCCGGCGACTGGTGGCAGCAGCGCGCCGACCACCGGGCGTACCTGGGCTTCATGTGGGCCCACCCCGGCAAGCAACTGCTCTTCATGGGGCAGGAGTTCGCGCAGGGCGCCGAGTGGTCGGAGGCCCACGGCCCCGACTGGTGGCTGCTGGATCCCGCGTACGGCGCGGAGGCCGACCACCGCGGGGTCAGGGACCTCGTCCGCGACCTCAACGCCGTCTACCGTCACACCCCCGCCCTGTGGGAGCGCGACACCGACCCCTCCGGCTTCGGCTGGATCGTCGGTGACGCCGCCGACGACAACGTGTTCGCCTTCCTGCGCCACGACGCCGACGGCACCCCCCTCCTCGCCGTCAGCAACTTCTCCCCCGTGGCCCGCCCCGACTACCGCCTCGGCGTCCCCGACGACGTCCCGGCCTGGCTGGAGGTCCTCAACACCGACGCCGCCCGCTACGGCGGCGGCGACGTCACCAACCCCGACGCGATCAAGCCGGAGGCGGCCGGATGGCACGGCCGCCCGGCGAGCATCCGCCTGACCCTGCCCCCACTGGCAACGCTCTGGCTGCGCCCGGCCTGAGCCGGGACGACGAGGCGTCCGGGTCCGCCCCCGCGAGGGAGAACCCGGACGCCTGCCGTCACGGCAGGTGGAACCCGGACGTCTCGTCCCACAGGATTCCGTTCCACTCCGGCAGGGCGTAGGCCTGGATGAGGTCGTTCACCACAGGGTCGGTGACTTTGCTGAGGGTGGTGTTCAGCATCAGGTCCACGCCCGTGACGTCGATCTCGCTCGACGTGGCGGTGGCGAGCTCGACGTAGAGCTGAGGGATCTCGCCGCCCACGCTCACCTGCACGTACTGTTCCAGCTCCTGCTCGCCCGGACGGCGGATCCGGACGTCGGTGGCCGCCCAGCCGTCCCCCGGCGTGATCTCGCCGCGGGAGACGTCCGTGTCCTCCGCCTCGATGAAATCCAGCAGCTGCTCCAGTGCGGCCAGGGCGGACCGGCCGCCGGACCGGCCCAGAACGCCGTACTCGAACGCCACGGTGACTCCTCGGAAATGCTGCTGCAGCACCGGCCAGGGTCCTCCTCACCTTGTCCGCGAAGATGTCGTGCCGGATCACTGTCCCTGCTCGGCCTCCTCGTCGTCGTCACTCGTCGTCCTCGTCGTCCTCGTCGTCCTCGTCCAGGAGGTCGAAGTGTTCGGGGAATTCGCGAAGCAGCTCGCGCCTTTCCGGGATCTCCTCCTCATCGGCCAACTCGCGCACGATGCGCAGGAATTCTTCGCGGATATCCTCCGGCATGGTGCGAAGAGTGACGGCCACGTCACCGAAGGCCGCGGTGGCGAAATCGGAATCCACCGTGTCCTCGTCGGTCAGATCGATGGAGACGGTCAGATCCACCAGGGCTTTGACGATTGCGCGATAACTCATGGCGTCACGATCCTCACGTCGATGTTGTCGACACCCAGCCGGGAGAACATACGGACCGCCTTATTGTAGGAGCGCTGGTTCGTCACTTCCCACAAGCCGCGGAAACCGTTCTGTTCAAGTGCGAGAGACTGGTTCTGCACGGCGTTCTGCACCTTGGTCGTGGTGACCACGCTGCCGTACTTGCGGTCGATCAGGACTCCGTTGTCCTCGTCGAACCCGTCGAACTTGACCTGCTTGGTGTCGCCGTCGAGGGTGATGAAGTCGAGGGCGGGAACCTCGCGCTTCTGAGTGGAGACCCGCGACCGGGCGCCGTAGGCACCGTCCTCGAAGTCCTGTGCCGCCCCCATGCGCCTGCCCTCGGTGACCCAGTCGACCACGCCGTCGCAGTTGTGCACCAGGACGGGGGCCTCGCCGGCCAGCACGTAGTAGCTGTGGAGGTCCTCCACCGTGAGGTTGTACATCCGCGCGGTGTCGAGGCGCTCCGCGGTGCGCTCCACCCGCAGGTGCCGACCGGTGTCGGTCACGAGGACGCTGCCTCGCCGGAGTTCGCCGGCGCGCTGCCACGCGTGGGCCGAGTCGTTCCAGAAGGGATGGTTGGCCGTGGTGTGGACGACCGAGGTACGGCCCTTTCCTTCGCGGACCAGCAGATCCACGAGGTCGGTGTCGGAATGGTCGATCCTGGCCGTCACCCGGCGCTTGCCGACATGTCTGCCGTTCCTGGGATCGGCCGCCTCGACCTCGTCGCCGGGGCGTACGTCCGCGATGCGTTTCTTCTTCCCGTCCGCCATCAGGACTTCGGTCGTCGGCGTGAAGCTGCAGAATCGCTTGACGTCCCTGGCGACGGTTCTGATGAATCGCGCGGATCCCACCTCGACCGCTCCCGCGTCAAAGGTGGAGATGGCCTCCCCGAGCACGTCGCACTCGTCCTGGTTTCCTCGGACACAGCGCACCCACGGCACCAGGACGGTCATGTCGCCCAGTGCGGAGAGCAGTTCCTTTCCGAGTTGCTTGTCGGCGTCGATCTCCGCCTGTGTGTAGCAGGCGTCGAACTTCGGGTTCGGGTCCACGGGGTTGCCGAAGCACTGGTTGGGATTGAAGAAGTAGTTGTAGATCTTCTTGATCTTCTTCTTCTGGTCCTTGCTGACGCCGGAGCTGGCGCTCGTGTGGTGACCGCCGCCACCGCCGCCACCGCCGCTGCCGCCGCGGTCGATGGGCCGGTCGCCGCAGTAGGGGTCGTCGTAGCTGGGGCACCACGCGCCGTCACCGCGGGGGTTGCCGTGGACGTCGCAGTTGTCGGAGCGGCCGTTGCGGCAGTAGTAGAGCCCGCTCGGGTCGCTGAACGTGACCGGGCTGCTGTTGGCGTAGGCGTAGGCGTTGAGCTGCTGGGGATCCGTCGGGTCCAGTACGGGGTCGACGGACAGGAAGTGGCCGGTGGTCGGGTCGTAGTCGCGCGCGCCCAGGTGGACCAGGCCCGTGGTGGCGTCCTGGGTGCCGCCGACGTAGCCCTTGTCGCCCGGCCAACTGGTGGGTGACGTGCCCCTCGCCGTGCCGAACGGCGTGGAGCGGCGCTGCTGGAGCGTGGCGTTCGCCGCGTCGACGGCGAGCTGGGAGGTGCCGTTCTGGTCGCCGATCAGGAAGGAGAGCTTGTTGTCGCTGGTGCGTACGGCCTGGTTGCCGCCGCCGAGGTCGTAGTAGCGGGTGGCCTTGGCCGCGGAAGCGTTCTTGACCAGCGTGAGCTCGGTGTCGCCGAGGTACAGCGTGGTGTCGGCGTCGGTGCGGGTGATCAGGCGGTTGCCGTCGGCGTCGTAGACGTAGGACGTGGTGGCGGTGCCGCCGCTGCCGTCGGGCTTGGTGACCTGGGTGAGGTGCCCCTCGGCGTCCCAGGTGAGGGTCTGCTGGTCGCCGCCGACGGTGCGGGTGTGGGTGTTGCCCGCGTTGTCGTAGGTGTAGGTGTCCTGGGAGACGCCGTTGGGTCCGGTGGTGTCGACCTGGGTCAGCGCGTGCGGACGCGTGCCGCCCGCGGCCGGGTAGCCGTAGGTGCGCTTGACGTCCTTGGTGGTGTCACCGGTGGTGTCGTGCTGGGTCTCGGTGCGGCGGTTGCCGCTGAGGTCGTAGGTGTACGACTGCCAGTACGGGGCGGGTCCACCCAGCACCGAGGCCGACGGGCCGGTCGCGCAGGTGGTGGTGTTCTGCGCCCAGGCCTCGGCCAGCCGGCCCAGGTAGTCGTAGGTGTAGCACTGGTTGTCGGTGCCGTCCCGGGAGACGTCCGAGACGGCGGTGATGCTGCCGGCCTCGTCGTAGGAGTAGGTGGCCGACTTGTCGGTGCCGGAGACGCCGTCGCGGTTGACGCTGGAGTTGTGCAGCCGCTGCGTGCCCCACTCGTAGGTGTTGGTGACGTCCGTCTTGTTCCCGCCGGTCGCCTGGTACGTGAACTGGAGCGGCTTGCCGGTGTAGCTGTAGGCGGTGTTGGTGAGGTAGGTGGCGCCGCTGCTCGCGCCGATGGTCTTCACCCGCAGCGCGTCGTCGTACGCCGGGGTGATCGTCTCGGCGGCGAGGCCGCCCCCGGCCGGGTAGCTCGTCGACTGGACCGTGCCGTCCACGTTGTACTGGATGTTCGTCTGGTAGGAGCCCGCCAGCACCCCTTCGGAGGAGGGGATGGTGACGGTGGTGCGGTGCGCACGGTAGAGGGTGTCGTAGAGGCTGAAGGTGGTGGTGTAGGCGCTGCCGCTCGCGCCGCCGACGTAGCGGGTGGTGGAGGCCAACTGGCCCTTGAAGCCGCTCGGGTCCCAGACGTGCTTGGTCATCAGCGGTCCTGAGACGTCGCCGTCGTGGGTCTCGGTCTCCCTGCCGAGGCCGTCGTAGACGTGGGTGATCTTCTTCTGGTTGGCGTCGAGGGTGTAGGTCAGCTGCCCGAGGTCGTCGTACTTCGAGGTGGTGGTGCCCTTGTCCGGGTCGGTCGCCTGGGTCTCGTTGCCGCGCTGGTCGTACTGGTACGTCCAGACGTTGCCGGCCGGGTCGGTGAGCCTGGTGAGCTTGCCCGCCGGGTTGTAGGCGTAGAGCGTCTTGTCGGGCGTGCCGGTGGGGGTGGCGCCGTGGTACTGCCACAGCTCGGTGGTGTTGCCGCGGGCGTCCGTCACCTTGGTGGTGGGGGTCGCTCCCTGGGGCGGGGTGACGGTGGTGCGGTCGCCGCCGTAGGCGGTGGTCGTCGTGGCCAGCACCGTGCCGTGGTCGCCGTTGCCCGCGACCTGCTGCGACTGCGTGATCCGGCCCATGCCGTCGTACGTGTTCCAGGTCTGCGTCTCCACGGACAGCGCGTTGTCCGGGACCAGCAGGTCGGACGACGGGGCGCTGGTGTTGTAGTACGGGGCGAAGGCCTTGGTGGTCAGGCCGCGCTCGTCGTAGAAGGTGTCGCTGACCAGTCGGCCGCCGTCCGGGCCGGGGGCCTGGGTCTGGCGCCGGCGCAGGAAGCCGTCGTAGAGCGTGTACGAGGTCCTGCGGCCGGTGCCGTACAGGGTGGTGGTGCCGATCGCGGGGGGCTTGCCGTCGGTGAGGGTGTAGGAGAACTCGTAGTTCGGGGTGTCACCGTTGGCCTTGGAGCGATTGGGCAGCCACACCTTCAACGAGCGGCCCAGCGCGTCGTAGGTGGTGTCGGTGCGCTTGCTGTTGGGGTCCACGACGGCGACCGGCGCGCCACGGAGGGCGTCGTAGGTCGTGGTGGTGGTCTGGGCCGTGGTGGAGTCGCTCGCGGTGGCCGGTGGAGTGGTGACCGTGGAGCTGGTGGGGAAGCCGGTCGTGGGCGTGTAGGCCGTGGTGGTGGTGTGGCCGTCGGTACGGGCCGTACGCACCGGTGCGGTGGTCTCGGTCGCCTTGACGGTGGCGGTGATGTCGGTGGCGGTGAGCTGGCGGCCGTAGGTGTCGAGGGTCGCGCCCGCCTCCAGGTAGGTGGCGGTCGTCCCGTCGTCGCTCTGCAGGGACGCGGTCCGGGTGGCGTCACCCTTGGTGGGGGCGACGCCGTAGTCCTGGCCGTCGTAGGCGGAGCGGACGTCGGAGACGACGTCCTTGGAGCGGTCGGGGGTGTCGGCGCACTTGACCGCGACGGTCTCCGAACGGGACGGCTTGGTGAGGATCCAGGCGCTGGTGTTGTCGACGTAGGTGGTGCGGGTGCACTGGTTGTCGGCCGAGGTGGTCTCGTCGCCGAAGTCGTCGCTCTGGACGACGCGTCCGGCGGTGTTCTCGAAGGTGTTGGTCTTGTACGTGGTGCGCCAGCTCGCGCCCGCCCCGTCGTCGAGGGAGGTCCAGGTGCGGGTGGAGGCGGTGCCGGTCAGGTCGGCGGTGGTGGTGCCCCAGGTGCGCACGCGGGAGGCCGTCTGGTGGTGCCAGGGCGTGCTGACGGACTTCTCCAGGACGTTTCCGCCCGGTCCGCTGTAGTTCTCCGTCTTGTACTCGAAGCCCGAGACGGAGTCGTCGTCGGTGATGGTGCCGCCGTTGTCGTCGGAGACGGACACCGACTTGGTGCCGCCGGACGGGCCGGCGCGGTCGCCGTCCATGCCGCGCAGGAAGTAGTGGTCGGTCTGCGACTTCATGCCGACCGGGTCCTGGCCGCCGGTCTGCACCCGGACGTGGGCGTAGCCACGCCAGGTGGACCAGGTCTTGTACTTCTCCTTGGTCAGCCCGTCATCGTCGTCGTAGTGCCAGGCCGCCCCGTCGAGGTAGCTGTAGCGGGTGACCATCTCCGGGGAGGACTGGGTACGGTCGATCTGGGTGACGGAGTCGACGACGTACTTGTTGAACCACTGCAGGCTGGGGTCCGCGTCGCCTTCCTTGGTGAAGTACACCGGGAAGCAGCGGGTCGTGTTCGTCTGCGGGGTCGGCAGGTTCGAGGCGTCGCAGGGGGCGGTGGAGTACTCCACGGCCAGTTCTCCGCCGGACTCGTCGGAGACGCCGGAGAGGCGTTCCTTGATGAAGGGCGAGGTGTCGTCGCCGCTGACGTCGAGGCGGTTGGCGCGCTGGTCGTAGTCGAAGGTGACCTTCGGCAGCGGGATCTCGGGGCTCGCCGACTTGCCGGTGTGCTGGAGGGAGTCGAGCAGCAGCTGGTAGTCGATGTCCGAGGTGCCCCAACGGTGGGCCAGCGTCCAGTTGTCGACGGCAGCGTACGTGCCGCCGGACTGGAGGGTCTCGGTGGTGACTCCGGTCAGGCGTTTGCGGGTCCAGAAGCTCGGTGAGTACGACTTGGTGCAGTCCTCGCCGGACTTGCAGTTGAGGTCCCACGGGGTGTCGTACCAGTAGAACGACTTGTCGTCGATCGTGGCGGGGTCGCAGGTGACGCCGGTCTCCGGCAGGCAGCGTTCGGCGGAGGTGAAGCGGACCCGCGCCAGGGCCTTGGCGGAGTAGTTGGAGGAGCTGCGCAGCCCGTACTCGATACGGTCGAGGTAGCCGCCCCGGTCGTAGACCGTCTCGTCGGCCGGCTTCAGGTCGCGGGCGTAGTAGTTGGTCTCCTTGTTGTAGTAGTACGCGATGGTGTTGCCGTGGGTGTCGACCGCGTAGTCGAGGTTCCACCGCCAGGCCTGCTGGCACCACGAGTCGGCGAACGCGGCGGCGTGGCACGGTTCGCCGCTGTCGTCGCCGAACACCGGCACGGTCCACGTCGAGTTGGTCTCCGGGTCGCCGGAGGCCCAGCCCGTGAGCCGGTTGTAGCCGAAGTAGTAGCGGGTGCCGTCGGTGGTGGTGACCCGCCAGTACTCGTCGTTGTGGGCGCCGTTGGCCCGGACGTTGGTGCCGGAGCCGTAGAGGCGGTCGACCTTGGTGCCGTCGTCGCCCTTGATGCGGAAGCTGTCGGTGCCGGTCGCGATCAGCTCGCCGGAGTGCCCGTTGAACGACAGGCTCGCGTTGTCGTAGGCCCAGCACACGTCACCGGGCTTGCTGCCGTCGGCGTTCTGCACCCCGTCGTCGGCGCAGCTCTTGTAGCTGCGCTCGATGGAGCCGGGCCACAGGCTGAAGCCGTCGCCCGCCCAGGAGGCCTGGTTGTTGGTGTTCGCGGTACGGCCGTCGATGCCGCCCGAGGAGTACGCGAGGGACACCTTCGGGGCGAACGCGCCGGGGACGCCGGGCACCGGCATGTCGTAGGACCAGGAGAAGTCGCCGGTGTTGAGGTTGGTCTGCCAGGCGGAGGAGGCGGAGAGCTGGCTCGCCGTGTAGTCGCCGTGGTCGCTGGAGGAGCCGGTGGTGGCCGCCATCAGCATGGGCGTGGCGGTGCCCTCGGTCGCCGTGCTCCGGGGCTCGGCGCTCTGGGCGGACATGGTCACCGCGGAGGCGGTGAGGGTCCGGGTGGCGGTGTCGTTGTCCGAGGCGAGGGGTGTCGCCGTGGCGCACATCGGGTCCGTGGGGCGGGTCGCGGCGCAGGCGGGCAGCCGGACGAGCTTGAGCCGGGCGCCGTAGGAACCGCCGTAGGCCTGCGCGAACTTCGCGTAGTCGATGCGGACGCCGACCGTGCTCCCCTTGGCTCCGGGCTGCGGCGCGAGGGAGAACAGCAGGCCGTCGACGCCGGCGCGGCGCGCGGTCTTCTGGTCGAGGACGCGGACGGTGGCCGGGCCGGACAGGGGGGTGTGCTTGCCCGCCTTGGCCTTCGAGGTGCCGCCGGTCTTCGGGGTGATCAGGGACACCGGCAGGCCGCCCGCGTGCACGGTGGCCGCCCTGGGCCCGGGCTTGAGGGTGACCGTGGCCGAGCCCGCCTCGGCCCAGGCGTGGCGGGGGGCGGCCTTCGGCACCCGTGGCTCGCCGTCGCTCGTCCGGCGGCGCGGGGTCAGGCCGTGTCCGGCCAGGGGCTTCTCGGCCGCGGGCACGTGGGGCCGGTCGCCGGCCTCGGCCAGGGGTGCGGCCGTGACCTGGAGGATCGAGCCCACCAGGACGGCCGGGACGAGGAGGGCGACGCGGCGCCACAGGCCGCCCGTGCCCCACATCCGTGCTCTCATCACGATCGCTCCGCCCTCATTCCTCGTGTCCTGGAGGTTGTTCGTGTGCGCGCGAGCCGTGCGTCGTCGCAGGGCCGAGCGGCGTGACTGTCGGGGAGTGGGCCGCCGAAGCGGCCCACCCGTGACGGGTGTGCGGTGGGGGGCGTGGGGACGAGCCCCGGTCAGGGGCCTGCCGTGGTGTCCAGGTCGGCGCCGCCCGCGAGGGAGGCGATCTGGCTGTCGCTCGCCGCGCCCTGGAGGACCCAGACGTCGTCGATGGCGCCGCTCCAGTACTCGCCCCAGGTGCTCGCGCCCGTCTTGAGCCGGCCGAGTTGGAGGCCCTTGGCCGCCGCGAAGGGCAGGACCGAGGTGTTCCAGGAGACCTGCTCGGCGCAGTTCGGGTCGTCGGGCACGCCGTCGTCGTCGCTGTCCAGGCAGGGCCTGACCTGTGGCTGGCCGTCGACGTAGAGGGTCATCCGGCCGATGAAGGCGTCGTAGACGACGGCGATGTGGTTCCAGGAGGTGTTGTTCTGGAAGTTGGTGTGCTCGGCGGTGGCCGTGGTCGCGGTGGAGCTGTCGGCGTTGGCCATGACCAGTTGCCAGCGGCCGGCGTTCGCCGGGTCGGTGGTGTCCGGCACGTAGCGCACCGCGAAGCCGTTGGTGGTGGTGCCGGCCATGCTCAGCACGGTGACCGCCTTGGTCGGACGGCTGGGCGCGGTCACCCAGGCGGACACCGTGAAGCTCTTGCTGGTGTCGACGGGCGAGACGCTGGTGGAGGCGTAGCCGGTGCTGGTGCCGTTGAGGGTCAGGTCACCGCCGCCGACCATGTTGCTGAAGCTGGTGGTGTCGACGGCGGCTCCGCCGCCCAGGGTCAGCGGGTGCGCGGTGTGGTCGTCGCGCACCAGGTCGTCCGGGGAGGTGGCCGGGCTGCCCGAGGCGCTGTCCAGCTTCCAGCGGCCCTCGACCGTGGCCTGGCTGTCGAACATCGCGGCGATCTCCGGGGCGGACAGGGCCCGGTCGTACAACTGCACGTCCGAGATCTGGCCGGTGAAGAAGCTGCCGGGGCTGCCGCTGAACCGGCTGGCCCCGATCATCACCGGGCCGCCCGCGTAGAAGGGGGCGCTGACCGTGCTGGTCGCCACCCACTTGCCCTGCACGTACAGCCGTAGGTCGTCGCTGACGGCGTCGTAGGAGCCGACGACGTACGTCCACTCGCCGCCCGGGGCCAGGGAGGCGGCGCCCTGGGTGGCGCGGATGGGGGTGCCGCTGGTGGTGTCCTGCGTGAACTGGTCGAACGTCCAGCCGTAGGTGGCCGAGTAGTACAGCTCGAAGCCCGGCATCACGCTGCCCTCCTGGCCGGCGATGACACCGGCGTGGGTGGGCTTGGTGGTGGGCAGCTTCGCCCAGGCCCCCACGGAGAAGCTGCGCTGGTTGTTGAGGTGCGGACCGGAGGTGGTGGCGTAGTCGTCCACGCCGTCCAGAGTCAGCGCGGTGCCCTCGCGGCCCGCCCTGCCCAGGTTCGCCCCGTTCTGGAGCACCTGGGGGTTGACGTCGGCGCGGCCGGTGACCTGCGTGGTCGGGGCACCGTCGGCGTCGGTGGCCGGCTCGTCCAGCGGGAAGACCGCGCGGGCCGGGCGGCCGCTGCCGATGGCGCCGCTGGTGTAGAGGCCGCTGACCTCGTTCGCCGACAGGGGCTTCTCGAAGATGCGGACGTCGTCGATCGTGCCGGGGAAGAAGGAGCCGGGTGCCCCGTTGTAGGAGCCGGCGCCGATCTGCAGACCGCGCCGGGCGTCCCACGGGGTGGAGTACGTCGTGGTCCCGGCCAGCGCTCCGTTGACGTAGAGGGACAGCACGTTGTTCGAGGTGCTGTAGGTGCCCACGAGGTGCACCCACTGGCCCGCGGTGACGCCGCCGGCGGCCGACTGCATGGCGCGCACCGGAGTGGCCGAGGCGGTGTCGGCGCTGTACTGGTTGAACGCCCAGCGGTCGTAGGTCTTGGAGTAGTACAGCTCGAAGCCGGGGGCGTTGTTGCCGGGCTGCGCGGCGATCACGGCCGCCGTGTCGGGCATCCGGTCGAGCTTGACCCAGGCCGCGACGGAGAAGCTGAACGAGGTGTCCACGGTCGGGATGTCCGACACCAGGTAGTCGTCGACGCCGTCGAAGGAGGCCGCGGTGCCCTTCTTGCCCGTCACGCCCAGGGTCGGACTGCCCTTGAGGTCCACGGTGCGCGGTTCGGCGCTGCCCTCGGCCTGGGTGGCGCCGGACGCCTCGTCCAGCTTCCACTCGGCGCGGGTCGGCTGCCCCTGCTTCACCCGGAAGCCGTAGGTGGTGGGCTCGCTGACCCGGCCTGCCGAGTCGACGGCCTGCACGTTGAGGAAGTTGGTGCCCGAGCGGGTCGGACGGAAGCTCACCGTGCGGGCCGCGCCGCCGGTGGTGGTGACCTCGTTGGCCGAGGAGGCGTCCTCGTTGACGCCGTACCAGTACTTCACGACGTCCGGGTCGGGCGAGTCGACGGTGAAGGTGCCGTAGCGGCCCACTCCGTCGTAGACGGGGTCGTCGGGGTCGCTGTCGTCCTTGGCCGGGTAGTCGCCGGAGGTGACGGTGGGCCCGACGGGCACGGTGGTGTCCCACATGAAGTAGCAGCCCGTCGCCGAACCGGACCCCGACCAGGGCGAGTAGCTGTAGTAGGTGCCCTCGTCGTAGTCGACGGCCCGGGCGTACCAGGCGATGGTCTTGTTCTGCGGGATCTTCTTGCCGTTGGAGAGGGTCTCGGTCAGCGTGATGCTGAAGTCCTTGCCGGAGGCGCGGGGCGTCAGTTTGGCCGAGGTCCACTGGGCCTGGAAGCCGCTGCCGGAGTCCCACCACACCTGGTACTGCACGCTGACCTGGTCGCCGTCGGGGTCGGTGACGTTGTTGGCCATGAGCTTGGGCAGGGAACGGATCGAGACCTTGCTCTCGGGCTTGTGGCAGGTGCTGCCCGGGTCCATCGTCAGCTGGCTCATGGTGAGCTGCTTGGGCGGCTGGTTGTACTTCACCCGCAGGTAGGCGTCGTCGGAGAACCGCTTCCAGCCGTACGCGTCACCCTCGTCGGCCGCCTTCAGTCCGAAGGAGGTGTACGCCGAGTCGTGCGAGGCCGCGTACTTCACGCCGGCGGTGGCGTCGAACTCCACGTCTCCGCTGGGGCACGAGGCGCTGGCGCCCTTGGCGACGTCCCGGGAGTCGAGGTGGTCGAGCCAGTTGTCGTCGGAGCTGTCCCAGGTGGTGCCCGAATCGAAGGACTTCGTGCGCCACAGCTGGACCGTGCGGGTGTCGCAGGAGCCGGACCATGTCTCGTGCCCCACGAACGTCGCGCTCAGGATCGACTTCCCCGAGAATTTCGAGGTCGGGAACTTGAAGAAGAGCCGCTTGATGTCGTGCGGGGCGCAGTAGTCCCAGCCGCAGTAGCCGACGCCGGCGTCCGAGTCGCCGTTGAACCGCCACTGCGGGGAGGACGACCAGTAGTGCGAGACCATGGTCCACTCCCCCGCCTTCGGGGTGGAGGTCTGCGGGTCGATGTAGACCGGGAACGTGGTGTCGGTGCCCGTCAACAGCCCGTGGTTCGGGGTGAGTCGCAGCTCGCCGCCGCCCGCGGCGACGTCGACGCCGAGGGGGGCGACCCTCGCGGCGTCACCGGGGCCCTTCGGGCCGCTCCGCTCGGGAGCGGGAGCGGTCGGGGAGGCAGTGGCGGTGGACGGCGTGCTGTCGGTCTGTGCCGCCGCCGTCCGGCTCTTCGCGCCCGCGGCCGCCGTGGCCTGCCGGGTGCCGGAGTCCCACATCAGGGGTGTGGGCGCCTGGAAGACCACACCGCCCGCGGTCTCGTCGACCGCCTCCAGTCCGCCGGAAGACGTGGCGCGCAGGTCGAGACCCGGGGAGTCGACGCCCAGCTTCAGCTCGGCGAGCGCCGGGTTCTTCGCCGCCTGCGAGGTGTTGACCACGAGCACCTCGGAG
The DNA here is from genome assembly GCF_042888465.1 of Streptomyces sp. NPDC002888. Taxonomy (NCBI): domain Bacteria; kingdom Bacillati; phylum Actinomycetota; class Actinomycetes; order Kitasatosporales; family Streptomycetaceae; genus Streptomyces; species Streptomyces sp. NPDC002888. Next base: position 189,278 of record NZ_JBIAPU010000020.1, on the reverse strand, counting down.
AAGCCGTCCGTGGTGGCCCGCATCTTCAGGTCCACGCCCGGCAGCACATCGGCGTAGGTGGCCGTGTCCCCGTCGAGCGCCGGGACCGGCAGCGGGGTCGGCCAGGAGTACGCCAGCTTCCGGCCGGTCCGCTCCAGGGTGACCAGTGGGGTCTTTCCGCCGCCGGAGAAGGTCATCCCGACGGCGGCCGCGTGCGGGGCCACCGAACCGTCTGGCTGCTTGGCCAGCGTGTTGTCGATCGCCTTCCACTGCCCGTCGACGCGGGTGCGGACGGGCTTGAGGTGCTGCACGGCCTCCACCTGGCCGTCGGGGGTGGCGTACACCTCGCTCGACTCGGTGCGCAGCGAGGTGACCTCGACATCGGCGCCGCCCGCGGTGGCCGCGTGCTCGGCGGCGGACAGCGTCGTCGCGGTCTTCGGTGCCTGTGGCCCCGCGACGGGGGCCGAGCGGGGCGCGGCGTGCGCGGGGACCGCGGTGCCCAACGCGGGCACCGCTCCCGCCACGACCGCTGCCGTGATCACTCCGATCAGCGTTCTTCCGGCGTGCCGCCGTCTTCCGGACACACTCATCCCCGCCGCCCCCTCCGACCTCACAGAGTCCCCACCCGGGGGTCATAAGAAGTTCAAAAGCGGACGGACCTTAACTGGCCCTTACTTGCGCACGTCAAGAGAGTGCGCCTGCCTCTCCTGGCCGACCCTTTAGGTAAAGCGGGCTCCTGCGGCCGTGGGTACCACGTGCCCGTCCGGGGAGATCTGATCCCCGCTCGCCCCATTTGCCCCGGGGGACGGATCAGGACATCCGCGACCGGCGGGCCGACGGCGTACGGCCGTCGGCCTTCGTACCGCGACCGCGTGAACACCGCGGCCCATTACCGTAATTTGGGGGTCTTTGCACCAACATCGAGCCGGTCTCACCCTGCCTGAAGGCGCGTCAGCCCTCCCTCTTACCGCCGAACATCAGTCTGCGCAGGGCCGCCAGCAGCCCCCTGGCGTGGCCGTCGCAGCCGTGTGTGTCGGTGGCGGCGGGGGCCGGCACCGGTCGGTGGGCGGACGGGGCGGTCGCCGCCAGTTCGTAGCGCACCGGGAGCAGGCGCAGGCCCCGCACCACCGGGCCCGAGCGCCAGGGCAACTGGTCGTGCGGGAGGGTCAGTTCGACCTTGGTGAAGTGGTCGAAGACGCGGCCGACCGCGGTGGTCACGATGAGGGTGCCCAACTCGCGGGCGGTGCTGGGGCACTGGTGGGGTCCGGCGCCCCAGCCGAGGTGGGCGCGGGTGCTGACGGTGGTGCCGATCATGTGCGAGGAGCCGATGGCCAGCAGGTCCTGGTGTGCGGCCGCCGCGGACGGGGAGACGATGTCTCCGGCCCGGACCCAGAAGTCGCCGAGCCGGACGTCCCGCGCGGCGAAGCGGAAACACATGTTGGCGACGGGCGGGTTGGCGAGCGCGGCCCGGTTCACCGTCTCGCCGAGCTGCCCGGCGGACAGGCTGCGCCGCACGGTGGCGTTGCCGCGCAGTACCTCGAGAAGAGTGTTGAGGACCATGTTGCCGGTGATGTCGTTGAGGTAGACGGCGTTCATGAACAGCTCCCGGCCGAGCTGTTCGTCGCTCAGGTCCGGGTCGGCGAGCAGCATGTACGAGGTGAGGTCGTCGCCGGGGCGGGCCCTGCGGTGCGCGGCGAGCCTGGTCATCGTCGCCAGCGCACGTGCCGTGGCGGGCCCGGCGTCGGGACCGCCGTCCAGCATCCGCCACAGGTCCATGACCAGTTCGTCGCCGAGCTCGACCGGGCAGCCGAACAGCCGGGTGGTGACCATCAGCAGCAGCGGCCGGGTGTACTGCGCGCCGAGGTCGGCGAAGCCGGTGGTGCCCGACTCCGCGGCGAGCAGGGCGACGAGTTCGTCGGCGTAGCGTTCGACGGCCGCCCGCAGCTCCCAGCCCTCGGGGCTCGCCGTGGCCTGGAAGGGGCTGAGCGCCGAGTGGTGCGTGCGCCGCGCCGCCCGGTGCTCCTCCTCGTCCATGAACATCGTCTGCCGTACCTCGTACCCGGCGAGGAGCGGCCAGTCGGCGGGCAGGTGTCCCTGCGCCCGTTCCCGCCAGTAGCGGATGTCCCGCCGCCACTGGCTCTCGTTCCTGAGCACTTCGAGGACCTCGCGGTAGCCGAGGGCCAGCCACACCGGCACGCCCATGAAACCGACGGGCGCGACCGGACCGTAGGTGTGCCGCAGCCGCGCGTACACCGCGCCGGGATCGCTGTCGAACTCCGCGGTGAGCAGCGGTTCCACGGGCAGCGACGCGAGCGTGGGGCTGTCGGCCGGCGCGGTGGCGAAGGGGGGGTGCACGTCCATACCGCAACGCTTACCGCACCGACCGTGCACACGCAGTGATCGTGTCACGAACTGTTACGGCTCCTACACGAATCCGGATCCCTACGCGAACGCCTTGGCCAGCGCATTCGGCACCGAACCCGTGTGCAGCACCCCCAGCCGCTGGGTGGCCCGGGTCAGCGCCACGTACAGGTCGCTCGTGCCGTACCGCCCGGGCTCGACCACGAGCACCGAGTCGAACTCCAGGCCCTTCGACTGGCGCGGGTCCAGCAGGACGACCGCGTGGGTCAGGTCGGGCTCCGCGCCCGCCGTCACTCCGTCGAGGCGTGCGGCGAGCTTACGGTGCAGGTCGCGCGGGGCGATCACGGCGAGCCGCCCCTCGGCGGGGGTGAGCTCCTCGACCGCCTTGGCGACGGCGCCGGGCAGGTCGTCGGTGGCGCGCAGCCAGGGCCGTACACCCGTGGAGCGCACGGAACTCGGCGGTTCGAACGCGGGGTGCTCGGCGCGGACCACGGCCGCCGCGATCTCCATGATCTCGGCGGGGGTGCGGTAGTTGACACCGAGGCGGGTGTGCTCCCAGCGGTCCTCCACGTACGGCTGGAGGATGTCCGCCCACGCGCCGACACCGGCCGCCTCCGCGGTCTGCGCGGGGTCGCCGACCAGGGTCATCGAGCGGGTCGGGCTGCGCCGCATGAGCAGCCGCCACGCCATCGGCGACAGCTCCTGCGCCTCGTCGACGATGATGTGCCCGAACGCCCAGGTCCGGTCGGCCGCCGCGCGCTCGGCGGCGCTGCGGTGGTCGTCCTCCTCCTGGCGCTCGGCGAACCGTTCGGCGTCGATGATGTCGTGCGCGGACAGGATCTCGCTGGCATCGGGGTCGTCGTCCTGCTTGTCGTCGAACTCGTAGGTCCGCGAGGCGTAGGAGACGTCGAGGACGCCCTGGGCGTAGGCGATCTGGGTTTCCCGTTCGCGCTCGGCGCGCGCACGCGCCAAGCGGTCGTCCTCCCCGAGCAGTTCGGCCGCCTCGTCGAGCAGCGGTACGTCCGCCACGGTCCACGCCCGTGTCACCGGGCGGCGGATCGCGGCCGCGTCCTCCTCGCTCACGTACCCCTCGGGGTCGGCGAGGAAGTCGGCGACCAGGCGCCGCGGGGTCAGGCGCGGCCACAGCTGGTCGACCGCGGACCAGACCTCCGGGTTCTCGGCGAGTTCGTCGCGGATCTGGGTGATGTCGCTGGGGTCCAGCAGGCTGGATCCGTCATAGGGGTCGGTGCCGACGCGTTCGGCGTAGAGCTCGGTGAGCGTGTTGAGGATGTGGCCCTCGAAGTGCTCGCGGGCCGCGTTGTGCGGCAGCTTCGCCTCCCGCGTGCGCTCTCGGGCGACGCTCACCAGGCCGTCGTCGAGCATCAGGACCTCGCGGTCGTGCGCGATCGCGATCACCGGATCGGGCAGCGCCTGCCGGTCCCGTACGACGGCGGCGAGCACGTCGGCCATCCCCGCGCGGCCCTTCACGGCGGCCGCCTCGGGCGTGTCCGTGGCCGTCGTCCTGACGCCGGGGAACAGCTCGCCGACCGTGGCGAGCAGCACGCCCGTCTCACCGAGGGAGGGCAGCACCTCGCCGATGTAGCCGAGGAAGGCGGGGTTGGGGCCGACGATCAGGACGGCCCGCTTGGCGAGCAGCTCACGGTGCTCGTACAACAAGTACGCGGCCCGGTGCAGGGCGACCGCCGTCTTGCCGGTGCCCGGCCCGCCCTCCACCACCAGCACCCCGCGGTGGGGGGCGCGGATGATCTCGTCCTGCTCGGCCTGGATGGTCTGCACGATGTCGCTCATGCGGCCGGTGCGGGCGGAGTTGAGCGCGGAGAGCAGCACCGCGTCGCCGGTCGGGTCCTCGTGGCCGGTGCGGGTGGCGTCGCCGAGGTCGAGGATCTCGTCGTGCAGGGCGGCCACCCGGCGGCCCTCGGTGGTGATGTGCCGGCGCCGGAGCAGACCCATCGGGGTGTGGCCGGTGGCCAGGTAGAAGGGGCGGGCGACGTCGGCCCGCCAGTCGATGAGGATCGGCGTGCGCTCGGCGTCCTCGGTGCGCAGGCCGATCCGGCCGATGTGGTGATGGGTGCCGGTGGTGAGGTCGATCCGGCCGAAGCAGAGCGAGCCGTCCACCGCGTTCAGCGCGGCGAGCAGCCCCGAGCGCTCGGCGACGAGGATGTCCCGCTCCAGCCTGGCCTGCCTGGGGGTGTGGCCCTGGGCGAGCGCGTCCGTGACGGAGGTCTCGGTGTCACCGCGCAGCGCGTCCACGCGCGCGTACAGGCCGTCGATGAATTCCTGCTCGCGTCGCATTTCATCGTCTGGCAATTCGGTGTTTGACAATTCCACTCCCGCCCGGATATACTGTGCTCACTGAACTTCTTTGCGACTCCATTTTCCTTGAAGTCGCGAACCATTGAATATACGCAGAGAAATCCCCCGAGCGCAATTGCTCGGGGGATTTCTTGTGGGGCACCGGGGTTTCACATCACGTCGGACAGCTCCTCCAGGAGCTTGCGCCTGGGCCGCGCCCCCACCATCGCCTTCACGGGCTCGCCGTCGCGGAACACCATGAACGTCGGCATCGACAGCACCTTGTACGCGTTCGTGGTCTCCGGGTTGGTGTCCACGTCCAGCTGGACCACCTTGAGCCGGTCGCCCTCCTCCTGCGCTAGGGCACTGAGCACCGGACCCATCTGCCGGCACGGCGGGCACCAGTCGGCGGTGAACTCCACCAGCACCGGCAGCCGCGCCCCGATCACCTCCGCCTCGAAGTCCGCGTCCGTCACCTCGGCCACACCGGCTGCCTTGATCACAGCTCCTGCCCTCCCAGTTCGCATCCAGGTTCCGGACCCCCCGGAACCAGCGACTCGGCGCCCAGCTCGTCGCGCGCCCGCTCGGCCCGCGTGAGCTGCTGGGCGACCTGCTCCCGCACCGCCCGCAGATCGCCGATCAGCGCATCCAGTTCGTCCAGCTTGCGCCGGTAGACCACGAGGGACGCGGGGCAGGAGTCGCCCTCCGGGTGCCCGGCCCGCAGACACTCCACGAAGGGCCGCGTCTCCTCCAGATCGAACCCGAAGTCCTGCAGCGTCCTGATCTGTTGCAGCAGCCTGAGGTCGCGCTCGTCGTACGACCGGTATCCCTGGTCGTCGCGGCGTGCGGGCAGCAGCCCCCGTGACTCGTAGTACCGCAGCGTCCGGGTCGTGGTCCCGGCCCGAGCGGCCAGCTCGCCGATTCGCATGCCTACGAACGTACGGCTTGACGCCGACGTCAAGGCAACAGCGGTTTCCGCTCGACCGGCGAGGTGAGCACGATCGACGTCGTCGTGCGGCCCAGGGCCGAGACCGCCTCCAGGACCTCCTCCAGGTGGACGGTGTCCCGGACGGCGACCTTGAGGATCCAGCAGTCCTCGCCGACCACGTGGTGCACCTCGGTGATCTCGGGACGCTCGATCAGCTCCAGGGTCCTGGGGTGCTTCAGGTTGTAGCCGCCGTGCGGGTTGACCCGGATGAACGCCTGGATGCCGTAACCGAGGCGGGCCGGGTCGACCCGGGCGCCGTAGCCGCCGATCACGCCCGCGGCTTCGAGCCGCCGGACTCGTTCGGTGACGGCCGCCGGACTCAGACGCACCCTGCGGCCCAGCTCACTGAGCTTGATCCGACCGTCGGTCTGCAGGAGCTCCAGGATCTGCCGGTCCAACGCGTCGAAGGCCACCGACGTTTCGTTGGCGGCGGCGCGCAGATACCGCGTTTCTTTCGGTGCGGCGGCCTCAACTCCCATGGTTCCCCCTTCAGGACGTGCGTGTACGCCGGGAGAATTATGGTCATGAAAAAGGAACGAGAGATACTGGTCATCGGCGGGAACCGCTATTTCGGCAAGCGACTGATCGCACGTCTGCTGGCCGCCGGCGACCGGGTCACGGTCCTCAATCGCGGCTCTTCCGCTCCCCCTCCCGGAGCGATTCATCTGGTCGCCGACCGCGATGACGAGAAGTCGCTGAACGAAGCGCTCGGTTCACGCACCTTCGACGTCGTGGTCGACCAGGTCTGCTACACCCCGCTCCAGGCGGCGATCGCCCGCCGCGTCTTCACGGGCCGCACCCGACGCCACGTGATGACCTCGACGGTCGAGGTGTACGAGTACGAGGACTCCATCGCCCCCGTCCGCGAGGCCGACGTCGACCCGACGACCGTCCCCGTCGACCTCGAACTCCCCTGGACGGACCCGGAGTTCCTCGACACGCACTACGGCGAGGGCAAGCGGCAGGCGGAGGCGGTGCTCGCGGCGGACCCCGGCTTCCCGTACACCTCGATACGGGTGGCCCATGTGCTGGGCGGGGACGACGACTTCACCGGCCGCCTGCGGCACTACGTGGACCGCGTCCGGGCCGGCGAGGCGATCGCCGTACCCCCCGTGAACCAGCCGGCGACGTACATCCACGTCGAGGAGATCGCCGACTTCCTGTTCTGGGCGGTGGGCGAGGACTTCACGGGCCCGGTCAACGCGGCGTCGCACGGCACGCTGACGACCGAGGACCTGTGCGCGGCGGTGGCCGCCCAGCTGCCCGACGGCAGGACCCGCTTCCACGAGGTCGAGGTGGGTGAACTCTCCCCCTACGCCTTCACCCGCTCCTACGGCATGGACAACTCCCGGGCCACCCGGCTCGGCTTCGCCTTCGGCCACGTCCGCCAGTGGCTGCCACGGGCGGTGGCGGAGACCCTCCAGACCGTGGGAAAGGGCGCCTGACATGCGATACCGCACCCTGGGCGGCCTGCGGGTGAGCGCGATCGGGCTCGGCGCGATGCCGCTGTCCATCGAGGGCCGCCCGGACGAGGCCCGCGCCCTGGCCACCGTCCACGCGGCGCTGGACGCGGGCGTCACCCTGCTGGACACGGCGGACTCCTACCATCTGCCGGGCGCCGCACCCGGCCACAACGAGCACCTGGTGGCCCGCGCCCTCGCCACCCACGGCGGTGACACGGCGGACGTCCTGGTCGCCACCAAGGGCGGCCGGGGCAGACCGGCCGGCGCCGACTGGACGGTGAACGGCTCCCCGCGCCACCTCAGGGCGGCCGCCGAGGCCTCCCTCGAGCGGCTCGGCATCGAGGCCATCGGCCTCTACCAACTCCACAAGCCCGACCCGGAGGTCCCCTTCGAGGAGTCGGTCGGCGCCCTGCGCGATCTGCTGGACGAGGGCAAGATCCGGCTGGCCGGCGTCTCCAACACGACCACCCGGCAGATCCACACGGCCCGCGAGATCCTCGGCGACCGACTGGTCTCCGTACAGAACCGGTACTCCCCCGCGGTGCGCGACAGCGCCCCCGAGCTGCGCCTGTGCGCCGAGCTCGGCCTGGCCTTCCTCCCCTGGAGCCCCCTGGGCGGCATCTCCCGCAGCTCGCTGGACGGCCCTTCCCGCCTGGCGGGCGAGCGGAGGCACGGGGCCTCCGGGGCCTCCGGGGCCTTCGGGGCCTTCGGGGCCTTCGGGGCCTTTCACGAGGTCGCCCGCGAGCGCGGCGTGAGCCCCCAACAGGTCTGCCTGGCCTGGCTGTTGGCTCAGTCCCCGACCGTGCTTCCGATCCCGGGAGCAAGCCGCCCGGAGACGATCCGGGACTCGGCGGCAGCGGCTGATCTGGTGCTGGGGGCGCAGGAGTTGTCCCGCCTCGACGAGGAGGTCGGGCGGGCGGAGGTCAGGCAGGCGGGGTGAGGAGTTCCGTCAGGACCTGCCGGACCTTGGCCGGTGCGTCCGTGTCGCCCATCCGCAGGGCGATGTTCGCGGCCGTGAGGACCGCGTCGAGCTGGAAGGCGGTGAGCTCGGCGTTCAGCGGGGCGGTCTCGCCCGCGCGGGCGGCCTCGCGGAACTCCCCGGCGAGGAGGCCGAGCCAGTCGCGGTGATGGGCGGCGAGGGCGTCGCGGACCACGCCGGGGCGGCTGTCGAAGTCGGCGAGGTTGGCGGCCCAGAAGCAGCCGCCGGGGAACAGGGGTGTCTCGGCGTAGGCGATCCAGTGCTCGACCAGCGAGCGCAGCCGGGCCGCCCCGGGCTCAGCGGCGGACGCGGGCCGTACGACCGCCTCGACGAACGCCTGCTGTGCGAACTCCACGGCGGCCACCTGGAGTCGCTCCTTGGTCCCGAACAGCGTCTGGACCCCGCTCTTGCTGAGCCCCAGATCGGCGGCCAGCCGCCCGATGCTGAGCCCGTTGAGCCCTTCCACGGAGGCCACGTCGGCGGCCCGCCGGGCGACCACCTGCCGGCTCCGGACGCCGCGCAGCAGCCGCCCGTCCCGCACCCGTGTCGCCGCCCTCGTCCCCGTCCCCACACGCTGCACCGGCTCGTTCACTCCGTCATCCTGCCACAAATGAGCGACATGCACGATCGGTCGTGCGCTTAGTTCTGGGAGGTGGGGGCGGAGCCCTCACGGAGCGAGGCCGGGGCCGATGAGCAGGGAGGCGGAATGACGGCCATGACCACGGGTAGCACCAGCCGCGCGGACGCGAACCGGCGCCGCATCCTCGACGTCGCCCTCGCCGAGCTGCTGCGCGACCCGGACGCGTCCATGGACCAGATCGCGCGCGCCGCGGGCGTCGTCCGCCGGACGGTGTACGGGCACTTCCCCAGCCGGGAGGCGCTGATCAGCACGCTGGTCGACGGTGCGGTGGAGGCGGTGGAGGCGGCACACACCACGGGCCGCGAGGACGCCCGGGACCCGGCGGAGGCGGTGGCGCGCTCCACGCTCGCGGTCTGGGAGGTCGCCGACCGCTACCGCATCCTCGTGGCGCCGGCCCAGCGCAGCGTCACCGTGCAGGGCATCCGCGAGCGGCTCGCCCCGGCCCGCGCCGCCGGCGCCGAAGTGCTCCGGCGGGGCCTGGAGCAGGGGGTCTTCACGTCACCGCTGCCGCCCCAGGCGCTGGCGTACGTGCACGAGCAGATGCTGTTCGCCCTCATGGAAGCGGTGAACGACGGACTGCCGGCAGCACAGGAGGCGGGCCGCTCCGCCGCGGTCACACTGCTGACCACGGCGGGCGTGCCCGCCTCCAGGGCCACCTCGCTGGTGGCCGAGCTGAGCGAGTAGGTCTCGTTCCGGACTCCCCGGACCTGGGGAAAGGGAACCGGGCGGCTGAGCATACGGGGGAGTACTCAGCCGCCCGGCGTCCGTGCCGGGTGCCCGGCCCGGGTTCAGGCCGGGCCGGACACCCGGAGCGGGTGGGCGGAGGGGGCGGAGGTCAGGCCTTCGCCAGCTCCTTCTCGCCGTCCTCACGCTGCTCGGGCACCCCGGCGGTGGCGGTGTCGCCCTCGCCGTCGTCGAGCAGGGTCTTCTCGTCGAAGGGCACCTCGCCGGCGAGGACCTGCCGGACGCGGTCGTTGTCGATCTCCTTGGTCCAGGTGCCGATCAGGACCGTGGCGACGGCGTTGCCCGCGAAGTTGGTGAGGGCGCGGGCCTCGCTCATGAAGCGGTCGATGCCGACGATGAGGCCGACGCCGTCCACCAGGGCGGGCTTGTGCGACTGCAGGCCGCCGGCCAGCGTGGCGAGACCGGCACCGGAGACACCGGCCGCACCCTTCGAGGCGACGAGCAGGAAGAGCAGCAGCGGGATCTGCTCCCCGATCGACATCGGCGTACCCATGGAGTCGGCGATGAACAGCGAGGCCATGGTCATGTAGATCATGGTGCCGTCGAGGTTGAAGGAGTAGCCGGTCGGGACGGTGATGCCGACCACCGGCTTGCTGACACCCAGGTGCTCCATCTTCGCGATGAGGCGCGGCAGCGCGGACTCGGAGGAGGAGGTGGACAGGATCAGCAGGAACTCACGGCCCAGGTACTTGAAGAGCGTGAGGATGTTCAGGCCCGCGACGACCCGCAGCAGCACGCCGAGCACGATGAAGACGAACAGGAAGCAGGTGACGTAGAAGCCGAACATCAGCACGGCGAGGCTCTTCAGCGCGTCCACACCGGCCGAACCGACGACCGCGGCGATGGCGCCGAAGGCACCGATCGGGGCGGCCCACATCACCATGGCGAGGATACGGAAGACGAGTCGCTGGATGTGGTCGATCCCCCGCAGGATCGGCGCACCGGCCTGGCCCATCGCCTGCAGCGCGAAGCCGGCGAGCAGGGCGACCAGCAGAGTCTGGAGGACCTGGCCCTCGGTGAAGGCGGAGACCATGGTCTTCGGGATGATCGAGAGCGCGAAGTCCACCGGCGGCAGCGCCTCGGCGTCCACCTGGTCGTGCCCGGCGCTCTTGATCGCGTCCGTGAGCTGCAGGCCCGTACCGGGCTCCAGGATGTTGCCGACGACCAGGCCGATGCCCAGGGCCACCAGGGACATCACCGTGAAGTAGCCGAGCGCGATACCGCCGACGGCGCCGACCTTGGCTGCCTTGCGCACCGAGCCGATGCCCAGCACGATCGTACAGAAGATGATCGGCGAGATCATCATCTTGATCAGGTTCACGAATCCGGTGCCGAGCGGCTTGAGCTCGACTCCGAAGTCGGGCCAGATCAAGCCCACGGCGATACCGAGCGCAACCGCGGCAATCACCGCGATGTAGAGATAATGCGTGCGGTCCCGCTTGGCGGGTGCGGCAGGTGCCGTTGGGGAGTTGCTGGCGGCGGCCACGGTGCCCTCCTTGACGTCTTCGTCGGCATCACCGGCGTGCGGCTCACGTCCGGATGGGGTTGTGGGGGTTAGCCGTGACTATTCCCGCCCCTGTGAGCGCGGTCACCCTTCCGTTCATTTAGTTCACAATCGGCCAAGAGGCAGACTGACGACATGCGTATACCCGCCCCGAGGCCGCGCAGCCTGGCCGGTCAGCTCTTCGCCATGCAGGCGGTGCTGATCGCCGTCGTCGTGGCCGGATATGCGCTCTTCACGTACGTCAGCGACACCCGCCAGGCCGAGGATGCGGCGACCCGCCAGGCCATGGCGGTCGCCCACTCGGTCGCCGACGCCCCCTCCGTGCACCTGGCGATCCGCGGCCCCGACCCCTCGGCCGCACTCCAGCCGTACGCGCTGCGGATCATGCACGACACCCAGGTCGACTTCGTCACGATCATGAACCCGCAGGGCATCCGCTGGACCCACCCCGACCGGGACGAAATAGGGCAGCACTTCCGCGGCCACACCGCGCGGGCCCTGAAGGGCGAGGCCTTCAGCGAGACCTACACCGGCACCCTCGGCCCGTCGGTCCGCGCGGTCGTCCCCATCGAGGACGGCGACAAGCGGATCATCGGCCTGGTCAGCGCGGGCATCAAGGTCGAGGCGATCAGCGAGCGGGTGCGGGGCCAGGTGACGGCCCTGCTCGGCGTCGCGGCCGGCGCGCTCGCACTCGGCGCCGTCGGCACGTACGTCGTCAACGCCCGGCTGCGCCGCCACACTCACGGCATGAACGCGTCCGAACTCAGCCGCATGCACGACTACCACGAGGCCGCGCTGCACGCCGTACGCGAGGGGCTGCTCATGCTCGACGGTCAGTACCGGGTGGCGCTGATCAACGACGGCGGCCGGGAGTTGCTGGGCGTGCCCGGTGACGTCGTGGGCACGTCGGTGGCGGAACTCGGCCTCCCGGCACCGCTGACGGGGGCGCTGCTGGCGTCGGAGCCGCGGGTCGACGAGGTGCACCTGACGTCGTCGCGCGTCCTGGTGGTGAACACGTCCCCGGTGTCGGGCGGTGAGCGGCGCGGAACGGTCGTGACACTGCGCGATGTCACCGAACTCCAGTCCCTGATGGGCGAGTTGGACTCGGAGCGGGGCTTCACGCAGGCGCTGCGCTCACAGGCGCACGAGGCCGCCAACCGGCTGCACACGGTCGTCTCCCTGATCGAGCTGAGCCGCGCCGGGGAGGCCGTGGAGTTCGCGACGGCCGAGCTGGAACTCGCCCAGGCACTCACCGACCAGGTGGTGGCGGCGGTGAGCGAGCCGGTGCTCGCGGCCCTGCTGCTCGGCAAGACGGCCCAGGCCAACGAGCGGGGCGTGGAACTGGTGGTGTCGGAGGAGAGCGGCCTGGACGACGGGCTGCTGCCGGAGTCGCTGCCGGCCCGCGACCTGGTGACGATCCTCGGCAACCTGATCGACAACGCGGTGGACGCGGCCCAGGGCAGCCTGCGGGCCCGCGTCACGGTGACGGCGCGCACCGAGGGCGCCGAGCTGGTGCTGCGGGTGTCGGACACGGGGGCGGGCGTCGATCCCGCGCACGCCTCCCTCGTCTTCGAGCGCGGCTTCTCGACGAAGCCGGCGGGACCGGGCGGCCGTGGCCTGGGCCTGGCCCTGGTACGGCAGGCTGTGCACCGGCACGAGGGCACGCTGGCGGTCGCGGAGGCCGACGGAGGCGGCGCGGAGTTCGAGGTACGACTGCCCCTGGGGCCGTCCGCCTCCGCCTCCGCCTCTTCCTCCGTGAGCCCCACCTCCGTAAGAAGCACCTCTGAGAGAACAGCCTCTGGAGGTGCGGTGTGACGACGTCCGAGCAGCCCATCCGTGTCCTGGTCGTGGAGGACGACCCGGTCGCGGCGGACGCGCACGTCCTGTACGTCAGCCGGGTCCCCGGCTTCGTCGCCGTCGGCAAGGCCCACACGGGCGCCGAGGCCCGGCGGATGCTCGACCGTACGGCGGTCGACCTGCTCCTCCTCGACCTGCACCTGCCCGACGTGCACGGCCTGCAACTGGCGCGCACCCTGCGGGCGGCCGGCTATCACGCGGACGTCATCGCGGTGACGTCCGCGCGGGACCTGACGGTCGTACGCGAGGGCGTGTCCCTGGGCGTCGTCCAGTACGTCCTGAAACCCTTCACCTTCGCCACCCTGCGCGACCGCCTCGTGCGGTACGCCGAGTTCCGGGGAGCCGCCGGCGAGGCCAGCGGCCAGGACGAGGTGGACCGCGCCCTCGCGGCGCTACGGGCCCCGAGCCCCGCGGCCCTGCCGAAGGGCCTGAGCGCACCGACCCTCGAACGCGTCACCGGCGCACTGCGCGAGGTCGCCGAGGGCCTCACGGCCGCCAAGGTGGCCGAGGTCGTGGGCATCTCACGCATCACGGCCCGCCGCTACCTGGAGCACCTGGTGGAGGGCAAGAGAGCCGAGCGGAAGCCGTTGTACGGGCAGGTGGGGAGACCTGAGCTGGTGTATCGGTGGGTTCCGGGCGGGCGGGGGCGGTGAGGGCGGGTCACCGTGTGCCGCTCCCCACCCCGAACGGCACGGCGTAGACCACGATGTACACCCCCAGCCCGAGGACCGCGAGGGCTTCGGCCACCGAGAGCACCAGCAGCCCGGCGGAGACCTGCCCACCCGCCCAGTACACGACCAGTGCGCTCAACGGCACGAGGCAGAACGCGAGGAGATCGACGGCGCACTGCACGATCTTCCGCGACACCCGGCGGGCGTCACCGCGGTGGAAGGTCTCCCAGTGGAAGGCGTTCGTCCGCCCCTCGCCCGTGAGTTCGGCGAGCCGGGGCCCCAGGTCGCCCCGCACATAGGCGCCGATCGCCGAGATCTTCTCGTCGTTGACCAGATAGGTCCACCCGAGCACGACACACACCGGTGGCAGTGCGAGGAGCATGGACGTCTGCCTGGCCTGAGCCGCGGCGGCGATCACCGCGGCGACCACGGCGAGCGTCACGTACAGCAGGTTGTCCCGGAAGCCGATCCGGGCCTTCTGCTCGTCCTTGACGCTCTGGTACTCGGCGAGCAGCAGCTGCCCGACCCCGAGATCCTCCCGCTCTGCCACACGCTGCCCCTTCCCCCACTGCCAACGACACTCCCGCGTCGGCGACTTGCCAGTACCTTAAAGGGGTGCCCGAGACACCTCCCACCGTCGTGATCCTCACCGCCCTCGCGGTCGAGTACGCCGCCGTGCGCGCCCACATCGCCGAGCGGACGGAACTCGTCCACGAGGACGGGCCCCGCGTCGAACGCGGCCGCCTCGAGGGCACACCGTGGACGGTCGCCCTCGCGGAACTCGGCGAGGGCGCGACGAACGCCGCCGCGCAGACGGCACAGCTCGTGTCATGGCTGCGGCCGCAGGCGGTGCTGTTCGTCGGGGTGGCGGGCAGCCTGAAGGACGACATCGGGATCGGGGACGTCGTCGTGGGCACGAAGGTCTACGGCATCCACGGCGGCAAGCAGACCCCCGAGGGCTTCCTCGTCCGCCCCGAGGCCTGGCCGGGCTCCAACGCGCTGGTGCAGGCGGCGCGTTCCGCGGTGCGGGACATGGATGACGTACGGGCGCACTTCAAGCCGATCGCGACGGCGGACGTGGTGCTGGCGCACTCCCGTTCCGAGATCGCCCGGCACCTGCGCGAGCACTACAACGACGCGGCGGCGATCGAGATGGAGGGCTCCGGGGCGGCCCATGCGGCCCATCTGAACGGCCAGGTGGGCGCGCTCGTGATCCGGGGCATCAGCGACCACGCCGACGCGGCGAAGCACAGGGCCGACGCCTCGGGCTCCCAGAAGCGGGCGGCCGAACAGGCGGCGACGGTGGCCATGGGCGTGCTCCACAAACACCGCCCGAGGGCCTCCTCCGACTCCGCGGACTCCGTCGGCTCCAAGGAGGGACCCCGACGAGGTCCCGGCGACGCAGTGTCGAACACCGGGGACCACTTCGACTTCCGGGGCGGGACGTTCCACGGGACGGTCATCGGCAAGCAGATCAACGGAGGGCGGGGGTAAGGGCACGATCCACGGTCCCGTACCGCGGCTGAGCCCCTCCGGTCACCCCTCCGGCAACACCCCCGGCCGGAACGGCTCCACCCCCACGACCCTGCGCACCCGTACCGGCTCGATCAGCAGCATCACGCGGCGTTCGCCGGCCAGGAGCCACGGGTAGCGGTCCTCGCCGATGTACTTCCGGGTGAGGCGGTCCATGGAGCGTTCCGCCTCCTCGCCCTCGACGTGGGGGCACCTCCCACGCCCTTAAGGCAGTGGGGGAGGGCGACCCGGCCCCGGATCTCCACGCGGTCGTAGGGGTTGTCGGGGTCGTGGTGGGAGAGGGAAACGTTCGGATTGCGCCGCAGGTTCGCCTCCTTCACCCGGCCCATCGACGTGTTGACCATGACGAACTCATCTTCGAGGTCCGCCCACATGGGCGAGATCTGCGGCGTCCCGTCAGGGCCGACCGTCGCGAGATGCCAGAAGTTCGGCGCCAGCAGACGCTCGCGCACATGCCCCTCGACCTTGCCGTTCACCTCGTACACGAAAGTCACGCTCCTCCCGGCCCCCCGCCCGGGTGGCCCGACGCCATCCTCGCGACCGGTCCTGTCCCGTCGACAGACGATCTTCAGCCACCCCTACCCCACACCCGAAACCGTATGTTCTACAATGAGTGATACTGGCCGAACAGAGCGTAGTCAGCTCCTCGCCCCGCCCCTACGTTGTGGCCAATGCGCCGCCCCCCAGCCCTGCCGAACCAGCCCGGCCCCCCGTTCGACGCCCCCGCCGCCCGACGCTTGCGCGCCGCCCTCGGCATGGGGCCCGAGCACGTCGCTTACGGCCTGCGTTCCTCGTACGGTCTTCCCTACGTCACCCCGGACCTCGTCATCGCCTGGGAGCGCGGGGCCACCAGCCCGAGCAGCCCGGAACTCACCGCGCTCGCGGGCGTGCTGTGGTGTTCCCCCGGTGAACTCATCGGCCGTCCGCGCACCCTGCGCGAACACCGGATCGCCCGCGGGTTCGCGCCGGAGGACGTCGCCCGTGCCGTCGGGCAGGAACTGCGGGCGTATCTGCGGATGGAGGAGGGCGAGCGATGGCAGGGCACCGAGCGGCAGTCCGCCGCGCTCGCCGAGTTGCTCGGCCTGTCCGCCTCCGACCTGGTCACCGTCGCGGGGCGTGACGCCGAACTGGCCGACCTGCTGCGCGGCGCGGTCACCACGCGCTGGAAGGCGTACGTGCGCCCCCTCGGCAAGGTCGTGCCCCTGGAGCGGCGTCTCCTGGAGGGTGTCCTCCAGGAGCTGCACAGGACCTACCAGGGGCAGATGGTCGCCACCCTGAACTGGGGCGACGCCGGCGACTCGGGTGAGGGCGGCCGGGAGTTCCTCGACGGGATCGTCGATCACTTCTGGACGGCCGTGGAGAACAACTCCGGCCGGGGCCCGTCCTAGAAGACCGACTCCGCCTCGTCCATCCGGTCCTTCGGGACCGTCTTCAGCTCGGTCACCGCCTCCGCGAGCGGCACCATCACGATGTCCGTCCCGCGCAGCGCGGTCATGCGCCCGAACTCGCCCCGGTGCGCGGCCTCCACCGCGTGCCACCCGAAGCGGGTCGCGAGGACGCGGTCGTACGCGGTCGGCGTGCCGCCACGCTGGACGTGGCCGAGGATGACCGGCTTGGCCTCCTTGCCGAGCCGCCGCTCCAGCTCGTACGCGAGGGCCGTGCCGATGCCCTGGAAGCGCTCGTGGCCGAACTGGTCGATCGCGCCCTTGCCGTAGTCCATGGTGCCCTCGGTGGGGTGGGCGCCCTCGGCGACGCAGATCACCGCGAACTTCTTGCCGCGGGAGAAGCGCTCCTCGACCAACTTGACCAGGTCCGCCGGGTCGAAGGGGCGCTCGGGGAGGCAGATGCCGTGGGCGCCGGCCGCCATGCCGGACTCCAGGGCGATCCAGCCCGCGTGCCGGCCCATGACCTCGACGACCATCACTCGTTGGTGGGACTCGGCAGTCGTCTTCAGGCGGTCCATCGCCTCCGTGGCGACCCCGACGGCGGTGTCGAAACCGAAGGTGCGGTCGGTGGAGGAGATGTCGTTGTCGATCGTCTTGGGGACGCCGACCACCGGCAGACCCGCGTCGCTCAGCATGCGCGCGGCGGTCAGCGTGCCCTCGCCGCCGATGGGGATCAGGGCGTCGATGCCGAAGTCGTGGACGATGTCGGAGGCGCTCTCGCAGGCCTCGCGCAGGCGGTCGCGCTCCAGGCGGGAGGAGCCGAGAATGGTGCCGCCGCGGGCCAGGATGCCGCTGACCGCGTTCAGGTCGAGGCCGCGGTAGCGGCCGTCCAGCAGGCCCGCGTACCCGTCGTCAAAGCCGATGACCTCGTCGCCGTAATTGTCGACCGCGCGGTGCACGACCGACCGGATCACGGCGTTCAGGCCGGGGCAGTCGCCGCCTGCGGTGAGAACTCCGATACGCATCGTGCTGTGTCTCCTGCTCGCTGTTGACACCGGTGAGCCAGGTCCGATTGTTTCATGCCCTCCGGAGCCATGTCGCTTCCGTCCAGCTCCACCGGCACTCCCCCCGCACTCCACCCTGGCTCCGAGCGCCTTATCCATCGCCAGGGGTATTGTCAAGAGGGTTCTGCTCACCTCGGTGGGCGATTTTTATACACACGGTTTGTACTCACGGTTTGTACGCACAGACGAAACGGAGATCCCGCGTGACGCGCAGCGTGTACGTGACGGGTATCGACCGCGGCGACGGTCGCCAGGTCGTCGAGCTGGGGGTCATGGAACTCCTGACCCGGCAGGTCGACCGGGTCGGGGTCTTCCGCCCCCTCGTCCACGACGGGCCCGACCGCCTGTTCGAGCTGCTGCGGGCGCGCTACCGGCTGTCCCAGGACCCGGCGACCGTCTACGGCATGGACTACCCCGAGGCGTCCGCCCTCCAGGCCGAGCGGGGCACGGACGAGCTGGTCTCGACGCTCGTCGCCCGGTTCCACGCCGTCGCCCGGGACTACGACGTCGTCCTCGTCCTCGGCACCGACTTCGCCGACACCCAGCTCCCGGACGAGCTGTCCCTCAACGCCCGGCTCGCCAACGAGTTCGGCGCGTCCGTGATCCCGGTCGTGGGCGGCCGGAAGCAGACCGCCGAGTCCGTGCTCGCCGAGACCCGCAACGCCTACCGGGCGTACGAGGGCCTTGGCTGCGACGTGCTGGCCATGGTCGCCAACCGCGTGGCCCCCGAGGACCGGGACGAGATAGCCGAGCGGCTCGACTCCCGGCTGCCCGTGCCGTACTACGTCCTCCCGGACGACGCGGCCCTCTCCGCCCCCACCGTCGCCCAGATCACCCACGCGCTCGGCGCGAAGGTCCTGCTCGGCGACGACTCGGGGCTGGCCCGGGACGCGCTGGACTTCGTCTTCGGCGGGGCCATGCTGCCGAACTTCCTGGGCGCCCTGACCCCGGGCTGTCTGGTCGTCACCCCGGGCGACCGCGCCGACCTGGTGGTGGGCTCGCTCGCCGCGCACAGCGCCGGCACCCCGCCGATCGCCGGCGTGCTGCTCACGCTGGACGAGGTGCCCGGCGACCACGTCCTCACCCTGGCCGCCCGCCTCGCCCCGGGCACCCCGGTGATCTCGGTCCCCGGCACCAGCTTCCCCACCGCCGCCGAACTCTTCTCCCTGGAGGGGAAGTTGAACGCGGCCACCCCGCGCAAGGCGGAGCGGGCACTCGGCCTCTTCGAGCGGCACGTCGACACCGCCGACCTCAACAGGCGCGTCTCCGCCCCCAGCAGCGACCGCCTCACGCCGATGATGTTCGAGCACAAGCTGATCGAGCAGGCCCGCTCCGAGCGGCGCCGGGTCGTCCTCCCGGAGGGCACCGAGGAGCGGGTGCTGCACGCGGCCGAGGTGCTGCTGCGGCGCGGGGTGTGCGACCTGACCCTGCTCGGGCCGGTCGACCAGATCCGCAAGAAGGCCGCCGACCTCGGCATCGACCTGGGCGACTCCCAGCTGATCGACCCGGCCACCAGCGAGCTGCGGGACTCCTTCGCCGAGCAGTACGCCCTGCTGCGCGCCCACCGGGGCGTCACGGTGGAGCTGGCCTACGACGTCGTCTCCGACGTGAACTACTTCGGCACGCTGATGGTGCAGGAGGGGCTGGCCGACGGGATGGTGTCGGGGTCCGTGCACTCCACGGCCGCGACCATCCGGCCCGGCTTCGAGATCATCAAGACGAAGCCGGACGCCTCGATCGTGTCGTCCGTGTTCTTCATGTGCCTGGCCGACAAGGTCCTCGTCTACGGCGACTGCGCGGTCAACCCCGACCCGAACGCGGAGCAGCTCGCCGACATCGCCATCCAGTCGGCCGCGACCGCCGAGCAGTTCGGCGTGGAGCCGCGGATCGCGATGCTGTCGTACTCGACGGGTACGTCCGGTTCGGGCGCCGACGTCGACAAGGTGCGCCTGGCCACGGAGATCGCCCGCTCGCTGCGGCCCGACCTGAAGATCGAGGGGCCGATCCAGTACGACGCGGCCGTCGAGCCGACGGTGGCGGCGACCAAGCTGCCGGGCTCGGAGGTGGCGGGGCAGGCCAGCGTGCTGATCTTCCCCGACCTGAACACCGGCAACAACACCTACAAGGCCGTGCAGCGCTCGGCCGGCGCGATCGCCGTCGGCCCGGTCCTGCAGGGTCTGCGCAAGCCGGTCAACGACCTGTCCCGGGGCGCCCTCGTCCAGGACATCGTCACCACCGTCGCCATCACGGCGATCCAGGCCCAGACCACAACCGAGAAGGCAACCGCCCAGTGACCGCCACCCGCGTCCTCGTCCTCAACTCCGGCTCCTCGTCGGTGAAGTACCAGCTGCTCGACATGAGCGACAACAGCCGGCTGGCGCTGGGCCTCGTCGAGCGCATCGGCGAGCAGAGCTCCCGGCTCAAGCACACGCCGCTCGGCACGGGCGAGTCCCGCGAGTTCAGCGGCCCGATCGCCGACCACGACGCCGCCCTGAAGGCCGTGGCGCAGGAGCTGGAGAAGGACGGGCTCGGCCTGGACTCGCCGGAACTGGTCGCGATCGGGCACCGGGTGGTGCACGGCGGGCAGTCCTTCACCGAGCCGACGGTGATCGACGAGGCGGTGCTCGCCGAGATCGAGCGGCTGATCCCGGTGGCCCCGCTGCACAACCCGGCCAACCTCACCGGCATCCGCACCGCCCGGGCGCTGCGCCCCGACCTGCCCCAGGTCGCCGTCTTCGACACCGCCTTCCACACGACGATGCCGGAGTCGGCGGCGCGCTACGCGATCGACGTGAAGACCGCCGACGAGCACCGCGTACGGCGCTACGGCTTCCACGGCACCTCGCACGCCTATGTCTCCCGGGCCACGGCGAAGCTGCTGGGGAAGGCGCCCGAGGACGTCAACGTGATCGTGCTGCACCTCGGCAACGGGGCGTCCGCCTCCGCGGTGCGGGGCGGGAAGTGCGTGGACACGTCCATGGGGCTGACGCCTTTGGAGGGGCTCGTGATGGGTACGCGCTCCGGAGACATGGATCCGGCCGTCATCTTCCATTTGGCGCGCGTTGGAGGAATGTCCATCGACGAGATCGACACTCTCCTCAACAAGAGGAGCGGGCTGATCGGCCTGTGCGGGGACAACGACATGCGGGAGATCCGGCGCCGGATCGACGAGGGCGACGAACAGGCCCAATTGGCCTTCGACATCTACATTCACCGGCTGAAGAAGTACATCGGCGCCTATTACGCGGTGCTCGGCCGGGTGGACGCGGTCGCCTTCACCGCCGGAGTGGGCGAGAACGCGGCGCCGGTGCGGGAGGCCGCCGTGGCGGGCCTGGAGGAACTCGGGCTCGCGGTGGACGGCGAGCTGAACGCCGTACGGGCCGACGAGCCGCGGCTGGTCTCGCCCGCGCACGCGCGTGTGGCGGTCGCGGTGGTGCCGACGGACGAGGAACTGGAGATCGCCACACAGACGTACGCACTGGTCGGGCAGTAACAATATGCGGCTCCGCCGCGTGGCAGCTGAGCAATACACGGCAGTAACACGCCTGAGCACAGAGCCGCCCATTTGTATTTTCCGCCAGACGGAATATTCCGTAGGGAAACAAACCGATAGGATCGTCCCATGCGCCGTTCGAAAATCGTCTGTACTCTCGGCCCCGCGGTCGACTCCCACGAGATGCTCGTGTCCCTGATCGAAGCCGGCATGAACGTGGCCCGCTTCAACTTCAGCCACGGCACCCACGCCGAGCACCAGGGCCGGTACGACCGTGTCCGTGCCGCCGCCAAGGAGACCGGCCGCGCCATCGGCGTCCTCGCCGACCTGCAGGGCCCGAAGATCCGTCTGGAGACCTTCGCCGAGGGGCCGGTCGAGCTGGAGCGGGATGACGAGTTCGTCATCACCACCGAGGACGTGCCCGGCGACAAGCAGATCTGCGGCACGACCTACAAGGGCCTGCCCGGTGACGTCTCGCGCGGCGACCAGATCCTGATCAATGACGGCAACGTCGAGCTGCGGGTCGTGGAGGTCGAGGGCCCGCGGGTGAAGACGATCGTCGTCGAGGGCGGTGTCGTCTCCGACCACAAGGGCATCAACCTGCCCGGCGCGGCCGTGAACGTGCCCGCGCTGTCCGAGAAGGACATCGAGGACCTGCGCTTCGCGCTGCGCATGGGCTGCGACATGGTCGCGCTGTCCTTCGTGCGGGACGCCAAGGACGTCGCCGACGTCCACCGGGTCATGGACGAGGAGGGCCGCCGGGTCCCCGTCATCGCCAAGGTGGAGAAGCCGCAGGCGGTGGACAACATGGAGGACGTCGTGATGGCGTTCGACGCCGTCATGGTGGCCCGTGGCGACCTGGCCGTCGAGTATCCGCTCGAGAAGGTCCCCATGGTGCAGAAGCGCCTGATCGAGCTGTGCCGGCGCAACGCCAAGCCGGTGATCGTGGCGACCCAGATGATGGAGTCGATGATCACCAACTCCCGTCCGACCCGCGCAGAGGCCTCCGACGTGGCCAACGCGATCCTGGACGGCGCCGACGCGGTCATGCTGTCCGCCGAGTCGAGCGTGGGCGCCTACCCGGTCGAGACCGTGAAGACGATGTCGAAGATCGTCTCCGCGGCCGAGGAGGAGCTGCTCTCCAAGGGCCTCCAGCCGCTCGTCCCGGGCAAGAAGCCGCGGACGCAGGGTGGTTCGATCGCGCGTGCCGCGTGCGAGATCGCCGACTTCCTCGGCGGCCGTGGCCTGGTGGCCTTCACCCAGTCCGGCGACACCGCCCGCCGCCTGTCCCGCTACCGCGCGGCCCAGCCGATCATCGCGTTCACCACCGACGAGGGCACCCGCAACCAGCTGGCGCTCAGCTGGGGCGTCGAGTCGCACGTCGTGCCGTTCGTGAACAGCACCGACGAGATGGTCGACCTGGTGGACCAGGAGATCATCAAGCTCAACCGCTTCAACCCCGGCGAGATCGTCATCATCACCGCCGGTTCGCCCCCCGGTGTCCCTGGCACCACCAACATGGTTCGCGTCCACCACCTCGGCGGCGGCTCGCAGAACTGATGCCCCCGGGCCCACAAGGCCCTGTACGGCGCTGAGGGCGCCCCCTGAGTCAGGGGGCGCCCTCAGTGTGTTGCGGCTCCCGAACGGGCTTCTGAAGGCCGCTCAGCCGGTCGCGTACTGATGCAGTCCGGGCACGTGCAGGGTGCCGCCGAACTGACCGGCCTGCTGGACCGTCACATTGGTGAAGTAGATGAGCGGGATGTTCAGCGGCGGCGGGCTCTCCGGGCTGAACGTCACCGGGATCAGACCGAAGAGGTTGCCGGATATCTTCTCCGTGTACATCACCGTGGCGCCGTCGCGGATCGTGGACGTGGTGCCCTTGCCCGCCTGCACGTGGTAGGTCTTGCCGGACCCGGGGTCCTTGACCGACTGGTGCAGGTCACCGATGTCGGTGCCGTCGGAGATGACGTACTTCAGGACTTCCTTGGTCGTGCCGTTGGCGGTCTTCACCTTGACGATGCCCTGGTAGTCGGCGCCCTTCAGCAGCAGCGAACTGGCGTTGAGGAACCAGGGGTCGTCGGGCAGCGCGACCTTGTTGTCGATGCCGCCCTCGGCGTCGGTGGCGGCCGGACAGTCGTCCGCGTCCGGCGAGGGGCTCGCCGACGGGCTCGGCGTGGCGGTGGCCGCGTCGGCCGCGTCCTTCGCCGCTTCCTCGGCCTTCTTCGCCGCCTCGGACGCCTTGTCGGTGGCGCCCTCGACGGTGTCCTTCACCGTGTCGTCGACCTTGTCGGTGGTCTCCTTGACGGGGTCGGACGCCTCGGAGCCCTTGCTGTCGCCGGAGTCACCGCTGTCGCCGCCCGTGGCGGGCGTCGAGGAGGCGGAGGGGGACGGCGTCGGGCTCGCGTCCGACGTGTCCTTCTTTCCGCCGGTGAAGACGTCCTCGAGGGTGTCACCGATGGTGTCGAGGAGGCCGCCGCCGCTCTCCGACGCCGAGGGGCTCGGCGTGGTGGCGCTGCCGCCGGAGGACTCGGCCTCCTTGCTCGCCGAGGCGGAGGGGGACGGCGTGGGCTCGGTCTTGTCGTCGGAACCTGAATCCGACGAGGAGTCCTCGCCCGAGGAGCCGCCCGTCGCCGTGGGCTTCGGCGTCGACCCCGTGTCGTCGGTCTTGCCGTCCGAGTCGTCGGTCTTGCCGTCCGAGTCGTCGGTCTTGCCGTCGGAGTCGGAGGACTCGCTCGCCGAGGCGGAGGGCGACGGCGAGGCCGACGCGGAGGCTCCGTCCTCCAGCGCCGCGACGCAGTCCTTGTACTCGTCCGCCGACAGACTCTTCGACGGCGACGGCGAGTTGTTGTTGTCGGCGATCGCCAGGCTGGCCGTGAAGCCCATCCCCATGAGGACCGCCGTCGGCATCGCCGCCAGGGCCATCGCCTTCCCGGTCGGCACGTGGAACCTGGTGAACAGCGGCTTCTTGGGTGCCGCGTGGCGCGGCCCGGTTCTCACACGGGACGCTTCCACATCCGCCCCGTGGGTCACCTCGTCAGCCGGCACTGTGCCTCCCGTTCGCCCCGTTGGCCGGGTTCGTTCCTGACAGATCGTTCGGCTCGCCCACCCCGTCGAAGCTCTTGGTGGTCTGCACGACCGGGCCCGCGGGGCCCGCATCGACGACCGGGCCCTGGGGGGCACCGCCGAATCCCGTTGCGGCGCCCTGCGCCGACTCCGACGCGCCCGGCGCCCAGGCAACGGCCATCGCTCCGCCGATGAGCGCGAGGAGGAAGCCGACGAGGAAGCCGCCGAGGTTGGACACCGGGATGGAGACCAGCGCCAGCAGGATCGCCGCGACGCCCGCGAAGACCCGTACGTGCTTCTGGAACCACAGGCTGATGCCGAGAACCACGAGCAGTACGCCGATGATCAGGGATCCGGCGCCCGCGGTGGTGGCCATCGCCAGCGTCAGGTGCCCGATCTGCACGTGGGCGTACGGGAAGTAGGCGATGGGGATACCACCGAGCAGGATGAACAGGCCGGCCCAGAACGGCCGACCGCCCCGCCAAGCGCGGAAGTTCCGCTTGAGGGCCGTGATGTAGTGCTCATCGCGGCCGGGGGCGGCAGGAGTCTCGGCGCTCATGGAAAACAGCTCCCTGGTGCGGCGTTGCTGTGGTGGTGAGTTGTACTGCGTGTGAAGAGCCGGGCTTCAGAGTGGACGGGCGGGGGGCCACCGGCTCCCCCGCCCGTCAGCGAGTGCTTAGTAGCACTCCTTGACACCCGTCGACAGCGACATCTTCAGGCCGCTGAGCTTGAAGGTTCCGGCGGTGGTCGCCCACGCCGTCTGCTTCACGTCCACCAGCGTGGCCGATTCGGCCTGCTGGGCGAAGCCGAACGGGTTGGCCGTGTCACCGCTCTTGATGCCCGGACCCTTGCTCAGGTCCTTGCCGGCCACACCGATGTCGATGCCCTTGAACGTGGCATCGGCACTGAGGTCCTCGACATCGATGTAGAGGTTGTCGGCCTCTACCGGCGTACCGTTGCCGCCCGCCTTCAGCGTGAGGCTGACCGAGCCGAGCAGCGGGATGTTCGGGGTGACCACGGACTGGCACATGTTCGTGATCGACGCGGACTTGAACGCCGAGACGGCGACGGGGTGAGCCGTCTTCTTGCCGTCGAGCGTGTAGCCCGAGTCAATGGCCCCGTACTGCGAGAAGCCCGTGCCGACGAGCTTGTCGGCCGTGACCTTGAACGACTGGCCCGACACGCTGAACGACGCAGCGAGCGCGCCCTGCGCGAGGGCGATGCCTATACACGCCGTGGCGGCGACGCTGGGCACCATGACCACAGCGAACCGCTTCCATCTGGTCCCGCCACGCACCTGGGACTCCATATTTCCTCCTTCTCGGACGTACATCTCCTGGCCCGGGCTCGCCTCCGGACGGCGGCTCGGCCGGGCAGGGATGGGAGAAGTGCTACGTCCTCGGAAGGGAGAGCGCCCGCGCTCGGTGGCGCGAAACCGCGCCCGAGTCACCGGCGATCACCCCCGAGCGACAACCACTGGTCGCGCCTGACACGCATCACGCACAACCCTGCCGGACAGGCTTCACCCGAAGGGCGAAGACCCCCCTGTCCAAGAGCCGGCGACACTGACCGCCGGCTCTGCTCGGTGGGGACCCAGAGGATCCCGCGGGCCCGATTGGCTGTCGGGGTACGGGAATGGACCGAGCGTCGCCGATCGTGGTGCATTCTCGCGCCAGGCACAAGGGGGTTCGTTACTCGCTAGTAACGGCCGGATAACCGAACAACGACCCGCAGGTCTCGGCCAGCGACACAGGGTGGCCTCGGGGTGTGGGACAAAGCAATGGATCGACGGACAGAATCCGACAGATCAACGCCGATGTCTTACTCGCAGTAACAGCGGCCGCGATTACCAAGATTTGGTAAAGCGCGGCCGTGCCCGACGATCCTCGGCCAATCTTTCACTCGGGCATCACATGCCCGCGTGTTTAGGGACTGGTCAGAACGCGGCTTCTGACCCGATCAGAACAGGGCGCGCGCAAGCGCCCGGCGCGCAGCGGCCACCCGCGGATCCTCGGCCCCCACCACTTCGAAGAGTTCGAGCAGCCGCAGCCGTACGGCGTCCCGGTCCTCACCCGCCGTGCGCCGCACGGTGTCGATGAGCCGGCCGAAGGCGTCCTCGACGTGACCGCCCACCAGATCCAGGTCCGCGGCGGCGATCTGTGCCTGGGCGTCCGCCGGCTTCTCGGCGGCCTCCTTGCGCACCAGCTGCGGGTCCGCGTCCTGTACCCGCTGGAGCAACTCGGCCTGCGCGAGCCCGAGTTTCGCCTCCATGTTGCCCGGGTCGTCGCTCAGCACGTTCTTGTACGCCTGGACGGCACCGCTCAAGTCGCCCGCGTCCAGGGCTTGCACGGCGGCCTCGAGCAGGGCGTCGTGCGGGCCGGCCGGCACCTCGGCGGGGGCCGGGCGGTTGCCGGGCTCGGCGTCGGCGTCGACGACCAGGCCGGTCAGCCCGAAGCGCTCCTCGGCGACCTGGACCAGCTGGTCGAGGGTCTGCCGGATCTGGTCCTCACCGGCGGCGCCCTGGAAGAGCGGCAGCGCCTGCCCGGCGACGACCGCGAACACCGCGGGGATCCCCTGGATCCCGAACTGCTGCATCAACATCTGGTTGGCGTCGACGTCGATCTTGGCGAGGAGGAACCGCCCGTTGTACTCGACGGCGAGCCGCTCCAGGAGTGGGCTCAGCTGCTTGCAGGGCTGGCACCACTCGGCCCAGAAGTCGAGGACGACGGGCACCTCGGCGGAGCGCTGCAGGACGTCGCTCTCGAACCCCGCCTCATCGACGTCGATGACGAGATCGGCCGGGGAGACGGCCCCCGCACCACCCTGCTGGGCCGCTTGGGCGCGCGCCTGCTCCGCCTTCGCCTTGGCCTCCTGGGCCGCCTTCACCGCGGCGAGGTCGACGACTCCGCTCATGGACATGTTCCGTGGCTGCATGCGTCTATCCTCCCCCGTTCTCGCGCGTGCGTGAAAAGCGATATGAAAAGCCAGGCCTGGTCCGTGCCGTTGGGCGCCGGGTCCCCACCCCACGCCGCATGATCGTCGCCCGTGTACGTCCGTCACGGGCGGCGTCACGAGAGCTGTCACGAGACCTTCGTCACGAGCTTTCGCTACGAGTCGTAGCGTAATGGCAGGAGGGGGTCGAACAACACCACGCCTCGGTGATCTCCCTCACGGCGCCGTACGACCCGCCGGTTATGGTCGAGGCATGCAGACCAGCCCCCCGGCAGGCCGCCCCGGCCGCCCGCGCAGCGCCGCCGCGGACACCGCGATCCTGGCCGCGACGCGGCAGGCGCTGGTCGAGCTGGGCTGGTCGAAACTCACCCTGGGAGACGTGGCCGCACGCGCCGGGGTTGCAAAGACGACGCTTTATCGTCGCTGGGCCGGCAAGCACGAACTCGTCGTCGACGCGGTGGCGGAACTCTTCGACGAACTGGAACTCCCCGACCGCGGCAGCCTCGCCGCCGACACCGAGGGCGTCGTCCTGCAGTTCGCGGCTATCCTGGCCCGACCCGAGGCCAAGAGCGGCCTGATGGCGGTGGTGGCCGAGTCCACCCGCGACGAGGCGCTGCGCGAGCGCATCCGCGACTCCATCGTCGACCGGCAGAAACGTCTGGTCCTCCAGGGCCGCACCCGGGCCCAGGCGCGTGGCGAACTCCCCCCGGAGGCCAGCCCCGAGGAGGCCGCCCGCATGGTCGACCTCATCTTCGACATGGTGGCGGGAGCGGTCGTCCACCGCACGCTGGTGAGCGCGGAACCGGCGGACGAGGAGTGGGTGCGCGGCTTCACGCGGGTGCTGATGCTGGGGCTGATGTCGTCCGCGTAGCCGCCGCGCACCCACTCGGGTGCGTCAGAACCCGGCGGGCTCCGTGTACACCCCCCACTCGTCCCGCAGCACCCCGCAGATCTCGCCGAGCGTCGCCTCGGCGCGTACGGCGTCCAGCATCGGCTCGATCATGTTGCCGCCGTCGCGCGCCGCCGCGAGCATCGCATCCAGCGCGGCCCGCACGGCCGCGTCGTCCCGCGCGCCCTTGCGGGTCGCGAGCGCCCGCACCTGCTCGCGCTCCACCTCGTGGCTCACCCGCAGGATCTCCAGGTCGCCGGTGACGGACCCGGTGTGGACGTTGACGCCCACCACCTTCTTGTCGCCCTTCTCCAGGGCCTGCTGGTAGCGGAACGCGGACTCGGCGATCTCGCCCGTGAACCAGCCGTCCTCGATACCCCGCAGGATCCCCGAGGTGATCGGCCCGATCGGGTGCTGCCCGTCGGGGTGGGCCCGCAGCCCCCGCTCCCTGATCTGCTCGAAGATCTTCTCCGCGTCGGCCTCGATCCGGTCCGTCAGCTGCTCGACGTACCACGAACCGCCCAGCGGGTCCGCGACGTTGCCGACCCCGGTCTCCTCCATCAGCACCTGCTGCGTGCGCAGCGCGATCTCCGCGGCCTGCTCGCTCGGCAGCGCGAGGGTCTCGTCCAGGGCGTTGGTGTGCAGCGAGTTGGTCCCGCCGAGGACCGCCGCCAGCGCCTCCACCGCCGTACGCACCACGTTGTTGTACGGCTGCTGGGCGGTCAGCGAGACTCCGGCGGTCTGCGTGTGGAAGCGCAGCCACTGCGCCTTCTCGCTCCGCGCCCCGTAGACGTCCCGCATCCAGCGCGCCCAGATCCTGCGGGCCGCGCGGAACTTGGCGATCTCCTCGAAGAAGTCGACGTGGGCGTCGAAGAAGAAGGACAGGCCGGGCGCGAAGACGTCCACGTCGAGCCCGCGGCTGAGCCCCAGCTCCACGTACCCGAACCCGTCGGCCAGCGTGTACGCCAGCTCCTGCGCGGCCGTCGCCCCCGCCTCGCGGATGTGGTAGCCGGAGACGGACAGCGGCTTGTAGGCGGGGATGCCGGCCGCGCAGTACTCCATGAGGTCGCCGATGAGGCGCAGGTGCGGCTCGGGCTGGAAGAGCCACTCCTTCTGGGCGATGTACTCCTTGAAGATGTCGGTCTGGAGGGTGCCGTTGAGCACTCCCGGATCGACGCCCTGCCGCTCGGCGGCGACGAGGTACATGCAGAAGACGGGAACGGCCGGCCCGCTGATGGTCATGGACGTCGTGACGTCACCGAGCGGGATGTCCTGGAACAGGACCTCCATGTCGGCGGCCGAGTCGATCGCCACCCCGCAGTGCCCGACCTCGCCGAGCGAGCGCGCTTCGTCGGAGTCGCGCCCCATCAGGGTCGGCATGTCGAAGGCGACGGACAGACCGCCCCCGCCGTTGGCGAGGATCATCTTGTACCGCTCGTTGGTCTGCTCGGCGTTGCCGAACCCGGCGAACTGCCGGATGGTCCACGTACGCCCCCGGTACCCGGTCGGATACAGCCCGCGCGTGTAGGGGTACTCCCCCGGCCACCCGATCCGCTCGAAGCCCTCGTACCTGTCTCCCGGCCGGGGCCCGTACACCGGCTCCACGGCGTCGCCGGAGAGCGTGGTGAAGTCAGCGTCGCGCGTCCGCGCGGCGTCGTACCGGGCCTGCCAGCGACGGCGGCCCTCTTCGATGGCGTCAGCGTCCATCCCTCAAATTTACTAGGACGTCCTAGTAAATGTCGACCGCTTGGGCGCCCGATCAGCAGGGCGCCCTGGTGAACAGATGGTGACAACCGCCACGAGGTCACCTCGCGGCGGTGGGGTCACGCCTTGGCGACGGCCGCCTCGCTCTCGGCGACCCTGGCCTCCAGCTCCCGCGTGACGTTGCGCTCCACGAAGAACGCGGCCGTGGGGACCGTCCCGGCCAGCAGCACCCACAGCTGCTTGCGCACCGGCCACTTCGCCTTGGAGCCCAGGTCGAAGGCGAAGATCAGGTAGAGGACGTAGAGCCAGCCGTGCGCGATGCCCACGACGCTCGTGAACCCGTCGGCGCCGTCGATCTTCAGCAGGTACTTGGCGATGACGCCCAGGGTGAGCAGGACCAGCAGCACACCGGTGACGTAGGCCATGACGCGGTAGCGCGTCAGCACGGACTTTTTCATGCGTACGAGCGTAACCACGTGTTCCGGGAGATCTTGTCCAGGGTCACTCGTCGTCGAAGTCGTGTGCCGAGACCCGCAGCGGGCGCAGCATCGCGAAGATCTCCGCGCACTCCTCCGCGTCGTACGCCCCGAGCCCGAAGTCCATCGCCATCAGGTCGCGGGTGGCCGCGTCGACGACCTCGCGGCCCTTGTCGGTGATGGAGGCGAGGGTGCCGCGGCCGTCGTTGGGGTTGGGGCGCTTGTCGACGAGGCCCGATCTGACCAGGCGGTCGACGGTGTTCGTGACCGACGTGGGGTGGACCATGAGCCGCTCACCGATCTTCGACATGGGCAGCTCGCCCGCCTTGGAGAAGGTGAGCAGCACCAGCGCCTCGTACCGCGCGAACGTCAGCCCGTACGGCTTGACCACGGCGTCGACCTCGGCGAGCAGGATCTGGTGCGCACGCATGATCGAGGTGATCGCGGCCATGGACGGCACGTTTCCCCACCGCTGCTTCCAGAGCTCGTCGGCGCGGGCGATGGGGTCGAAGGGGAGACTGAGCGGCTTCGGCACGTCTCGAGACCTTACCGGCCGGTCACATGCCGGTCAGCCCCGTCTCGCCCTTCGGTCCGCCGGGCTTCCAGCACGAGCAGCGCACAGCACACCGTCCCCAGGACGCCCGCCCCCGCCACGGCCGCCGTCACCCCCACGAGCTCCGCCGCCACCCCCGCCAGCGCCATGCCCAGCCCCTGCACGGTCATCAGCCCCGCCGTGAGCAGCGTCATCGCCCGGCCCCGCAGCTCCGCCGGCACGGCCCGCACGAACCACTGGTCCAGGCCCAGGGTGTACGCGGACCCCGCCCCGGAGACCAGCAGCAGGAGCAGCGAGACGGCGAGGCCCGGGTGCAGGGCGTAGCCCAGGTACGGCAGCAGGGTCAGGCAGACCAGCGGCAGCACGATCCGCTCCCGGGCGGCGGGCCGCAACCGGGCCCCCGCGAACAGCTCGCCGGCGACCGTGCCGACGGGCAGCGCGCACATCAGCAGGCCCAGGCCGGCCGATCCGGCCCCGAGACCGTCGGCGTACGGGGCGGCCAGTGCCTCAGGGGCGACGGAGAACATCGGCGGCACCCAGAAGAGCAGGAGCAGCACGCGCACCCGCCGGTCGGCGAGGACCTGACGGGCACCCCTGAGGGAGTCCGTCACCAGTGACGCCCCGCCGTCCCGGGCCCGGGCGGGCCGGCGCCTGGTGCCCCAGCGCAGCAGCGCGGCCGAGGAGAGGAAGGTGCCGACGGTGATGAGGAGGGTGTGGCGGGGGCTGACGACGGTGAGCAGCAGCCCACCGAGGCCGTATCCGACGAGCAGCGAGCTCTGCGCCGTGATCCGCAGCAGGGAGCGGCCGAGCACGAACAGGTCCCCGTCGCCGAGCACGTCGGCCAGCGTCGCCATCCGCGTCCCCGCGAAGACCGGCGAGACGACGGCGAGGCAGCAGCGCAGGGCCAGCAGTACGGCGATGGAGGCGCCCGGCGTCACCATCAGCGCGACGCACCCGGCGCACACCAGGTCGCACACCACCAGCACCCGGCGGGCCGGGAAGCGGTCGGCGACCCCCGCGAGCAGGGTCCCGCCGACGACGTACGGCAGGAAGCCGAGCGCGAACGTCAGCGCGCTCATCAGCGGGGAGCCGGTCAGGTCGTAGACGAGGACGGACAGCGCGATCTCGCTGACGATCACGCCCAGCATGGACAGCAGATGGGCGGCGAAGACGGCGCGGAACTCACGGACGGCGAAGACGTGGGAGTAGCCGGTGGGAACGGGGGGTGTCCCGGTGGGAGGTGGCGCGGTGGACGGTGTCGTCGTGTCCGTCGTCTGTTCTGGTGGCATGAGCAGCAGCGTGCTGGCGTCGGGCCCGGCTGCGTAGACTTTCGGCTCTGACCGAATCTTCGAGCGGGGTGCCCGGATGCCCTCACGCCTGCACTTCGGGGAGGACGACTTCCTCCGCTGCCGCTTCGCCGTGTCCCCGCTGTGGGAGACGCAGGAGGTGGCGCGCACGCTCAAGCGGCCCGACCGGCACGGCTACCACGCGCCCTGGCTGCGCCGGGCCCGTGAGGCGGCCGACGCGCTCGACCTGAGCGGGCTGTGGCTGCTGATGCCGCGCCGCGGCCACTCACCGGACTGGCTGAGCCCGCCGCCGGTCGGGCCGGCGGTCGGTTTCGAGGACGAGATCGCCGTGGTGCGTGCCGCCGATCCCGAGGCGGCCCGCGAGGATACGGCCCGCTCGCTCGCGGACACCCCGGGCGCGCTCGGATCGCCGTGGGGCCGGGCTTGGCTGGCGGACCCGGCGCGGATGATCGCGGAACTGGCCGACACGCTGCAGGAGATCTGGCACACCCTCGTCGAGCCCGACTGGCCGCGGCTGCGCGCGCTGCTGGAGGCGGACGTGGCGTTCCACTCCCGCAGGCTGGCCGAGGTGGGCCTGGGCGGTCTGCTGCCCGAGATCAACCGCCGCTGCGGCTGGCACGCCGGGACCCTGACGGTGGACTCCGAGGGTGAGCACGAGCGCCATCTGAGCGGCCGGGGCCTGGTGCTGATGCCGAGCGTCTTCTCCTGGCCGGACGTCGTCACCGGCTTCGACCCGCCGTGGCAGCCCACCCTGGTCTATCCGGCCCGGGGCATCGGCGCCCTGTGGTCGGAGCCCGCCGACCACACCCCCGACGCGCTCGTACGCCTGTTGGGACGCGGCCGGGCCACCGTCCTGACGGCCCTCACCGACCCGGCCACCACCACCGCCCTCGCCCACCGCCTCGCCCTCGCCCCGTCCTCCGTCTCCGCCCACCTGACGACCCTGCGCGACGCGGGCCTGCTGGTCGCGCGCCGGTACGGCCATCAGGTGCTCTACGAACGGACGCCACTGGGGATGGCGTTGGCGTCGGGCGGGGGCTGAAGACGCGCCCCGACGGGAGGGGCGGGAGTCGTCCGCCGGCCCGGACTCACGGGTGGGCCGCGGCCCACGCCCGTGCGCGGTGGACCGCGGCGTTCCGGTGGATCGGTCAGGGTGTCGAGGCGGGCAGCCGGGTGGGTACGACGGGCAGCATGACGCCGCGGTTGATCGGCGCGGTGTGCGGCACGATGCGGCCTTCCCTGGCGGCCTGGAGCAGGTCCGGCAGGCTGTACGGTTCGGCGCCGTCGAGGTCGACCTGGTAGCCCATGTCCCCGAGGCTCGCCGCGGTCATCCTGCTCAGCGGGTTGTCGGGGCCGGCGATGAACGGCGTCATGAGCTCGTTCAGGAACACCGCCTCGCGCCAGTGGCTGTCCTGGGTGCCGGGACCGCCGAAGTTGGCGACCGGCACCGGCACCGGCTGGGTCTCACCGGTGAGCGCGGCGAACTCGGTCTGGGCTCCCTTGCCCACGAAGACGGGGTTCTCGCTGCCGGCGCCCACCAGGAGGTCGAAGGTGGTCCACAGCGTGCCGATGCCCAGGACGTGCCCCATCTCGTGCGTGATGACGTCGACGAGCGTGCCCTCCGCCTCCATGGCCTCGAGATCGGCGATGTCGAACCTCATCACGCCCTTGGCCGGCAGGAACGCGCCGAACTGCGCGGTCCCGTCACGGAAGTCGGTGGGACCCGCCATGCCCAGAACGCCCTGGGGGCCGTCGATCTCGACGCCCTCCGCCTCGATCAGCAGATCGTCGATGACGTCGTCCCCGACGACCGCGGTGTCGAGGTCCCCCACGATGACCCTGGACCAGCGGTCGGCGGCCGCCGCGAAGGCGTCCTGCTGGCTCTGCGTGAGTCCGCCGAGGAATCGGACCTCGATGGTGAACGGCGACGTCGTGCCCGCGACTTCCTTGGCCCGCTCGAAACTGGCGACCGACCTGTACGTCCTGAAGGCGCTCATGACTTTGCCCATTGCGCATCTCCTTGGGATCCGGCCTGAGAAGGTCACCCCCGCGTTCCAGGCTAGGCCGGAAGAGGGAGGCGCGCGCGTCGGCCGCCCACGCAATGCAGTTGAGCGAACAACAACGAACGGGACATCGGTCAACGGCGGCCGGAGCGCCGCAGCCGATGCCGCACCGCCCGCTGCGCCACCGGCCCCAGTTCCTCCAACGCCCCCACGAGAGAGCCGAGTTGTTCCAGGGCGTCCAGTGCCGCGGTGGCCCCCACCGCGTCCACCCCCTCGTACAACTCGATCCCCACGAACGACCCCGCCACCGCCCGCGCCAGCCCCGGGGCGTCCACGAACTCCCCGAACGGTGTCTGGGCGAGCACCCGCACGAGCACCTGCTCGATCTCGACGATCCACAGCTCGAGCCCCGCCGCGGTCGCCGGCCCCAGGCTCTCGTGGGTCTGGGCACCCGCGAGCAACTGCCCGAGCAGCGCGACATGCCCCCCGGCCCGCTCCTGCTCATGGATCTCCCGCCCCACGGCCAGCAGCTCGGACAACGAGGTGACCGCGGCGAAACGGTCCCGGTAGCGCGCCACCGTCCGCTCCGCCCCGTACCGGCACGCCGCCGCCAGCAGTTCGTCCACGGAGCCGAAGTGGTAGAAGACCAGCGCCTGGTTGACTCCGGCGGCCGCCGCGATCGTCCGTGCCGACACCTTCGCGATCCCCTGCTCGGTGAGCGTGCGCAACGCCCCCTCCAGCAGTTTGGCCTTCGTCTCCTGCGACTTCGCCGTCTCCGGACTCACGCACGGACCTCCTCGCGCACCGGTCGCAGCCCTGCTCGCACCCCACACCGCCGGACGTCCGCGTAGGTCGCGGTGAAGGAGCCCTCGTAGCCGAACAGCGGCCCGAAGTACCGGTTCTCCACCCGCACTCGGATACGGAAGCGGCCGGCGGCGTCGTCGTAGGACTCCCGCACCTCCGCCGTCGCCCCGATCAGCTCCGGCACCCGCACGTCCACCACCCCCTCCCGGAACCGGTGTTCACCGGAGCGGATCAGCAGCGAACCGTCCGCCTCGGCACGGAAGTGCAGGTCGCTGGCGAGGTGCTGGTGGGTGCCCAGGTAGTCGAGGACGCGGTCGCCCTTGAGACTCAGCACCATCTGGGCGTCGAAGCGGCGTGAGCGGCCGGGCAGGTCGAAGGTGCGCACGAAGGTCACCGTCTCACGACCGAAGGTGTCGGTGTACGGCACATTCTCGATGACGAAGGGAACGTTCCGACCGGCCCTCGGGACGAGGATGTTGCGGATGGAACCGAGCGCCAGGAACGGCTTCACGAAGGCACGCCCGTGCCAGATGCGGTCCATCACCCCCCGGCCCGTACACGCCTCCCCGCTCGCGAGGCCGACCGAGAAGCGGCGCTGGAGCTGCGGGTGCAGACGGTCGAAGTCGGCTCCCATCACCGTACGGAAGATCGAGGCGGGAGCGGTCGCGCCGCCCGGGACAGAGGTCATCGCGGGTTCTCCAGCGCTCGCATCAGGCGCGGCGCACGCACGCGCGTGGGTGGTTGCCGCAGACAGCGGCGGGCGGCCGGGGTGCAGGACAGCGGCGACTTGAACAGGGCCACGCTGATGGCGACGGCCAGCAGCAGCGGGCACAGGTAGGCCGTCGTCGCCGCGAACGGGCCGAGCAGGCGCAGGAGGGAGCCGAGGCCCAGTCCGGTGCAGCAGACGATGACGACGGCGGCGCGGACCGCCAGTTCGGCGAGCCAGTTGACGAGCGCCCGCTCCGGGGTGATCCCGCGCTCCAGCCACAGGCGCAGTCGGTCGAAGGACCAGGCGGTGGCCCAGCCCATCAGCGGGCGGAACACCAGCCGGTCGGCCACGGCTCCGAGGCGGCCCCAGCGGGGGCGGTAGTCGTAGCCGGTGAGGAAGCGGACGCCGTCGCCGTCGGGGACGTAGCGCCAGTAGCCGCTGCCCTCGGCGAGCAGCGAGAGGGGGTGCGGGGAGGCGAAGCGCAGGGCCGAGGTGCGGGTGCCGTCCGCGCGCTCCTTCTCGCCCGCCGAGACCCCCGTCCCGGCGACGGTCAGGAAGGGCAGCACGCGCGTGGCGTACCGGAAGCGCTGCGGTTCGCCCTCCGCGCGCGGGAGGTAGTCGATCTCGGTGAAGCGCACGTCCCAGCGCTGGTGCTGGGCGGGTTCCTGGGTGCGCGCCCACAGCTCGTCGAGGTCGGCGCGGATCCGCGCCTCTATGTAGAGCCCGTCGGGCCCGTCGGTCCTGTCGGTCCTGTCGGTCCTCATGGTGAATCCCCCGATTCATCTCACGATTTTGAGCGATCGCTCAAACCCTGTGGGCAGGACCGTACACGTCTTTGAGCGATCGCTCAAACATCGGGCACGAGAAAACCCCGGTCCGCGCGGACCGGGGTTTTCCAAGCGACTGGCCGGTGATCGCGGCCGCCTCACTCGGCCAGATACCGCTCCACCGTCTCCACCTTGGACGTGAGCCCGTCCGTCACACCGGGGCGAATGTCGGCCTTGAGGACCAGCGACACGCGCGGTGCCCGGTCCTCGACCACGGCGACGGCGCGCCTGACGACGTCCATGACCTCGTCCCACTCGCCCTCGACGGAGGTGAACATCGCGTCGGTGCGGTGGGGCAGCCCGGACTCGCGGACGACACGGACGGCGTCGGCCACGTACTCCCCCACCTCCTCGCCGACTCCCAGCGGCGTCACGGAGAAGGCGACGATCACGACGCCTCCACCACGCCCTCGCGACGCGCGCGGGAGGCGATGACCGCGTCCTCGGCCTCGCGGCGCAGCTTGCGCTCGGCGAAGAAGCCGCCGGTCGGCAGCACGGACAGGACGAAGTAGAGCGCCGCGGTCTTGAGGTCCCACTTGGTGCGGTTCCAGGCGTCCGCCCAGAAGATCACGTAGAGGATGAACAGCACGCCGTGGATCGCGCCCATGACGGGCACCGCGTTGAAGTCCGTGGTCCGCTTCAGCACCGAGCAGACGAGCAGCAGGAGAAAGGAGATGGCCTCGGGGGCGGAGACCAGGCGGAGTCGGCGGAGGGCGGTGGCGGTCTTGAGGTCCACGGGTCACCTTCGGTGGGAGAGGCGTCGATGGTCTGGCGGCTTGTGAACGCACGCACAAGCGTTCGTCCATTGTGACAAACGAGCCGGGCGGGCTACGTGAGGGGGTCCCGGGCCCCCTAGGGGTGCGTTCGGGGTGCGTCTCCACCCGTGGGCTCTGTCCGGCGGACCGGCCTGCGGCTACCTTCACTCCGTGGCGATGTTCCGACTGCAAGGAAGCAAGGTGCTCGCCGTCGACATGACCGGGGATGCCGTGAAGGCGAAGAACGGCTCCATGGTCGCGTACGACGGGCAGATGGCCTTCAAGAAGATGAGTGGCGGCGGCGAGGGGCTGCGGGGGATGGTGACCCGGCGTCTCACCGGTGAGCAGATGACCGTGATGGAGGTGAAGGGGCAGGGAACGTGCTGGTTCGCGGACCGCGCCTCGGAGATCAACCTCGTCAGTCTCCAGGGGGACAAGCTGTACGTGGAGTCGAGCAACCTGCTCGCGACCGACGCCGGCCTCAGGACCGGCACGAGCTTCACCGGACTGCGCGGCGCCTCGCAGGGCAACGGGCTGTTCACGACGACCGTCGAGGGCCACGGCCAGGCGGCGATCACGTCGGACGGGCCCGCCGTGCTGCTGCGGGTCAGCCCGCAGTACCCGCTGACCGTCGACCCGGGGGCGTACATCGCTCACCAGGGGAACGTACGGCAGTCGTTCCAGTCCGGTGTGACCTTCCGCACGTTCCTCGGGGAGGGCGGCGGCGAGGCGTTCCAGATCCGCTTCGAGGGCGACGGCCTGGTGTACGTCCAGCCGAGCGAGCGGAACACGATCGCGGGGGATGTGTGACATGCCCTTTCGTGAGCTCAACTCGAAGATGGTCGAGGCGACGGTCGTGCCCGGCCAACGCCTGTTCAGCCAGCGCGGCGCGATGCTCGCCTACCGCGGCGAGGTCTCCTTCACACCCAACATGCAAGGCGGCCAGGGCGGTGTGATGTCGATGCTCGGCCGCCGGCTCGCCAATGAGGACACCCCTTTGATGACGGTCGAGGGCAGCGGCACGGTCCTCTTCGGTCACGGCGGCCACCACGTCCAGGTCATCCAGCTCACCGGCGACACGCTCTACGTCGAGGCGGACCGCCTGCTCGCCTTCGAGGGCACCCTCCAGCAGGGCACGATGTTCATGGGCTCGCAAGGCGGTGTCATGGGCATGGTCCGGGGCCAGATCAGCGGCCAGGGCCTGTTCACCACCACCCTCAAGGGCCATGGCGCGGTCGCCGTGATGGCCCACGGCGGCGTCTTCGAGATCCCGATCACCCCCCAGCGCCCGATCCACGTCGACCCCCAGGCCTACGTCGCCCACCACGGCGATGTCCGCAACAAGCTGTCCACCGCCCTGGGCTGGCGCGACATGGTGGGCCGCGGCTCCGGCGAGGCGTTCCAACTGGAGCTCAGCGGCAGCGGCACGGTGTACGTCCAGGCGTCCGAGGAGAAGCTGTGACCACGTACCCGGGCACCGGCCCCACCGTCTTCGACCCGATGACCCTGCCCGTCGACGACAACGTCAACGCCTACACCTTCTGCGTGGAGCTCAAGGGGAGCCAGTGGTTCCTGCAGAAGGGGAAGATGATCTCCTACTACGGCTCGATCGACTTCAACGGCATCGGACACGGCCGACTCGACCGTCTTGTCCGTACGTCCTTTCATTCGCCTCTGCACGCGAGCGACTGGGTCGTGGCGGAGGGCTCGGGCAAGATGCTCCTCGCCGACCGGGCCTTCGATGTGAACTCGTACGACCTGGACGACGGCAATCTGACCATTCGCTCGGGCAATCTGCTCGCTTTTCAGCCAACTCTGTCCCTCAAGCAGTCGATCGTGCCGGGTTTTCTGACGCTCATCGGAACCGGAAAGTTCGTGGCCGCATCCAACGGTCCGGTGGTGTTCATGGAACCCCCCATCCGGGTGGACCCGCAGGCACTCGTCGGCTGGGCCGACTGCCCCTCGCCGTGCCATCACTACGACCACGGCTACATGACCGGCGTAATGGGCGGTCTACGTGCGATGACGGGCCTCGGCGGGGCCTCCGGAGAGGAGCACCAGTTCGAGTTCGTGGGAGCCGGCACGGTGCTGCTCCAGTCGACCGAGACCCTGATGGCCGAGCAGGCCACGGGGGCGACTCCGCACGAGCCGGGGGTACCCGGTGGCGGCGGCGCGCCCGGCGGTCACGGGCAGTCCGGCGCACCGCGACTTCCCGGACAGCTGGGAGACCTCCAGCGTCGCTTCGGGCTGTGAGCGGTAGTCTGCGGAGTGTGACATCGAACGCGTGCGCACAGTCACACCACCCTCATTAGTTCGCCTTTCAACTTCTTAGGTAGACTTCATTCATGGAGACCGAGACGGCCACACTCTGGCTGACCGATGCGGAGCAGTGCGCTTGGCGCACCCACCTGGAGGTCAACAGGCTGTTGACGTACCAGCTCGAAAAGGACCTGCAGCCGTTCGGCCTGACAATGAACGACTACGAGATCCTGGTGAATCTCTCCGAGTCGGAGGGCGTACGGATGCGCATGAGCGACCTCGCGTCCGCCACCCTCCAGTCCAAGAGCCGACTCTCGCACCAGATCACCCGCATGGAGAACGCGGACCTGGTGCGCCGGGAGAACTGCGAGTCCGACCGCCGTGGACTGTATGCCGTACTCACCGAGCACGGCATGGAGACGATGAAGAAGGTCGCGCCCCATCACGTGACGTCGGTGCGGAGGCACTTCATCGACCTCCTCTCCCCCGAGGCCCTGACCGAGCTCGACAAGGCCCTCAAGCCCATCGCGGAACACCTCCGCGGACATCGGGGACGCCCGTAGCCCGGTAGTCCTCCTAGACCAGCGGCAGGCGGAGCTCGAACAGGGCTCCGCCTGCCGGCGCGTCGCGCACCGTGAGCGTGCCGCCGTGCCGCACGGCCACGTCACGGGCGATGGCGAGGCCCAGTCCCGCTCCGCCGTCGTCACGGCTGCGGGCGGCGTCGAGTCGTACGAACCGCTCGAAGACGCGCTCCCGCTCGCCCTCGGGCACTCCGTCGCCGTCGTCGGCGACCTCCAGCACCGCCCGGTCTCCCTCCCGCCGAACGGTGACCGAGACCCCGTCGCGCGCGTGCCGCCGCGCGTTGTCCAGCAGATTGGCCAGCACCCGCTCCAGCTGCCCCCGCGATCCGGCCACTTCCACGGCCCGATCCGCCTCGACCGTCACCCCGGCCCGCCCGGCGGCCTCCTCCCGCGCCAGCGCGCCCAGATCCACCCGCGTGTCGCCCCGCCGCTCCCCCGCGTCCAGCCGCGCGAGCAACAGCAGGTCGGCGGCCAGGTGCTGCAGTCGTACGGTGTCCTCGACCGCGCCCGTGACATCCAGCAGCTCGGGATGGGCGGCGCCCACCTCCAGCTGGGTGCGCAGACTGGCGATCGGGCTGCGCAGTTCGTGGGAGGCGTCGGCGACGAACCGGCGCTGGCGCTCCACGGAGGTCTCCAGGGCGGCCAGCGTCTCGTTGGTGGTGCGGGCGAGCCGGGCGACCTCGTCGTGCGTCTCCGGCTCCGGGACGCGCCGCGCCAGGTCCTCGGAGGCGGTGATCGCGGCCATCTCACGCCGTATGCCCTCCACCGGGTGCAGGGCGCGCCGGGTGACCAGCCAGGTCACGCCCGCGACGACGCCCAGCAGCAGCGGGAACCCGATCAGCATGCTGGTCAGCGCGGTGCTCACGGCGCTGTGCTCGGCGGACAGCGGGGCACCCGCGTACACGGTGAGAGTGCCCCGGTCCCCGGTCTCCACCCGGACGACGGCGAAGCGGTAGTCCTCGGTGTCCCCGTCGATCGTCGCGGAACCGTCGCGGAAGTCGGTCTCCTCGTCGATCTCACCGGCGTCGAGCGCGTCCTCGCCCGCCGTGTCCTCCGCCTTGTCGTCCGCGTCGTCGTCGGCGTCCTCCGGCGGGGTCTGCCCAGCGCCACCGCCGGCTGCTCGCGGGCGTACGGCATCGTTGCCCGTCCCGCTGATCCACTCCAGGTCCTCGCCGGCCGCGACCAGCGTCCCGTCCTCCGTGACGACCTGGACCGGCCGGTCGTCCCCGTCCAGGGACAGCTGCCCGTAGGTCTTCCCGGCGGCGATCTCCGCGGCGACCTCCCGTGCGGTGCGCTCGGCCTGGGTGCCGGCCTGGTCGCTCAGGTTGGACCGCAGGGACAGCAGGACCGCCGCGCCGGCGGCGACCAGGGCGACGGCGACGACGAGGGTGGCGCCGAGCGTGGCCCGGGCCCGGACGGAACCGAACAGACGTCTCACCGAGCCGCCTCCAACCGGTAACCGGCGCCGCGCACGGTCCGGATGAGCGCCGCGCCCAGCTTGCGGCGCAGGGCGCTGACGTACACCTCGACGATGTTGGGGTCGCCCTCGTAGGCGAAGTCCCAGACGTGGTCGAGGATCTCGCCCTTCGACACCACCTCGCCCGCCCGCAGCACGAACTGCTCCAGGACGGCGAACTCCTTCGCGGTGAGCGCCACCTCGTCGTCGCGCAGGAAGACACGGCGGGCCGCGGTGTCCACCCGAAGCTCACCGAGGACGTGCACGGGCGACGCCCCGGCCCCCTGGCCCCGTCGCCGCAGCAGCGCCTTGATCCGGGCGACCAGGACGACGTACGAGAACGGCTTCGTCAGATAGTCGTCCGCGCCCGTGTCCAGGCCCTCGGCCTCGTCGTACTCGCCGTCCTTCGCGGTGAGCATCAGGATCGGCACGTCGTTGCCGGCGGCGCGCAGGGTGGAGCAGACGCGGTAGCCGTTCATGCCGGGCAGCATGATGTCGAGCACGAGCAGGTCGTACGGCGACTCACTCGCCCGGTGCAGGCCCTCCAGCCCGTCGTGGACGACGTCCACGGCATAGCCCTCCGCGGTCAGGCCCTTGGCCAGGGACAGGGCGAGGCGCTTCTCGTCCTCGACGATCAACAGACGCATGCGTCACAGGGTCCCAAAGGAAACCTGAAGCGATCTTCAGGTGGCTTCAGCCTGGCTTCAGCTCCGGTTCGGCAGGTTGGTTCTCGTCGAAGCGAACGCAG
This sequence comes from Streptomyces sp. NPDC002888, assembly GCF_042888465.1. Classification (NCBI taxonomy): domain Bacteria; kingdom Bacillati; phylum Actinomycetota; class Actinomycetes; order Kitasatosporales; family Streptomycetaceae; genus Streptomyces; species Streptomyces sp. NPDC002888. The sequence continues at coordinate 147,218 of NZ_JBIAPU010000020.1, read as the reverse complement.
CGAACCCACCTCGGGAGGACATCCATGAAGCGCAACATCGTCGTCGCCACCGTCACCGCGGCCGCCCTGGTCGGCGGTGGGGCCACGCTCGCCTTCGCTGGGAGCGGCGAGGACGACGCGCCGGCCACGTCGTCGGCCGCGGTGGCGGCGGACGACAGGGACACCGACGGGCGAGGCGACGCCCGTGACGACGCTCAGGACGACCGCGACGACCGCGACGGCGACGCCGCCGAGGCGCGTGGCAGCAAGCTGACCGCCGCTCAGGCGATCGACGCGGCCCTGAAGGCGAAGCCGGGCACGGCCGTCTCCGCCGACCTCGACGCCGGGGACGAGGACGACGTCCGCGGCTGGGAGGTCGACATCCTCGGCTCGGGTTCCACCTCGTACACCGTCCACGTGGACCAGGAGACGGGCAGGATCCTGGCGACCGAGACCGAGCAGGACGACGACGTGGCCGACGCCCGCCGTGCCCTGAAGGTCGCCACCGTCGACGCCAGGGAGGCCGCCGAGGCGGCCACCGCGAAGGGCACCGTCACCTCCGTCGACCTCGACGACGACCGCGCCGCCCGCTGGGACGTGGAGACCACGGACACCCACGGCAAGGACCACGACTGGAACGTCGGCCTCAAGACGCAGAAGGTCACGGCGGACCGGGACGACGACTGAGCGATACGGCACCCCGGTCGACACCGGGCCGAAAGGGCGGGGCCGCGCAACCGACGCGCGGCCCCGCCCGGCCGTCAGGCTCCGGAACGCCCCGACTCCGCCTCCAACGCCGCCTCCGGCACTGGCTCCGCCTCCACCGCAGCGACCGCGGTCCCGCGCGCCCCCACCACCGCACCCGCCGCCGAAACCAGCGCCGCACCCCCCGCCGCCGCGAAGCACACCCCCAGCGACGCGTGGCTCAGCAGCAGCCCCGCCGTGACCGCGCCGCAGGAACTGCCCGCGTTCACGGCGGTGTTGATCCACGCGCCCGCTCGCGTCCGCGCGCCCGGCGCCGCCGTCTCGTCCGCGATGAGGTACGCCGTCGTCAGAGCCGGGGCGACGAAGGCGCCGGCGCAGGCCAGGGCCGCCGTCAGGGTCCACGGCCCGGGGGCGAGTCCGGCCGCGCACACCGTCAGGCCCAGGCCCGCAGCCTGCCACGGCAGCCGTACGCGCGCGGGCGTGCGCCAGTCGATCGCACCGTTCAGGAGGCCGCCCACCGCGCTGCCCGCCGACAGCGCGGCCAGCATCCAGGCGACCGTGTCGCCGCCGTACCCGTGCCGTTCGGCGAAGGCCGTCACCAGCAGGTCGACGGCGCTGAGCGTGAGGCCCGCCCCGGCCGCCACGAGGACCGGCTGGAGCAGCCCTCGTTGACGTGCGGGGCTCTTCCCCTGCTGTCGCCGTCCCGAGGAGCCCCGTAGCCCGCCCACCACCGGTGAGGCCACGAACGCGCACGTCCCCGCCGCGATCAGTGCCGCGCTCAGCAGCAGCCCGGCGGACGGCGAAGCAAAGCGGATCAGCACGCCGACAAAGACGGGGCCCGACACGTACAGCAGTTCCTCGGCGACCCCGTCCAGGCTGTACGCCCGTTGCAGCAGTCGCCGGTCGTGGACGAGTTCGCCCCACACCATGCGCATGGTGGGGCCCAGCGGGGGCGCGCACGCGCCAGTGAGCGCGGTGACCGCGCCGAGCACCACCGCCGGTGTGCCGGGGCGCCAGGTGACCGCCGCGAGCACGGACAGCAGGGCTGCGTAGAGGACGGCCATGGGGGCCAGGGCGCGACGGGGGCCGTACCGGTCGACCAGGGAGGCCCGTAACGGCAGCAGGAGGACCGTGGACGCCCCGAACAGGGCCATGACCGTGCCGGCCACGGCGTACGAACCGGTCGCCCGGACCGTGGCGAGCAGCAGGGAGAGGGAGACCACTCCGTACGCCAGGCGTCCGACGAGGGCGGCGGCGAAGGTGGAGCGGGCTCGGGGGACGCGCAGGACGGCGGCGTACGACGGCCGCGAAAGGGGTGCGGACATGCGTGAGTTCCTCGACGTGAGGCGGAGAGAGGGGACACCTGAGTGCACGACGGACACGGCCGATCGCTCGGCCTGCGTGCACGGCTCGGTGTGCTCTACGCCAAAAGGAGGAACATGCGGGTCAACCTAGCAGCGTCGACCCGAAGCAGACGACCCCTCAGGACTCGGTCAGGCCCGCCACGAGTTCGTCGGCCGCGCGGTACGGGTCCAGTTCGCCGGAGATGATCCGCTCGGCGAGGGCGCTGAGGCGGCGGTCGCCGTGGAGGTCGCCGATGCGTTCGCGCAGGGCCGTGACGGCGATCGTCTCGACCTCGCGGGCGGCGCGGGAGCCGCGGCGCTCGGCGAGGACGCCGTGCTCCTCCATCCAGGCACGGTGCTTCTCCAGCGCCTGGACGACCTCGTCGATGCCCTCGGCGCGTGCCGCGACCGTCTTGACGATGGGCGGGCGCCAGTCGCCGGGGCCGCGGGACTCGCCGAGGCCCAGCATGTGGTTCAGCTCGCGGGCGGTGGCGTCGGCGCCGTCCCGGTCGGCCTTGTTGACGACGTAGACGTCGCCGATCTCCAGGATTCCGGCCTTGGCGGCCTGGATGCCGTCGCCCATGCCCGGGGCCAGCAGGACGACGGAGGTGTCGGCCTGGGAGGCGATCTCCACCTCCGACTGGCCGACGCCGACCGTCTCCACGAGGATCACGTCGCAGCCGGCCGCGTCCAGCACGCGGATGGCCTGCGGGGCGGCCCAGGCGAGGCCGCCCAGATGGCCGCGGGTGGCCATCGAGCGGATGTAGACGCCCGGGTCGGAGGCGTGCTCCGACATGCGGACGCGGTCCCCGAGGAGGGCGCCGCCGGAGAACGGGGAGGACGGGTCGACGGCCAGGACGCCGACCCGCTTGCCCTGCTTGCGGTAGGCGGTCACCAGCGCCGAGGTCGACGTGGACTTGCCGACGCCCGGGGAGCCGGTGAGGCCCACGACGTACGCGTTGCCGGTCAGCGGGGCCAGGGCCGCCATGACCTCCCTGAGCTGCGGGGACGCCCCCTCCACCAGGGAGATCAGCCGGGCCACGGCCCGCGGCCGGCCCTCCCTGGCCTGGGCCACCAGTGTGGAGACGTCCTGCATCACAGCTCCGTTCACGAAAGACACGAAAGAGAGGCGTCCGGAAAGCGGGACTCAGGCCTTGGGTACCCGCACGACCAGCGCGTCACCCTGACCGCCGCCACCGCACAGCGCGGCCGCGCCGACACCGCCACCGCGCCGCTTGAGCTCGAGGGCGAGGTGCAGGACGAGCCGGGCGCCCGACATGCCGATGGGGTGGCCCAGGGCGATGGCGCCACCGTTGACGTTCACCTTTTCCGTGGACACTCCGAGGTCCTTCATTGACTGGACCGCCACGGCGGCGAATGCCTCGTTGATCTCGATGAGGTCGAGGTCGGAGACCTCCAGGCCGTCCTTCTTGAGGGCGTGCAGGATCGCGTTCGACGGCTGGGACTGCAGGGAGTTGTCCGGTCCGGCCACGTTGCCGTGGGCACCGATCTCGGCGATCCAGTCCAGGCCGAGCTCCTGCGCCTTGGCCTTGCTCATCACGACCACGGCGGCCGCACCGTCCGAGATCTGCGAGGCGGAGCCGGCGGTGATCGTGCCCTCCCGGGTGAAGGCGGGGCGCAGCTTGCCGAGGGACTCCGCGGTGGTGTCGCCGCGGATGCCCTCGTCCTTGCTGAAGACGACCGCGTCGCCCTTGCGCTGCGGGATCTCGACCGGGGTGATCTCGGCCTCGAAGACGCCGTTCTTCTGGGCGGCGGCGGCGCGCTGGTGGGACAGGGCGGCGATCTCGTCCTGCTCCGGGCGGCCGATGCCGAGGCGGGTGTTGTGCTTCTCCGTCGACTCGCCCATGGCGATGTTCTCGAAGGCGTCGGTCAGGCCGTCGTGGGCCATCGCGTCGAGCATCTCGATCGCGCCGTACTTGAAGCCCTCACGGGACTTCGGCAGCAGGTGGGGGGCGTTGGTCATGGACTCCTGGCCGCCGGCGACGATCACGTCGAACTCACCCGCGCGGATCAGCTGGTCGGCGAGCGCGATGGCGTCAAGGCCCGACAGACACACCTTGTTGATGGTGAGGGCCGGGACGTTCATCGGGATGCCGGCCTTGACCGCGGCCTGGCGGGCCGGGATCTGGCCCGCGCCGGCCTGGAGCACCTGGCCCATGATCACGTACTGCACCTGGTCGCCACCGATCCCCGCACGGTCGAGGGCGGCCTTGATCGCGAAGCCGCCGAGGTCGGCTCCGGAGAAGGACTTCAGCGAGCCCAGCAACCGTCCCATGGGCGTCCGGGCGCCCGCGACGATCACCGAGGTACTGCTGTTCGTTCCAGACATGAGGTGCGATCCCCTTCCAGCTTGCACAGCCGAGGAGTGAACGAGGGTTTACTTCGAATGTACTGAGTGGCACTCCGTGCCGTCATCGGGCCGTCGGTGTGATCGCGCGCACGTTGCGTAACCACCTCCGGAGCGCTGCACTGACAACATGCTGACGCGAATCGACCACATCGGGATCGCCTGTTTCGACCTCGACAAGACCGTCGAGTTCTACCGCGCGACGTACGGCTTCGAGGTCTTCCACTCCGAGGTCAACGAGGAGCAGGGAGTCCGCGAGGCCATGCTCAAGATCAACGATACGTCGGACGGCGGAGCCTCGTACCTCCAGCTCCTGGAGCCGACCAGGGAGGACTCCACCGTCGCCAAGTGGCTCGCGAAGAACGGCGAGGGTGTTCACCACATCGCTTTCGGTACGGCGGATGTCGACACCGAGGCGGCCGACATCAAGGAGAAGGGCGTACGCGTTCTGTACGAAGAGCCACGGCGCGGCTCCATGGGGTCGCGGATCACGTTCCTGCACCCGAAGGATTGCCATGGCGTTCTGACAGAACTGGTCACTTCTGCGCCTGTTGAGTCACCTGAGCACTGACCCCCGTACATATGGGCCGGTAGGGTTGGGTGCGGTCGCCGCTCCACCAGGGTGACCGCAGTCCGGGGTCCTGTGTTTCGGGGGACGAGCGACGGGGCAGCAGCTCATGCTCCGCCGTTGATCTGACACCATTCCCCGGGGGCCCCGTTCGGCGGATGGACGGGGCTCGTACGGAGAAGGTTGCGACCAGGGGACGGATGGGACCGCGCAGTGCGGGGCTACGAGAGCCAGGAGCGGGAGCCGGCGGCTGACGTCGACCACCTCACTCGGTTCGAAGCCGAGATGAAACGGCTGAAGACCGAGCGGGAAAAGGCGATCCAGCATGCCGAGGACCTCGGCTACCAGGTCGAGGTGCTGCGCGCCAAGTTGCACGAGGCGCGGCGCACACTCATGTCCCGGCCCGCCTTCGACGGCGGGGACATCGGCTATCAGGCCGAACAGTTGTTGCGCAACGCCCAGATGCAGGCGGACCAGCTGCGCCAGGACGCCGAGCGCGAGCTGAGCCAGGCACGGGCGCAGACCCAGCGGATCCTGCAGGAGCACGCCGAGCAGGCCGCGCGCCTCCAGGCGGAGCTGCACCAGGAGGCCGTCTCCCGGCGCCAGCAGCTCGACCAGGAACTGTCGGAGCGCCGGCAGACCGTCGAGTCGCACGTCAACGAGAACGTGGCGTGGGCGGAACAGCTGCGCGCCCGTACGGAGCAGCAGGCCCGCCGTCTCCTCGACGAGTCCCGTGCCGAGGCCGAGCAGGCGCTGGCCGCGGCCCGCGCGGAGGCCGAACGGGTCGCTTCCGAGGCCCGGCAGCGGCTGCAGAGCGACGCCGAGACGGCACGCGCCGAGGCCGAGCAGCTCCTGCGCCGCGCCCGTACGGACGCCGAGCGGCTGCTGAACGCCGCCTCCACGCAGGCCCAGGAGGCCACCGACCACGCCGAGCAGCTGCGCACCTCCACCGCGACCGAGTCGGACACCGCCCGCCGCCAGGCGGGCGAGCTCAGCCGTGCCGCCGAGCAGCGCATGGCCGAGGCGGAGACCGCGCTGCGCGAGGCGCGCGCCGAGGCGGAGAAGCTGGTCACCGAGGCCAAGACGGCCTCCGAGAAGGCGATCTCGAGCGCCGAGTCGACCAACGAGCAGCGCACCCGTACGGCGAAGGAGCAGGTCGCCCGCCTGGTCAGCGAGGCCACCAAGGAGGCCGAGACCACCAAGGCGGACGCCGAGCAGATCGTCGCGGACGCCCGCGCCGAGGCGGAGAAGGTCCTCACCGAGGCCGCCGAGAAGGCCCGTACGCTCACCGCCGAGGAGAGCGCGACCCAGCTGTCGAAGGCGGCCAAGACCGCCGAGGACGTCCTCAACAAGGCACAGGAGGACGCCCGCGGCACCACGAAGGCGGCGGCCGAGGAGGCGGAGCGGATCCGCCGCGAGGCCGAGGCCGAGGCGGACCGGCTGCGCGCCGAGGCGCACGACATCGCCGAGCAGCTCAAGGGCGCCGCGAAGGACGACACCAAGGAGTACCGCGGCAAGACGGTCGAGCTGCAGGAGGAGGCCCGCCGGCTGCGCGGCGAGGCCGAGCAGCTGCGCTCCGACGCGGTCGCCGAGGGCGAGAAGATCCGCGCGGAGGCCCGCAGGGAGGCCGTCCAGCAGATCGAGGAGGCGGCGAAGACCGCCGAGGAGCTGCTGTCCAAGGCGAGGGCCGACGCGGACGAGCTGCGCCAGAAGGCCACCACGGACAGCGAGAAGGTCCGCACGGAGGCGATCGAGCGGGCTACGACGCTGCGCCGGCAGGCCGAGGAGACCCTGGAGCGCACCCGCCAGGAGGCCGAACGGCACCGCGCCGAGGTCGTCGAGCAGGCCGAAGCGGTCCGCACGGACGCCGAGCGGGACGCGCTCGAACTGCGCGAGGAGGCCGAGCGCGCGGTCGCGGCCCGCCAGGCGGAGGCCGCCGAGGAGCTGACGCGGCTGCACACGGAGGCCGAGCAGCGGCTCGCCGCCGCCGAGCAGGCGCTGACCGAGGCCCGGGAGGAGGCCGCGCGCATCCGTCGCGAGGCCGCCGACGAGGCCGAGCGGCTGCGCGGTGAGGCCGCCGAGCGGATCCGTACGTTCCAGCAGCAGGCCGAGGAGGAGGCCGAGCGGCTGCGCAACGAGGCCGCCGCCGACGCGTCCGCGTCCCGAGCCGAGGGCGAGGCCGTCGCCGTCCGTCTGCGGTCGGAGGCCGCGGCGGAGGCGGAGCGGCTGAAGTCGGAGGCCCAGGACACCGCCGACCGGGTGCGTGCGGAGGCGCAGGCCGCCGCCGAGCGGCTGGCCACGGAGGCGTCGGAGACACTGGCCGCCGCCCAGGAGGAGGCCGCCCGGCGCCGCCGCGAGGCCGAGGAACTCCTCGGCGCCGCCCGCCAGGAGGCCGACCAGGAGCGTGAGCGGGCCCGCGAGCAGAGCGAGGAGCTGCTGGCGTCGGCGCGCAAGCGCGTGGAGGACGCGCAGACCGAGGCCGTACGCCTGGTCGAGGAGGCCGACCGGCGCGCCACCGAGATGGTGTCGGCGGCCGAGCAGCACGCCCAGCAGGTGCGCGACTCCGTCGTCGGGCTGCACGAGCAGGCGCAGGAGGAGATCACCGGGCTGCGCAGCGCCGCCGAGCACGCGGCGGACCGTACGCGCCGGGAGGCCGAGGAGGAGGCGGACCGGGTCCGCTCCGACGCCTACGCCGAGCGGGAGCGGGCCGGCGAGGACGCGTCCCGGCTGCGGCGCCAGACGCACGAGGAGGCGGAGGCCGCCAAGGCGCTGGCCGAGCGTACGGTCGCGGAGGCGATCGACGAGTCGGAGCGGCTGCGTTCGGACGCGGCGGCGCACGCCCAGCGGGTCCGTACGGAGGCGTCGGACACCATCGCGCAGGCCGAGCAGGACGCGTCGCGCACCCGGGCGGACGCCCGCGAGGACGCCAACCGGATCCGGTCGGACGCGGCGACTCAGGCGGACACTCTCATCACCGAGGCGCGTTCCGAGGCGGAGCGGCTGCAGACGGAGACCATCGCGGAGGCCGAGCGGCTCCAGTCGGAGACGGCCACCGAGGCGGAGCGGGTACGGACCGAGGCGATCAACGAGGCCGAGCGGCTGCGGTCGGAGACCGTCGCCCAGGCCGAGCAGCTCCTCGGTGACGCGAGCGGCGAGGCGGAGCGGCTGCATGCCGAGGCCGCCGACACGGTGGCGTCCGCGCAGCAGCACGCCGAGCGGACCCGCGCCGAGGCGGCGCGCGTCAAGGCGGAGGCGGCTGCGGAGGCCGACCGCATGATGTCCGTGGCCCGCGAGGAGGCCGACTCGACGCTGGACGAGGCCCGCAAGGACGCCAACAAGCGGCGCTCCGAGGCGGCCGAGCAGGTCGACAAGCTCATCACGGAGACCACGGCCGAGGCGGACAAGCTGCTCACCGAGGCGCAGCAGCAGGCGCTGAAGGCCACCGCGGACGCCGAGTCGCAGGCGGACACGATGGTCGGCGCGGCCCGCACGGAGGCCGACCGCGTCGTCTCCGAGGCGACCCGCGAGGGCAACGCGCGCGTGGAGAGGGCCCGTACGGACGCGGACGAGCTGCTCGTCGGCGCGCGTCGGGACGCCACGGCCATAAGGGAGCGCGCGGAGGAGCTGCGCGAGCGCCTCACGTCGGAGATCGAGGAGCTGCACGAGCGGGCCCGCCGCGAGGCCGCCGAGACGATGAAGTCGACGGGCGACCGCTGCGACGCGCTGATCAAGGCGTCCGAGGAGCAGCTCGCCAAGGCGCAGGCCAAGGCGAAGGAGCTGGTCTCGGACGCCAACTCCGAGGCGGGCAAGGTCCGTATCGCCGCGGTGAAGAAGGCCGAGGGCCTGCTGAAGGAGGCCGAGCAGAAGAAGGCGGCGCTCGTCAGGGAGGCCGAGGAGCTCAAGGCCGAGGCGATCCGCGAGGCCCGGCGCACGGTCGAGGAGGGCAAGCGCGAGCTGGAGATCCTGGTGCGCCGTCGCGAGGACATCAACGCCGAGATCTCCCGTGTCCAGGACGTCCTGGAGGCGTTGGAATCCTTCGAGACCCCGTCAGGGGCCAAGGACGGCGCGGTCAAGGCCGGCGCCACAGTGGGCGCACCTCGATCGGGTGGCAAGCCCTCGGAGAGCTAGCGGAGCGGTCGGATTCCGGTGTTGTCTGGGGCCTTTGACCAAGTTTTTGGCAAGCCGTCCACGGGTTAGCCACTCAAAAGGGGTGTCATTCTCCAGATCAAACACGTATCCGCTCGATGACACACCGCTTCGGCCCCTAGGATTCCACCTATCACCTCACCGGTCCTCATTCGACAGGAACCCCATGAGCGACACTTCCCCCTACGGCTTCGAGCTTGTGCGGCGTGGATACGACCGCGCTCAGGTGGACGAACGCATCTCGAAGCTCGTCTCCGACCGTGACAGCGCTCTGGCCCGTATCACCGCCCTCGAGAAGCGCATCGAGGAGCTCCACCTCGAGACGCAGAACGCCCAGGCCCAGGTAAGCGACGCCGAGCCGTCGTACGCCGGTCTCGGCGCGCGTGTCGAGAAGATCCTCCGCCTCGCCGAGGAAGAGGCCAAGGACCTGCGCGAGGAGGCCCGTCGCGCGGCCGAGCAGCACCGCGAGCTCGCCGAGTCCGCGGCGCAGCAGGTCCGCAACGACGCAGAATCGTTCGCTGCGGAGCGCAAGGCCAAGGCGGAGGACGAGGGCGTCCGGATCGTCGAGAAGGCCAAGAGTGACGCCTCGCAGCTGCGTTCCGAGGCGCAGAAGGACGCGCAGTCGAAGCGTGAGGAGGCCGACGCCCTCTTCGAGGAGACCCGCGCCAAGGCCGCCCAGGCCGCCGCCGACTTCGAGACCAACCTCGCCAAGCGCCGCGAGCAGTCCGAGCGCGACCTGGCGTCGCGTCAGCAGAAGGCCGAGAAGCGCCTGGCGGAGATCGAGCACCGCGCCGAGCAGCTGCGCCTGGAGGCGGAGAAGCTGCGCACCGACGCCGAGCGCCGCGCCCGCCAGACGGTGGAGACCGCCCAGCGCCAGGCCGAGGACATCGTCGCGGACGCGAACGCCAAGGCCGACCGCATCCGCTCGGAATCCGAGCGCGAGCTGGCCGCCCTCACCAACCGCCGCGACTCCATCAACGCCCAGCTCACGAATGTGCGCGAGATGCTCGCCACGCTCACGGGCGCCGCGGTGGCCGCCGCCGGCACGCCGAGCGACGACGAGCCGATCTCCCGCGGGGTCCCGGCCCAGCAGTCCCGGTAACGTTCCGGCGGCTGAAGTGTGAACAACTGCGAAGCCCTCTGCCAGTCCGGTGGCAGGGGGCTTCGTCGCGTTCTAGCGTGAACCGCATGATCGAGCTCGAGGGGCTGACGAAGCGGTACGGCGAGAAGGTGGCGGTCAACAACCTCACGTTCGCCGTCAGACCGGGCATCGTGACCGGGTTCCTCGGGCCCAACGGTGCCGGGAAGTCGACGACGATGCGCATGATGCTCGGGCTCGACCGGCCCACCGCCGGGCACGTCCGTATCGACGGCAGGCGCTACGAGCAGTTGAAGGACCCGCTGACGTACATCGGCGCCCTGCTGGAGGCGAAGGGCGTGCACGGCGGGCGCAGCGCCTTCAACCATCTGCTGTGCCTCGCGCAGAGCAACGGCATCCCGAAGAGCCGCGTGCACGAGGTCCTCGACACGGTCGGGCTCACCGCGGTCGCCCGCAAGAAGGCCAAGGGGTTCTCGCTGGGCATGGGCCAGCGGCTCGGCATCGCGGGCGCGCTCCTCGGTGACCCTCGGATCCTGATGTTCGACGAGCCGGTGAACGGCCTCGACCCCGAGGGCATCCACTGGATCCGCAACCTGATGAAGTCGCTGGCGGCCCAGGGGCGGACCGTGTTCGTGTCGAGTCACCTGATGAGCGAGATGGCGCTGACCGCCGACCACCTCGTCGTCATCGGGCAGGGGCGGCTGCTCGCCGACACCTCCATGGCCGACTTCATCGAGCGCAACTCGCGCAGCTACGTCCGGATCCGCTCCCCCCAGCGCGAGCGACTGCTCGACGTGCTGCACGGGGCCGGGATCACCGTCGTGGAGACCGGCAACGGCACGCTCGAGGTGGACGGCGGTAAATCGGAGCTCATCGGGGAGCTGGCGGCGCAGCACCAGCTTGTGCTGCACGAGCTGAGCCCCCAGCAGGCCTCGCTGGAGGAGGCGTTCATGCAGCTGACCGCGGAGTCGGTCGAGTACCACGCGCACACCGACGCGCCTGTGTCCCAGCAGTGGGGCGACGACTGGAGGAGGGGCTGAGCATGGCGGCGACCCAGGTCATCCGCTCCGAGTGGACGAAGATCCGCTCCGTCGCGTCCACCGTGTGGACGCTCTCCCTCGCCGTGGTCGTCACCATCGCCCTCGGCATGCTGATCTCCGCGCTGTCGAAGAACGAGTTCGACACGATGAGTGACCGGGACCGGCTCTCCTTCGACCCGACGTTCATCAGCTTCGCCGGGATGACCCTCGGCCAGCTCGCGATGATCGTGTTCGGGGTGCTGGTGGTCTCCAACGAGTACAGCACCGGCATGATCCGCACGTCCCTGGCCGCGGTGCCGCGGCGGGGCACCTTCCTGTTCTGCAAGATCGCGGTGGCCGCCGGGCTCGCCCTGGTCGTCGCCATGGCCACCAGCTTCGCCACGTTCTTCCTGGGGCAGGCGATGCTCGGCTCGCATCGCGCGCAGCTCGGCGACCCCGGTGTGCTGCGCGCGGTCGTCGGCGGCGGCCTCTACATGACCCTCATCGCGGTGTTCTCGATGGGCGTGGCCGCGATGCTGCGCTCGCCGATGCTGTCGCTGGGCATCCTGATGCCGTTCTTCTTCCTCATCTCCCAAATCCTGGCCAACGTCGACGCGACGAAGAAGATCGGCCGGTTCCTGCCCGACCAAGCCGGCAGGCGGATCATGCAGGTGGTCACCCCGATCGACGACGACACCCCGTACGGCCCGTGGGGCGGACTCGCAATCATGGCGGTGTGGGCGGTGGCGGCGCTCGCGGGCGGCTACGTCCTGCTGAAGAGGAGGGACGCCTAAGGGGTCCTTGCACCATGCCCGCCCGGGTCGCGCGTTCATAGTGCAAGGACCCCTAAGGGCCTACCCGGCGGATCATGGCGTGACCTTTTACTTCCTCTTGGGCGGAACCGTCAGCGCCCCGATAAGCTCCTAACCCTTACGGGGGGCGTATGCCCCGCTGTCCTGAACCTTTCGATGGGTGCGGAGCATGATCGAGGCAGTCGGCCTGACCAAGCGCTACGGCGACAAGACCGCTGTGTACAACCTTTCCTTCCAGGTGCGGCCGGGCGCCGTCACCGGCTTCCTCGGACCCAACGGCTCGGGCAAGTCGACGACCATGAGGATGATCCTCGGCCTGGACAACCCCACCGCGGGCTCGGTGACGATCGGCGGCTATCCGTACCGCAAGCTGCCGAACGCGCCCCGCCAGGTCGGCGCCCTGCTGGACGCCAAGGCTGTGCACGGCGGCCGTGCCGCCCGCAACCACCTGCTGAGCCTGGCCCAGCTGTCGGGCATCCCGGCCCGGCGGGTGGACGAGGTGCTGGGCGTGGTCGGGCTTCAGGACGTGGCCCGCAAGCGGTCCAAGGGGTTCTCGCTCGGTATGGGCCAGCGGCTCGGCATCGCCGCCGCGCTCCTCGGCGACCCCCAGGTGCTGCTCTTCGACGAGCCGGTCAACGGCCTCGACCCCGAGGGCATCCTGTGGGTGCGCAACCTGATGAAGGCGCTCGCCGCGGAGGGCCGCACGGTCTTCGTCTCCTCCCACCTGATGAGCGAGATGGCGCTGACCGCCGACCACCTCATCGTCATCGGACGCGGTCAGCTGCTCTCCGACATGAGCGTGAAGGACTTCATCTCGGCGAACTCGGCCGACTTCGCCCGTGTGCGCACCCCGGAAACCGAGCCGCAGCTGCGCGAGAAGCTGACGTCGGCGCTGACCGAGGCCGGCGGACAGGTGATGCCGGAGCAGGACGGCGCGCTGCGGGTGACGGGACTGCCGCTGCCCCGCATCAGCGACATCGCCCACGACACCGACGTACGCCTGTGGGAACTGTCGCCGCATCAGGCCTCGCTGGAGGAGGCGTACATGCGGATGACGCAGGGCGTCGTCGACTACCGCTCGACCATCGACCAGAGGGCCGGCCTCCAGCAGCAGCTGCCGCCCGGCGCGCAGCCGCCGATGCCGGTGCCGGGGCAGGGCCAGCCGGGCTGGTACGCGCCTCCGCCGCCCCAGCAGGGCGGGCAGCCCTTCGCGCCGCCGCAGGGTCAGCCTGGGCAGGCCCCCACGGGCCCGTACGGCGCCGCGCAGCCGCCCGCCGGGCCGTACGGCGCCCCGGGTGCTCCCGCGGCTCCCGGCGCGCCCGTGGCGGCTCCGGGCCCGGGACAGCCCAACCCGTACGCGCAGCAGGCCCAGCCCGCGCCGCAGGGCCAGGCCCCGGCGGCCGCACCGGCGCCGGCTCCCGCGCAGCCCGCCTCCGCCCCTCAGCCCGCCGTCGACACGACCAAGTCCGAGGACGCCCGATGAGCACCCCCCAGCCGCAGATGCCGCAGGCCGCGCCCAACTGGCAGGCGGCGCCCGGCCCTTCGTACCCCGGTTACACCTCGCCGATCCCCGTCGTACGCACGCACTTCGGACACGCCCTCACCTCGGAGTGGACGAAGATCAAGTCGGTGCGCTCCACGATGTGGACGCTGGGCGTGTTCGTCCTGCTCGTCGTCGGCATCGGGCTGCTGGCGGGCGGGCTGGTGGCCGCCAACGCCGCGGAGAGCGACCTGGCCGGCGAGAACCCGCTGTCGTTCGGCTTCTTCGGGCTGCTCCTGGGCAGCATGTGCATCATCACGCTCGGCGTGTTGACCACGGCCTCGGAGTACGGCACCGGCATGATCCGGACCACGATGACCGCGTGCCCGTCCCGCGGGCGGGTGCTGGCGGCGAAGGCGATCGTCTTCTTCACGGTGGCGTTCGTCGTCACGCTGGTCTCGGCCCTGCTCATCGCGTTCGCCGACGTGGCCATGCTGACCGGCGCCAGGGAACCCTCGGGCGGCGAGTGGCTGAAGGGCACGGTCGGTGTCTCGTTCTACATCGCGCTGCTCGGGCTGGTCTCGCTCCTCGTCGGTTCGATCATCCGGCACTCCGCCGGCGCCATCACCATCATGATCGGCCTCGTCCTCGCCCCGCTGGTCATCGCGCTGTTCATGTTCTCGGAGTCGCTGGCGGACCTGCGCCAGGCCCTGTTCGAGTACTCGATCCCGAACCAGCTCAGCGTGTTCTACTCCACCTCGCTCACCGATACCGGCCCGTCCGGCTGGGACCCGCTGTGGATCATCCTGGGCGTCACGGCCGCCGCGTTCGCCGGCGCCGTCGCGCTGCTGGAGAAGCGGGACGTGTAGGCCGGGCCTTCAGAATCTCGGCGCGTTACGGGACCGCCGCACCCCCGGGGTGCGGCGGTCCCGTGCGTTCCAGCACGCCTTGTGCCAGTGCCGGCGGTCGTCGACGCCCGCGTGCTCGGGCCAGGTCACGACGTGCGGCACCCCGTCGGGGATCATCTGGTCGCAGCCGGGGCAGCGGTACGTCTTGCCCTGGGCGCTCGCCCCGGCCACGTGCCGCACGTTCCACTCCTCGCCGTCCCAGCTCACCGAGGACTGCCAGCCGCCGTAGCGACCCGTGCGGTCTTCTTCGGCGCTCCGGGACGAGTCGGCACCCTTGGGCCGGTTGCGACGCGGGGACACGGGACACCTCACGGGGCTCTACAGGAAGCACGGGCCGTGTCCAGCCTACGCGGCCCGAAGCGGGGTACGCGTAGGGCACCAACCCCCACAAGTACCCCTCCCCGGCGGCCCATTCTCCAGACAATCGGCAAATCTCCTCGCCAAGCCGTGTCCTCGGCACGTGTCGGGCGGTTATGCCCGGCGGGGGAGCTCCGTGTCGGAGCCAAGGAAGCAGGAAGTGCCATGCGCGTTGGAAGTTTCGTGTTGGCGGCCCAGTTCCCGGGTCAGGGCCAGGGGGAGGCGCTGCACCGGGCGGTCCGCTCCGCCGAGGTCGCCGAGGAGGCCGGGCTGGACTCGGTCTGGCTGGCCGAGCACCACTTCGTTCCGTACGGGACCTGCCCGTCGGCGGTCACCCTCGCCGCCCTGCTGCTCGGCCGCACCAGCCGCATCCGGGTCGGCACCGCCGTCAGCGTACTGCCCACCGTGCACCCCGTCGCCCTCGGCGAGCAGGCCGCGCTGCTGCACATGACGAGCGGCGGGCGCTTCTCCCTGGGCGTCGGACGCGGTGGCCCGTGGGTCGACCTGGAGGTCTTCGGCGCGGGCCTGGAGGCGTACGAGGAAGGGTTCCCGGAATCACTCGATCTGCTGGTCCGCTGGCTGCGCGAACCCTCCGTCGGGGCCTTCGGCGACCGCTTCCGCTTCCGCGAGGTCCCCGTCGTCCCCAGGCCCTCGGAGTCCCTGACGGAAGAGGAGGGCCCGGAGGTGATCGTCGCCTGCACCTCCCCGGCGAGCGTGCGCCTCGCCGCCGAACGCGGGCTGCCGATGCTGCTCGGCATGCACGTGGGGGACGAGGAGAAGGCGGAGATGGTCGCCCTGTGGCGGCAGTGCGCACGCGCGGTCGGGCGGCCCCCGGAAGAGGTCCTCGGCGCGGGCCATGTCTCGGCCGGCGTCTGCCAGATCGCGGACCGGCGCACGGACGCGGTGGAGGCACTCGTGAAGGCCATGCCGGGTTGGCTGAAACAGGGGCTCGACGCGCATATGACAGTGGACGGCCGACCGCGCCAGATGCGCGATCCGGTGGCGTACACCGAGCTGCTCTGCGGGCTGCACCCGGTGGGCACCCCGCGGCTGTGCGTCGACCGTCTCGCCGCGACCAGCGAGCGCACCGGCATCTCCCGCTTCGCCCTGCTCGTCGAGGGCTCCGGGGATCTGGCGGCGACGGAGGAGAACCTTCAACGGCTAGGCGCCGAGGTGCTCCCCCACCTCGGCTGAGGAACCGTGCCTGCCGCTCCGGCTGGAGCACCTCCCGCGTGCGGAGCGGCAAGCAAGCGGTCCACCGCGTCAGCAGTCCCGGAACTCGGGTGACTGGTTCAGCAGTTGGCTGCGCACCGAGGTGAAGCGGGCCAGCTTCTCGTCGACCGAGGGGTCCAGCGGGAACACGGCCACCCGGTGGCAGTTCTGGAAGGCCAGCCGCACACCGAAGTGCCGCTGCAGGGCGCCGCGTATGGCGTCACTCGCGAGCGCGCGCAACAGCTGGCCGCGCGCCTGCTCGTCCGGCGGAGGCGTCTGGTTGTCGGCGAACGCTCCGCCGTCGACCTTCAGCTGGGCCACCAGGGAGCTGATCATCTCCCATGCGTAGGGCAGGGAGGTCCGGACGCAGTCGACGAATTCTGCTTCGTCCACCTCGCCTCGCTCGGCCTGTTCGAGTAGGGCCGGTGAGACGTCGAGCGACATGGGTACTCCTCTCGCACCCCCGCACAGCAGGGGTTGCCGGACACGGAATGGGGGACCGCACGCAAAAACGTCGAGCACGCTGAGTACACGCATCGCGACCTCCCGTTCACTACGGTAGGCAACAGACGGTGACGGCACCAGGAGAATGCGAACATGGGCAACTCCCGTCTGGCACACAATCGGCCACGACGTAACAGGGGTCATCCAGGGCGAATCGCGTGCACCCACGCCCGTCGAGTAGCGTTGCCGACCATGCGTCTCGTCATCGCCCGATGCTCCGTCGACTACGCGGGCCGGCTCACCGCCCACCTTCCCTCCGCCCCCCGTCTGATCCTGGTGAAGGCGGACGGCAGCGTCTCCATCCACGCGGACGACCGGGCCTACAAGCCCCTGAACTGGATGTCGCCGCCCTGCACGCTGAAGGAGGGCACGGGCGAGGAGGACGGCGTCTGGACCGTCATCAACAAGGCGGGCGAGAAGCTCATCATCACGATGGAGGAAGTCCTCCACGACTCCACGCACGAACTCGGCGTCGATCCCGGCCTGATCAAGGACGGCGTGGAAGCGCACCTCCAGGAACTCCTCGCCGACCGCATCGAGACCCTCGGCGACGGCTACTCGTTGATCCGGCGCGAGTACATGACGGCCATCGGGCCCGTCGACATCCTCTGCCGGGACGCCGACGGCCAGACCGTCGCGATCGAGATCAAGCGGCGCGGTGAGATCGACGGGGTCGAGCAACTCACGCGTTACCTGGAGCTGTTGAACCGCGATCCCCATCTCGCCCCGGTCCGCGGCGTCTTCGCCGCCCAGGAGATCAAGCCCCAGGCCCGAGTCCTCGCCACCGACCGCGGCATCGGCTGCCACGTCCTCGACTACGACGCCCTGCGCGGCATCGAGGACGACAAACTCCGGCTGTTCTGAGGCTCTCGCTTCCGGCGGACAGGCCAGCGCCCTGATTCTCGCCGCCCCCCCTTTCGCGGCGGAAAGGGGGGCGCGCGGAGGACACGGTCAGATGATCTGGTCGGAGGCGCTCGGCGTTTGCGCAGGGCCGCTCTCCGACGCGCTGGCCGTCGTGTTCGTCGGGGTGCTGGAGTCGGCGGGGCCGCTGGCCGTGTCGTTGGTGGACGGGGCGGGCTCCGTCGGGGTCGTCGACGGCGGAGGCGTCCCGGGATCGGTCGTCGGATCGGGGGACGTGTCCGTGGGGCTCGACGGTGCCGTAGGGCTCGTCGGCGACGACGGCGGCTTCGGGGACGTCGGCTTCGGGGACGTCCGGGACGGCGAAGGCGACGTCTCGTCCGTCCCCCGCGTGCCGCTCGGCGTGTCCGACGGCTCGTCGATCCGCGTCGGTGTCGGGTCGTCCGTCGTGCCGAAGGTGCCGTCGGGGCCGGGATCCGTCGGCCGGCTGGTCGCCTTGCCGGTGTCGCCGTTGCCGTCGTCCTGCTTGGGCACGTCCGCGCCCAGGCTGCCGTCCTCCAGGCCCTGACTGGCGGACGGGTTGACGCCGACCCTGTCGGACGGGGGCTTGCCGTCGTTGTCGGAGGTGGCGCCGAGCGTCACCACCGTGCCGAGGACCGCCGCGAGCAGTGTGCCCGCGCCGACCGCCACGAGGTTGCGCCGGACCAGTCCCGTGAGGCCGCCCCGGCCGTGACGCGCGGGCTGGCCGGACGGGGCGGACGCCTGGTGGGTGACGAGGGTCTCGCTGACGGGAGGCTGCAGCTGGGGGAAGGCCGACAGCGCCGCGGGGACACCGCCCGCGGGCGACGCCGACTCCTCGGAGCGCGCGTCGGGCACCTCCTCCCCCGCCATCGCGGCCGCGAGGCCCGGCACGTCACCCGTCCGGTCGGCGACCAGGGCGAGCGCGCGGCGGCCGGAGACGGTGCCGCGCTTGTCGGCGAGCGCGCCGCGCAGGCCGATGGAGGCCTCCAGTTCGGCGCGGGCCCGGTCGAGCTGTCCCTCGCAGAGCGCGAGGACGCCGAGTTCGTGGTGGAAGTAGGCCTGTTCGGCGACCTCCCCGGCGAGCCGGGAGGCCTCCGCGCCGGCCCGCAGCGCCCGCTCCCAGGCACTCCAGTGCAGCCCCGCGGCGAACGCGGGCGCGGCCGTGCGGGCGAGCTGGACGGTGATGCTCCCCTCGTCCTCGTCCTCGCCTTCGGCGGCCGGGGAGGTCAGCGGCACCAGGACGCCCAGCGCGGCGAGCAGGGCGTCGGCCTCGGCGCACACTCTCTCGGGCGTGACCGAGGGGTGTCCGGCCCACCAGGTGTAGTGCCGGGCGGCGGCGAGGGCGCGCGCTTCGATGTCGTCGCCGTATCCGGCGGCCGCCAGCTGCGCGGGCACCCCGGCGGCGAGCCGGTAGCGGGAGCCGGCCGGCGAGACCAGTCCGCAGGCGGCCAGTTCACCGAGGGCGGCGTCCGCGTGGGTGTCGCCGACGAGCGCGGGCAGGTGCGCCTGGTGCGGGACCTCGCCGTCGAGGGCGACGGCGAAGCGCAGGGTGGCGCGGGCGGAGTCGCTGAGCCGGGCGGCGAGCAACGGCGCGGGCGCGGCGGCCTCACCGAGCGACGGAAGGGGCGTCCGCCCGCCGTCGTCGGCATCGAAGTCGAAGGGGGCGGCGTCGACCGGAGGCGCGTCCTCGAAGACGCCGAACTCGTCGACCGCCACGGCACCGGCGCGCAGGTCGTCGCGCTGGCTCAGCAGCGCACCGGCCTGGAGGAAGCGCAGCGGCAGGCCCTCGGACTCGAACCAGAGGTCACCCGCCCAGTTGGACTCCTCCTCGGTGAGCGCGCGGCCCACCACACGCTCGATGAGGTCCACACCGCCGGCCCGGTCGAGACCGCCCAGGCCGACCTCCTCGACGGCCGAGGCGGCGGAGGGAGCGGGCACGTCGGGGGTCGCGGCGAACAGGAAGGCGCACTCGGGCGTCGCGGTCAGCAGCTCGTCGAGCCCGGCGCCGCCGAACTCGAGGTCGTCCACGACGACGACCGCGCCGATCTCGCGGACGAGAGAGAGCAGTTCGCCGCGTTCGGGGCGGTACAGGGGTGCGTCGTAGGCGGCGTAGAAGAGGTCGTGCAGGAGGTCGCTCGCCGTGCGGTGGAAGCCGCCCAGGCGGATCACGCCCTCGGGAGCGAGGTCGGCGCAGTCCTCGGCGACGACGTCGAGGAGGCTGGTGCGGCCGGAGCCTGCGGGGCCGGTGAGGCGTACGGAGCGGCCGCGGGCGAGCAGCCGTACCAGTTGCTCGCGCTCGTCCTGGCGGCCCAGGAGCGGCAGGGCGGGCTGGGCGGGACCCGGCGGGACGGGTGGCTTGGCGGCCCGGTCGGTCTCGGCGCGCGCGGCGGCGGTGAGCTTCTCGGGCCTGCCGGGCCGCTCGGCCGGCGGGCAGAGCTCTATCTCGCTGCCGTCGACGGGGTTGACGGTGAGCAGGTGCTCGCCGGAGACCAGCTGGACCGTGCGGGCGAGCGCCGGTGCGGACTGGCCGAAGTCGGGTGTGAGGGGGTCCCTGGACGGGCGCGGGCGCGACGCGTGGCCGTCGCCGTACTCCTCGGGTCCCCGGCTGTTCGGGTCCATAGGTCCAAGCCCCCCAAAAGCGTTCGTGTGCATGTGCGAGCCCCTCCCGGCCTTGCCGCACACCTCGCTGTCGCTTCTGGTCCGGTGCCCGCTCGGAGCTGTCAGGGCGGCGGGCAGCCGAACCCTAAACCTTCGCACAGTATCTACGACAGTCCGGGGTACCGCGCCGCCCGAGACATCACAGTCTCGTGAGGATTCTGCGCGCCGATCGTTTCGCCTCGGGGCCCGGGTCTCCCCCGTCCGCGGGTTCACACCCGCGACTGGTCTCACACCCGGGGCAGTGACTCCACCCCGATGCCGCCCTCGATCGCCAGGATCCGGTGCAGCCGGGTCGCCACCAGCAGGCGCTGCATCTGCGGCGGTACGCCGCGCAGCACCAGGCGTCGGCCGCAGCGGCCGGCTCGCCGGTGGGCGCCCATGATCACCCCGAGTCCGGTGGCGTCCCAGAATTCCAGTTCGCTCAGGTCGAGCACCAGGTCGCCGACGCCGCCGTCGACGGCCGAGTGCAGGACCGTACGGGCGTCCGCCGCGCTGCGGACGTCGAGGCGGCCCCCGACGACCAGCTCGGCGTGGTCGCCCCTGATGTACATATGCGCTCCCGTGAGTACGTCGGCGTGCTTCACGATGTGACATGTCTAGGTGATGCAACCTCTGACGGCACGAGCCCCTCGGAGGTTGCCGTCTGTAAGCGAACCGATACCGAATTCACCCCATGGCGTGACGCCTGAGGGGCGTGTGCGGTGTCAGTGCTTGTAGAAGCCCTGCCCGCTCTTGCGTCCGATGTCACCGGCGTCAACCATCCGGCGCATCAGCTCCGGCGGGGCGAACTTCTCGTCCTGGGACTCGGTGTAGATGTTGCTGGTGGCGTGCAACAGGATGTCGACGCCGGTGAGGTCCGCGGTGGCGAGCGGGCCCATGGCGTGACCGAAGCCCAGCTTGCAGGCGAGGTCGATGTCCTCGGCGGTAGCGACGCCCGACTCGTAGAGCTTGGCGGCCTCGACGACGAGGGCGGAGATGAGGCGGGTGGTGACGAAGCCGGCCACGTCCCGGTTGACGACGATGCAGGTCTTGCCGACGGACTCGGCGAACTCCCGCGTGGTGGCGAGGGTTTCGTCGCTCGTCTTGTAGCCGCGCACCAGCTCGCACAGCTGCATCATCGGGACCGGGGAGAAGAAGTGGGCACCGACGACCCGCTCCGGGCGCTCCGTCACGGCCGCGATCTTGGTGATGGGGATGGCGGAGGTGTTGGAGGCGAGCACGGCGTCCTCGCGCGTGATCTTGTCGAGCGCGCGGAAGATCTCGTGCTTGACCTCCAGCTTCTCGAAGACGGCCTCGACGACGATGTCGGCGTCGGCGACGGCGTCCAGATCGGTGGTCGCGGTGATGCGGGCAAGAGCCGCGTCGGCGTCGTGCGCCTCCAGCTTGCCCTTGCTCACGAACTTGTCGTACGACGCCTTGATGCCGTCGGTGCCACGCTTGAGTGCCTCGTCGGTGACGTCGCGCAGGACGACGTCCCAGCCCGCCTGCGCGGAGACCTGGGCGATGCCGGATCCCATGAGACCGGCCCCGATGACGGCGAGCTTCCGTGCCACTCCGACTCCCCTTGTGAACGACTGTCAGTACGACCGCGCGTCGACTGTGCGAGCGCTTACACGCTGTTTACGCATGTTCTCTGGGGCGGACACTAGCGCTCGGGAAGGGCTGTGTGACCGGTAAGTAATGCGCGTCACGTCTCACATGACGGACATCACACCGACACCGCTCAGCCCGCGCCTCGGACGGCGTAGTTGAGCACCTTCTCGCTCAACAGCTCCTCGATGTCGTCGAGAAGCACGAGCACGTCGCGGGACACTTCGTCCGGATTGCGCCCTGCGACCATCTCACGGCCGATGGCCACGAAGACGGTCTGGTGGATCCAGACGACCTGACCCGCGATCAGGTTCGGCAGCCGGTCGTCCGCGGCGGCGCCGGTCTCCTCACGCAGGGTCGCCTCGAGGTGATCGTGAACCTCCTGCTGGAGGCTCCACAGCCGGGAACGGAGCGGCGGAGCCTCGTGGATGACGCGCAGGAAGCGGTCGTATCCCTCCATCAGACCGACGCGGGGGGAGACCGCCTCGACCTCGGCCCGCAGCTCGCGCAGGACGGCCCGGGCGGCGGACTCCCCGGCGTCCCGGCCGCGCACCCAGCGCGAGAGCCGGTCGACGATGCCGGCGGAGCGGTCGAAGAAGAGGTCCTCCTTGGCCGGGAAGTAGTTGTAGACGGTGTTCACCGAGACGTCGGCGGCCTCGGCCACCTCCGCGATCGTCACCGTCACGAAGCCGTGCTCCAGGAACAGCCCCGTGGCGATGTCCGAGATGCGCTGCCTGGTCTCGCGCTTCTTCCGCTCCCTGAGCCCCTCTGCCATGCGCTCATCGTAGGTCGGCCGGCCAGTCGCTGGGGTCTCTGAAAATTTGGAGCCATTGCAAACTTTAATAGACTCTGTTTTTCTGGGGTCATGGCAATCATCAGTACGGCCGGTCTGGCCCGTACCTTCCAGACGAAACGCGGCCCGGTGGAGGCCGTGCGCGGCATCGACCTCGCCGTGCGCGAGGGCGAGATCCTCGGCTTCCTCGGCCCGAACGGAGCGGGCAAGACCACCACCCTCCGGATGCTCACGACCCTGCTCGCCCCGACCGGCGGCGCGGCCACGGTCGCGGGCCGCGACCTGGCGAGCGACCCTGCGGGGGTGCGGCGCGCCTGTGGCTATGTGGCGCAGTCGGGCGGGGTGGACCCGCAGATCTCGGTGCGGGAGGAGCTGGTCACCCAGGGCCGGCTGTACCGCCTGACGAAGGCCCAGGCGTCCGAGCGTGCCGAGGAGTTGGCGCGGGAGCTGGACCTGACCGATCTGCTCGACCGCAAGGCGGGCGCGCTCTCCGGCGGTCAGCGGCGCCGCCTCGACATCGCGATGGCGCTCACGCACCGCCCGAAGGTGCTGTTCCTCGACGAGCCGACGACCGGCCTGGACCCGGGCAGCCGCGCGGACCTGTGGAACCTGGTCCGCCGCCTGCGCGACGAGCACGGTACGACCGTCTTCCTGACCACCCACTACCTCGACGAGGCGGACGCCCTCTCCGACCGCCTGGTGATCGTCGACAAGGGAGTGGTCGTGGCCGAGGACACGCCGGGCGCGCTGAAGCTGGCGCACGGCGGCTCGATCGACGCGACGCTCCAGGACACGTTCCTCGCCATCACGGGCCGCGGACCGATGCCGGCCGACTCGACCCCCGTAGCCGTATAGGACCCCCGATGCTGTTCCACGACACCGCGCTCGTCTACGGGCGCTACCTCCGTCAGTCCCTGCGCTCCCGCTTCGCACTGCTCTTCGGCGTGCTGATGCCGCTGCTGTACCTGCTGTTCTTCGGCCCGCTGCTGACGGACCTGCCGCTCGGCGGGCAGGCGAGCTCCTGGCAGGTCCTGGTCCCCGGGCTGCTGCTCCAACTCGGCCTGTTCGGGGCGGCCTTCGCGGGCTTCGCGATCATCATCGAGAAGGGGCAGGGCGTGGTGGAGCGCATGCGGGTCACGCCCGTCAGCCGCCTTGCCCTGCTGCTCGGCCGCGTGCTGCGCGACGCCACGGTGTTCGTCTTCCAGGCGGTGCTGCTGGTGCTGGCGGCCGTGGCGATGGGACTGCGTGCTCCCCTGCCCGGGGTCCTGATCGGCTTCGCGTTCGTCGCCCTGCTCACGGTGTCGCTGGCGTCGCTGTCGTACGCGCTGGCGATGAAGGTTCACACGCCCGGGGAGTTCGGCCCCGCGATCAACGCGATGACGATGCCGGCCATGCTCCTGTCCGGCCTGATGCTCCCCATGACGCTGGGCCCCGCCTGGCTGGACGTCCTCTCCCACCTCATGCCGTTCCGCTATCTGGTGGACGCGGTGCGGGACGCGTACGTCGGCTCGTACGCGACGGCTCACATGCTCTACGGCGTCCTGGTGGCCGTCGGTCTGACCACCGTGGCCGTGACAGTGGGCACAAGGGTCTTCCGCACGTCGGGGGCGTAATTAGGCTGGCCTCATGGTCAATCTGACGCGCATCTACACCAAGACCGGCGACAAGGGCACCACCAACCTCGGTGACATGAGCCGGGTCGCCAAGACCGACCTGCGGATCGCCGCGTACGCGGACGCCAACGAGGCGAACGCGGTGATCGGGGCGGCGATCGCGCTGGGCGGGCTGGAGGAGGAGGTCGTGAAGGTCCTCACCCGCGTGCAGAACGACCTGTTCGACGTGGGCGCGGACCTGTCGACGCCGGTCGTGCAGAACCCGGAGTTCCCTCCCCTGCGGGTCGAGCAGTTCTACATCGACAAGCTGGAGGCGGACTGTGACCGCTTCAACGAACAGCTGGAGAAGCTCCGGTCCTTCATCCTCCCCGGCGGCACTCCGGGCGCGGCCCTGCTCCACCAGGCCTGCACGGTCGTCCGCCGCGCCGAGCGCTCCACCTGGGCGGCCCTGGAAGCCCACACCGACACGATGAACCCCCTCACGGCGACCTATCTCAACCGCCTGTCCGACCTCCTGTTCATTCTGGCGAGGACGGCGAACAAGGCCGCGGGCGATGTCCTGTGGGTCCCTGGCGGCGAACGCTGAGCCAACCCGGCCCGGCCGGGGGTCCGGGGTTGTCCCCCGGAAGATGCAGCATCTTGGCCAGGATGGCGAACAAGGAGGTCGGAGACGTGTTGTGGGTGCCGGGTGGGGAGCGCTGAGGCGGCCTATCGTCTCCCCGCCGGCGGGCGGGCCGCCTGGTACAGGCCCGTCAGGACGAGGGCGCCGCCGACGCACATCATGGCGACGCCCACCTTCGTCAGGGTGACGACCGGGAGCTCCACTCCCCCGGCGAACAGCCTCAGCACCAGGCCGATCGCGAAGGTGGCGGCGCCCTCCAGCAGATTCCTCGACGCGCGGCTCATCGGCGGACGCTCTCCTTTCGGGGTGCGGTCTGCTCCGGCTCTCCCGCCGGGGCCTTCCTCGGCCAGATCGTGTACGACAGGGCGATCAGGCCGTAGATGCCGACCGTGCGCAGGGCCACCCACTGGAAGCTGCGCAGGGAGCTGACGTCCCCGGAGTCGCCGACGTACCAGACGGCGAGCTGGAGCAGGACCAGGGCCACGGCTCCGCCGAGGACCGCCCGCAGCCACAGCTTGGCCTCGTGGCGGGCGCGGGCCCGGCCGTAGCGCGGAGGTCCCGTGGGCTTGGGTGCCCCGGACAGCCGGTGGGCGGCGTGGCCGTCGAGCCAGCGGATCATGTAGTGGCCGTAGGCGACGGTGAATCCGATGTACAGCGCGGCCAGGCCGTGCTCCCAGCTCGGTTCGGCCCCGCCTCGCAGGTCGATCGCCGTGACGACGAACAGGACCACCTCCAGCAGGGGCTCGCACAGCAGCAGGGCCACGCTGGTCCGGCGCCACTTCAGCAGGTAGCGCACGGCCAGGCCCAGCGCCAGCAGCACCCAGAAGCCGACCTCACAGGCGACGATCAACGTGATGATCACAACGGACTCCCTTCGTTCACCCTTCCAGGCTCCCGTCGGGATCCGCGTGCTTCGTCGTCGCCGTTGCTGAACTCGCGGTACATCGAAAGATGCAGTCCAGGACCCTTCCCGCGGAGCAGGTGGGCGGGGCGCGGGGCGTGTTGGATGGAGGGCATGGCCGCACGACGACTGCCCCGTCCGCACCGCTTCGACGTCTATGTCGCGATCGGTGGCCTGCTCGGCGGCCTGTTTCTGGTGGTCTGCCGTCTGGGCGTCCGGACGTCCGACGATCCGGTCACCCTCTTCGACGGACACTGGGCGGTCCTGGTGCCGCTCGGTGTGATGGCCGGCTGCGAGCTGCTGCGCCGGACCGCCCCGCGCACCGCCCTGCTGACCGGCACGGTCGCCATCACCGCGGACCTCATGACCCAGGGCAACGTGGCCACGGTCCTGATGTTCACCGATCTCGTGTACGCGGCCGTCCTGTACGGCCCGCCCGCCTCGGCCCGCCGCATCCCCCGGATCACCGGGCTGCTCATGGTCGCCGGGGCTGTGGTTCCGTTCGCGGTGTGGCGGGTGCCGGAAGCACTGCTGATCGGGGTGCTCGTCGGCATCGTGGCCTTCGGGCCCGCCGCCACCGGCTGGATCGTCCGCGACCACCGCGACGCCGCCGAGGCGGCCCGGCTGCGCGCCGAGCAGACCGCGCTGCTCGCCGAGATGGACCGCGTCCAGGCCGTCACCGCCGAACGTGCCCGGATGGCCCGCGAACTGCACGACATGGTCGCCAACCATCTCTCCGCCATCGCCATCCATTCCACCGCCGCGCTCTCCCTCGACGACGCGAAGACCTCCCAGGAGGCCCTCGCCGTCATCCGGGAGAACAGCGTCGAGGGTCTGGCGGAGATGCGGCGGCTGATCGGGATCCTGCGCGACGGCAGCGGGGACCACGAGCCCGCCGCCGCACCCACGCTCGACGGCCTGGAGGCCCTGGTCGACACCGCCCGGGCCAACGGCCTCGACGTCGACCTCGACGCCGGCCAGGGCGAGGTTCCCGCCCCCGTGGAACTCGCCGCCTACCGCATCGTCCAGGAGTCGCTGACCAACGCCCTCAAGCACGCCTGCCCCGGCCGCGTCACCGTCTCGCTCGCCCGGCGCGACGGCGTACTCGATGTGCGGGTGACCAGCCCGTACGGTCATCGGGACGGCCCGCGCGCCCCGGGCTCGGGCGCCGGCCTGGTCGGCATGCGGGAGCGGGCCACGCTGCTGGGCGGCACGCTGCAGGCCGCCCCCGACGGCGCCCTGTGGACCGTACGCGCCACCCTCCCCCTCACCGAAGGAGACCCCGCATGAACCGCACCGTCCGGGTCCTCGTGGCCGAGGACCAGTCCGCCGTCCGTGCCGGGCTGGTCCTCATCCTGCGCAGCGCGCCCGACATCGAGGTGGTCGGCGAGGCGGCGGACGGGGAGCAGGCGGTGGCGCGGGCGCGGGAACTGCGGCCGGACGTGGTGCTGATGGACGTGCAGATGCCACGCCTGGACGGGGTGTCGGCCACCCGGCAGGTCGTGGCGGAGCAGCTCGCCGACGTGCTCGTGCTCACCACCTTCGATCTCGACGAGTACGTCTTCGGGGCGCTGCGGGCCGGTGCGGCCGGGTTCCTGCTCAAGAACACGGAGGCGAAGGACCTGCTCGCGGCCGTGCGCACGGTGGCGGGTGGCGAGGGTATCGTCGCCCCGGCCGTCACCCGCCGGCTCATCGCCGAGTTCGCCGCCGGGCCCGTACGGGATCCGAAGGCCGATCCGGCCGTCGTCCGGACGCTGACCCGGCGCGAGCGGGAGGTGCTGTCCTGCCTGGGCGACGGGCTGTCCAACGCCGACATCGCGGTCCGGCTCGAGATGGCGGAGGCGACGGTGAAGACCCACGTCAGCCGTCTGCTGGGCAAGCTGGAGCTGCGCAGCCGGGTCCAAGCGGCCGTACTGGCACAGGAGTTGGGGATCTAGCACGGCAACCGCGCGGTGGTCCAGACCTATTGACCTATGGTCCAGACCTTTCTATTCTCGCGGCACTGTGAGAGGGCGTGAGGCTCAGTCACGCGCTCCCCCCGACCACCTCATACGAGGAGGCGCAGCATGCGCTTCAGACACAGAGCCGCGGCAGGGTTCGCGACCCTGCTGCTCCCGCTGGCCGGACTGGTCGGCCTCGCGAGCCCCGCCCAGGCCGCGACGTCCGCGACCGCCACCTACACCAAGGCCTCCGACTGGGGCACCGGCTTCGAAGGCAGGTGGACCGTCAAGAACACCGGTACCACCACCCTCAGCTCCTGGACGGTCGAGTGGGACTTCCCCTCCGGCACGTCCGTCACCTCCGCCTGGGACGCCGACGTCACCTCGTCCGGTACCCACTGGACCGCCAAGAACAAGTCCTACAACGGCTCCCTCACCCCCGGCGCCTCCGTCTCCTTCGGCTTCAACGGCGCCGGCAACGGCTCCCCCACGGGCTGCAGGCTCAACGGCGGCAGCTGCGACGGCACGTCCGTCCCCGGCGACACGGCACCCTCCGCGCCGGGCACCCCCACCGCCTCCGCCATCACCAACACCTCGGTGAAGCTGTCCTGGAGCGCCGCCACCGACGACAAGGGCGTCAAGAACTACGACGTCCTGCGCGACGGCGCCAGGGTCGCCACGGTGACGACCACGTCGTACACCGACACCGGCCTGACCGCCGGCACCGACTACTCCTACTCCGTCCAGGCCCGCGACACCGCCGACCAGACCGGCCCGGTCAGCGGCGCGCGCGCCGTGCGGACCACAGGCGGCACCACGGAGCCCCCGCCCACCGGCGACAAGGTCAAGCTCGGCTACTTCACCGAGTGGGGCGTCTACGGCCGCAACTACCACGTCAAGAACCTGGTGACCTCGGGCTCGGCCTCAAAGATCACGCACATCAACTACGCGTTCGGCAACGTCAAGAACGGCCAGTGCGTGCTGGACGACTCCTACGCCGCCACCGACAAGGCCTACACCGCCGACCAGTCCGTCAGCGGCGTCGCCGACAGCTGGGACCAGCCGCTGCGCGGCAACTTCAACCAGCTGCGCCAGCTGAAGGCGAAGTACCCGCACCTCAAGGTGCTGTGGTCCTTCGGCGGCTGGACCTACTCCGGCGGCTTCGGCCAGGCCGCGCAGAACCCGGCCGCGTTCGCCAAGTCCTGCAAGGCCGTGGTGGAGGACCCGCGCTGGGCCGACGTCTTCGACGGCATCGACATCGACTGGGAGTACCCGAACGCCTGCGGCCTGACCTGCGACACCTCCGGCGCCGCGGCCTTCAAGAACCTGATGCAGGCCCTGCGTACCGAGTTCGGCTCGAACTACCTGGTCACCGCGGCCATCACCGCCGACGGCTCCTCCGGCGGCAAGATCGACGCGGCCGACTACGGCGGCGCCTCCGCTGCCGTCGACTGGTACGACGTGATGACGTACGACTACTTCGGCGCCTGGGCGAACACCGGCCCGACCGCCCCGCACTCGCCGCTCACCTCGTACTCCGGCATCCCCACCGCCGGCTTCAATTCCGCCGACGCGATCGCCAAGCTGAAGGCGAAGGGCGTCCCCTCGGCCAAGCTGCTCCTCGGCATCGGCTTCTACGGCCGCGGCTGGACCGGCGTCACCCAGTCCGCCCCCGGCGGCACGGCGACCGGCGCGGCGCCCGGCACCTACGAGGCGGGCATCGAGGACTACAAGGTGCTCAAGACGTCCTGCCCGGTCACCGGCACGATCGCCGGCACGGCGTACGCGCACTGCGGCAGCAACTGGTGGTCGTACGACACCCCGGCCACGATCGCCGGAAAGATGACCTGGGCGAAGAACCAGGGCCTGGGCGGCGCGTTCTTCTGGGAGTTCAGCGGTGACACCACCGGTGGCGAGCTGGTGAGCGCCATCAACAGCGGACTGTCGTAAAAAGGTTCGTCGAGCTACGCCACGTTGACACGCTGACCGGGCGGGGCCGCCTCCAGCCACGCGAGGAAACCGGTCAGCGCGTCTTCGCTCATCGCGAGTTCGAGGCGCGTCCCCCGGTGGAGACAGGTGAGGATGATGGCGTCGGAGAGCAGCGCCAGCTCCTCCTCGCCCTCGGGCAGCCGGCGTCCGGCCACCTCGATCGAGGCACGTTCCAGGACGCGGCGCGGGCGGTAGGCGTAGGAGAAGACGCGGTACCACTCGACGCGGTCGCCGTTGTAGCGGGCGACGCCGTAGCTCCAGCCCTTGCCGCTGGTGTCCGGATCCTCGGGGACGTCCCAGCGCAGGGAACAGTCGAACGTGCCGCCGGAGCGCTGGATGAGTCTGCGGCGCAGGCCGAAGACGAACAGTCCCAGCACCACCAGGGCCACGACGATTCCACACACAGTCAGAGCGAGGACCATCGGCACCGACCTCCTCGTCTCCTAGGTACCTTCAATACAGGTAACGGAACGGAAAAAACATCCAAATCTGCCTCAGCCGCGGTCGGCTCCGGATTGCTCCGGTGCCGACCGCGGCTGAGTGACGTCATCGCATGACGGGCGCTGGGGTCAGCGCGCCGCCGCCGCACGCAGTCGTACGTCCGCGCGGCGCTCGGCGGCGGCGTCGCCCTCCGCCTTCGCGCGCTCGAGCTCCCGCTCCACGCGCTGGACGTCGATCTCGTCCGACAGCTCGGCGATCTCGGCCAGCAGCGACAGCTTGTCGTCCGCGAACGAGACGAAACCGCCGTGCACCGCGGCGACGACCGTCTCACCGTCACTCGTACGGATGGTCACCGGGCCCGACTCCAGCACACCGAGCAGCGGCTGGTGACCGGGCATGACGCCGATGTCGCCGGACGTGGTGCGCGCGACGACCAGGGTGGCCTCGCCGGACCAGACCTCTCGGTCGGCCGCGACCAGTGCGACGTGCAGCTCAGCAGCCAAGGTGGCTCCTCGGGTCACCACCCGGCGGGTCTGCCGGGTGTTGGTTACAAGTCTAGTGGGCGTGGCAGAGGGGGCGGGACGCGCCCGCCCCCTCACACGAACTCGGAGTTCAAGAACTCCTCAGGTCCGAGTTCAGGAGACGCCCAGCTCCTTGGCATTGGCCTTGAGGTCCTCGATACCACCACACAGGAAGAACGCCTGCTCCGGGAAGTGGTCGTACTCGCCGTCGATGATCGCGTTGAACGCGGTGATCGACTCGTCCAGCGGGACGTCCGACCCGTCGACGCCGGTGAACTGCTTGGCGACGTGGGTGTTCTGGGACAGGAAGCGCTCCACGCGACGGGCACGGTGGACGGTGAGCTTGTCCTCCTCGCCGAGCTCGTCGATACCGAGGATCGCGATGATGTCCTGGAGGTCCTTGTACTTCTGCAGGACCGTCTTGACGCGCATCGCGGTGTTGTAGTGATCCGCCGCGATGTAGCGCGGGTCCAGGATGCGGGACGTGGAGTCCAGCGGGTCCACGGCCGGGTAGATGCCCTTCTCGGAGATCGGACGGGAGAGAACCGTCGTCGCGTCGAGGTGGGCGAAGGTGGTGGCCGGGGCCGGGTCGGTCAGGTCGTCCGCGGGGACGTAGATCGCCTGCATCGAGGTGATCGAGTGACCACGGGTCGAGGTGATGCGCTCCTGGAGGAGACCCATCTCGTCGGCCAGGTTCGGCTGGTAGCCCACCGCGGAGGGCATACGGCCGAGCAGGGTCGAGACCTCGGAACCGGCCTGCGTGAAGCGGAAGATGTTGTCGATGAAGAACAGCACGTCCTGCTTCTGCACATCGCGGAAGTACTCCGCCATGGTCAGACCGGCAAGGGCCACGCGCAGACGGGTGCCCGGGGGCTCGTCCATCTGGCCGAAGACCAGGGCGGTCTTGTCGATGACGCCCGAGTCGGCCATCTCCTCGATGAGGTCGTTGCCCTCACGGGTGCGCTCGCCGACACCGGCGAACACGGAGACACCGTCGTGGTTGTTGGCGACGCGGTAGATCATCTCCTGGATGAGCACCGTCTTGCCGACGCCGGCACCGCCGAACAGGCCGATCTTTCCACCCTTGACGTACGGGGTGAGAAGGTCGATGACCTTGACGCCGGTCTCGAACATCTCGGTCTTCGACTCGAGCTCGTCGAAGTTGGGGGCCTTGCGGTGGATGGACCAGCGCTCGCCCTCGTACTGCTCGTCGACGTTCAGCACCTCACCGAGGGTGTTGAACACCTTGCCCTTGGTGAAGTCGCCGACCGGAACGGTGATGCCCGTGCCGGTGTCGGTGACCGGGGCCTGGCGGACCAGACCGTCGGTGGGCTGCATCGAGATCGTGCGGACCAGGCCGTCACCCAGGTGCTGGGCAACCTCCAGGGTCAGCGTCTTCTTCTCGCCTTCCTTCGCCGGGTCTGCGACCTCGACGTGAAGGGCGTTGTAGATCTCCGGCATGGCGTCGACGGGGAATTCCACGTCGACGACCGGGCCGATGACCCGGGCGACGCGGCCCGTGGCAACGGCCGTCTCAACTGTCGTCGTCATTACCTGTCACTCCCCGCGGTCGCGTCGGCCAGGGCTGCGGAGCCACCGACGATCTCGCTGATTTCCTGGGTGATTTCGGCCTGGCGGGCCGCGTTGGCAAGGCGGGAGAGCGTCTCGATGAGCTCTCCTGCGTTGTCGGTCGCCGACTTCATCGCGCGCCGCGTGGCGGCGTGCTTCGAGGCTGCCGACTGGAGGAGAGCGTTGTAGACGCGGCTCTCCACATAGCGCGGCAGCAGGGCGTCGAGGACGTCCTCCGCCGACGGCTCGAAGTCGTACAGCGGAAGGATCTCGTCCTTCGTCGTCTTCTCCTGCTCGACCTCTTCGAGGCTGAGCGGCAGCAGACGGTCGTCGAGCGCCGTCTGCGTCATCATCGAGATGAACTCGGTGAAGACGATGTGGAGTTCGTCCACGCCGCCGTCCGCCGTCTCCTTCTCGATGGCCTCGATCAGCGGACCCGCGACCTTCTTCGCGTCCGCGTAGGTGGGCTCGTCGGTGAAGCCCGACCACGACTCCGCGACCTTGCGCTCGCGGAAGTTGTAGTGGGCCAGACCGCGGCGGCCGACGATGTACGTGTCGACCTCCTTGCCCTCCGCCTCAAGACGCGCCGTCAGCTGCTCGGCGGCCTTGATCGCGTTGGAGTTGAAGGCGCCGGCCAGTCCGCGGTCGCTCGTGAGGAGCAGCACCGCGGCACGGGTCGCCGTCTCCGCCTCCGTGGTCAGCGGATGCTTGGTGTTCGAACCGGTACCGACCGCCGAGACCGCGCGGGTGAGCTCGGTCGCGTACGGCGCGGAGGCCGCCACCTTGCGCTGCGCCTTGACGACGCGCGAGGCGGCGATCATCTCCATCGCCTTGGTGATCTTCTTGGTCGCGGTGACGGATCGGATGCGACGCTTGTAGACCCGGAGCTGGGCTCCCATGAGTCAGGTCCCTTCCTTACGTCACTTGGCCGCGGCCGGGGCGTCCTCGCCGAGGAGCTTGCCGTCCGAGGTCTCGAACTGCTTCTTGAACTCGGCGATGGCGTCCGCGATGGCGGTGAGGGTGTCGTCCGACATCTTCGCGCCCTCCTTGATGGAGGTCATGAGGCCCTGCTCCTTGCGGTGCAGGTACTCGAGGAGCTCCTTCTCGAAGCGGCGGACGTCGGTGACCGGTACGTCGTCCATCTTGCCGGTGGTACCGGCCCACACGGAGACGACCTGGTCCTCGGTCGGCATCGGCTGGTACTGAGGCTGCTTGAGCAGCTCGACCAGGCGCTGACCGCGCTCCAGCTGCGACTTCGACGCGGCGTCCAGGTCGGAACCGAAGGCGGCGAACGCCTCCAGCTCACGGTACTGGGCGAGGTCGAGGCGGAGCCGGCCCGAGACCTGGCGCATGGCCTTGTGCTGGGCGGAGCCACCGACGCGGGAGACCGAGATACCGACGTTCAGGGCCGGACGCTGACCGGCGTTGAACAGGTCGGACTCCAGGAAGCACTGGCCGTCGGTGATGGAGATGACGTTGGTCGGGATGAACGCCGAGACGTCGTTGGCCTTGGTCTCGACGATCGGCAGACCGGTCATCGAGCCGGCGCCCATGTCGTCGGAGAGCTTCGCGCAGCGCTCCAGCAGACGGGAGTGCAGGTAGAAGACGTCACCCGGGTAGGCCTCACGGCCCGGCGGGCGGCGCAGCAGCAGCGACACGGCGCGGTAGGCGTCGGCCTGCTTCGACAGGTCGTCGAAGATGATCAGGACGTGCTTGCCCTCGTACATCCACTGCTGGCCGATGGCCGAGCCGGTGTACGGGGCGAGGTACTTGAAGCCGGCCGGGTCGGACGCCGGGGCGGCGACGATGGTCGTGTACTCCAGCGCGCCGGCCTCTTCGAGGGCGCCACGCACGGAGGCGATGGTCGAGCCCTTCTGACCGATGGCGACGTAGACGCAGCGGACCTGCTTCTTCGGGTCACCCGAGCGCCAGTTGTCGCGCTGGTTGATGATCGTGTCGACGGCCAGGGCGGTCTTGCCGGTCTGACGGTCACCGATGACCAGCTGACGCTGGCCACGGCCGATCGGGGTCATCGCGTCGACGGCCTTGTAGCCGGTCTCCATCGGCTCGTGCACCGACTTACGGGCCATGACGCCCGGGGCCTGCAGCTCGAGGGCGCGTCGGCCGCTGGTCTCGATCTCGCCGAGGCCGTCGATCGGGTTGCCGAGCGGGTCGACGACGCGGCCGAGGTAGCCCTCGCCGACGGCCACGGAGAGCACCTCGCCGGTACGGGTGACCGGCTGACCCTCCTCGATGCCGCTGAACTCACCGAGGACGACGGCGCCGATCTCGCGCTCTTCCAGGTTGAGCGCGAGGCCGAGGGTGCCGTCCTCGAACTTCAGCAGTTCGTTGGCCATGGCCGAGGGAAGACCCTCGACCTTCGCGATGCCGTCGCCGGCAAGGGTGACCGTACCGACCTCCTCGCGCGAGGCCGCGTCCGGCTTGTACGACTGGACGAAGTTCTCCAGCGCGTCCCGGATCTCCTCCGGCCGGATCGTGAGCTCCGCCATCTGGGTTCCCTGCTCTCCTTGTTGGGCCCGAAGTTTCACTTGGGGGGATGGGGGACTCCCCCCTGAACGAGGTGAATCCTCTGCACGGCCCAACCCGGGCCGTATTTCTACGTCTTGTTGAGTTGCTGCTAGCTCGCCATGCGGCGGGCGGCGTCGTCGATGCGGTCCGCGAGGGATCCGTTGATGACCTCGTCGCCGACCTGCACCCGGATCCCGCCGAGGACCTCGGGGTCCACGTCGAGGTTGAGGTGCATCGTGCGCCCGTAAAGCTTCGCGAGGGACGCGCCCAGGCGCTGCTTCTGCCCGTCGCTGAGCGGTACCGCGGACGTGACGACGGCCACGACACGGTCCCGCCGCTCGGCGGCGAGCTTGGACAGGGACTCGAGTCCCGCCTCCAGGCTACGTCCCCGCGGCGCGGTCACAAGGCGCGTCACCAGACGCTCGGTGCCCCGGGCGGCCCTGCCGCCCAGCAGGCTGCGCAGCAGCTCGGCCTTGGCCGAGGTACTGGCCTTGCGGTTGGTCAGCGCGGCGCGCAGCTCGGTGTTCGAGGAGATGATCCGCCCGAAGCGGAACAGCTCGTCCTCCACGTCGTCGAGCGTGCCGGCCTGCTGGGCCGCGGTGAGGTCGGCGATGTTCGCCAGGTCCTCCAGCGCGTCCACCAGGTCGCGCGACTGCGACCAGCGGGAGCGCACCAGTCCGGACACCAGGTCGGCGGTCTCCCCGCTGATCTGGCCGCCGAGCAGGCGCTGGGCCAGCTCGGCCTTGGCCTCACCGGCCTGCGCCGGGTCGGTCAGGACCCGACGCAGCGACACCTCGCGGTCGAGCAGCGCGGTGACGGCGGCCAGCTCGTCGGCGAGCTTCGCCGCGTCCACGGACGTGGCGTCCGTCAGCGCGTCGAGACGCTCGCGTGCGGCTGCCAGGGCCTCGCGGCTCGCTCCGTTCATCGCGTGGCCTCGGCCTTCTCCTCGAGCTCGTCGAGGAAGCGGTCGATGACGCGGCTCTGCCGGGCGTGGTCCTCGAGGGACTCACCGACGAGCTTGCCGGCCAGCTCGGTGGCGAGCTTGCCGACGTCCTGACGCAGCGCGGACGCGGCGGCCTTGCGGTCGGCCTCGATCTGCGCGTGACCGGCGGCGACGATCTCCTCGCGCTGCCGCTGGCCCTCGGCGCGCATCTCGGCGATGAGCGTCGCGCCCTGCTCCTGCGCCTCCTGGCGCAGACGCGCGGCCTCGTGGCGGGCCTCGGCGAGCTGGGCCTTGTACTGCTCCAGAACGCTCTGGGCCTCGGTCTGGGCAATCTCGGCCTTCTCGATACCGCCCTCGATGGCCTCGCGACGCTCTTCCAGAACCTTGTTGATGTTCGGGAGGAGCTTCTTGGCGAGGAAGCCGAAGACGATGACGAAGGCGATCAGGCCGATGACAAGCTCGGGGATCGGCGGGATGAGGGGATTTTCCATCTCCTCAGCCGCGACCGTGAGCAGCTGGCTCATGTGTGTGCCTTTCGTCTAGTCGGCTGGTCGTCGATCAGCGATCAGTAGCCGTAGACGAACGGCATGACCAGACCGATCAGGGCCAGCGCCTCACAGAACGCGAAGCCGAGGATCTGGTTGGCGCGGATCAGGCCGGCCGCCTCGGGCTGACGGGCCAGGGCCTGGGTGCCGTTACCGAAGATGATGCCGACGCCGACGCCGGGGCCGATGGCAGCGAGGCCGTAGCCGATGGAGCCGAGGGAGCCTTCGACAGCAGCAAGGGTCTGGGACATGCCAGTTCTTCCTTTTCTTTGCGGACCGGTGGGGGTTGGCCACCGGACGACTGGAGGGCGTGAGTGCGGGGTGCTCAGTGGTGCTCGGCGAGCGCGCCCTGGATGAAGCTGCACGTCAGGAGTACGAAGACATACGCCTGAAGGGCCTGGACGAAGAGCTCGAAGGCCGTCATGACGATGACCATGACGAACGAGACTCCGGCGTAGGCGATCCCGATGCCGTTCAGCAGGTACCAGCTGGCGATCGTGAAGAGCAGCAGCAGGGTGTGACCCGCGAACATGTTCGCGAAGAGTCGGACGGCGTGGGTGAACGGCCGGATGAGCAGGTTGGAGAAGAGCTCGATGAACATCGCCAGCGGCAGAACCGCGCCGAGCGACTTGTCGTAGCCGGTGAAGTTCTTGAAGGCACCGACGAAGCCGTGCCGCTTGAACGTCAGCGAGACCCAGAGGACGTAGACGATCGCTGCGAGAACAGCCGGGTACGAAATGATCGACGTCACCGGGAACTGGGCGACCGGGATGATCGACCAGAGGTTCATCATCCAGACGAAGAAGAAGAGCGAGACGATGAGCGGTACGTACTTCTCACCCTCCTTCTTTCCGATGGTCTCGTAGACGACTCCGCGCCGGATGAAGTCGTAGCCGGCCTCGGCGACCATCTGCAGCTTGCCCGGGACGACCTGGGGCTTGCGGAACGCGGCCCAGAAGAAGCCGACGATGATGATCGAGCCGAGCAGCGCCAGCAGCATCGTCTTGTTGAAGTACACGTTGCTGTCCCCGTCGCCCCAGATGGGCTCGAACAGGAACGAGTGCAGGCCGGGAGAAGGGAAGCCACAGCCGTCGAAGATGTGGCAGTCGGTCTCGAAGGCGAGCACCTGCGTCGGGTCAGCACTCACCGCGGGCTCCTTCATCGTGGCGCATAGGTACGGCAACCTCGTTGTGTCGGCGCGGCACGCTGCCGCAGTTCGGCACGGGACTGGTGTTACGGATGTGGGGGCGGCTGTGGGGCATCTCGCCTCGCGTTTGAGCAGGCGTCAGCTCGGATGCCCGCGCCCGCGATGCCGCAGTTGGCACCGGACGATAGCAGGACTTCTCGTGCGCCTTTATCCCGGCCCTACCTCTCACGACGAGTGCCCCGTCTTTTCGGGCGTGCCACCGGTCGAGGAGGCGCCCGAATCGGGTTCGACGTAGAGGATCTTGGACTTCATGTGGGCACGCGTCTGCGCGGCGATCCACGCGAGGGTGCCGGCGACGAGCGTGAGTGCGAAGGCCCGGGGGTTGAACAGCGTCGTGTGCTTGAAGGCCGCGACGAAGATGAACAGCAGCAGGATCTGCGCTCCGTAGAGCATGAGACCCATCGCCTGGAAGAGGTGCGGAAGCGATTTGGCAGTGCGCTGCAGGACGTACAGACCGATCCCCATGAAGAGGATCACCACCAGCGTTCCGACGACCGCCCCGATCGCACCCTCGCCACCGGCCGCGACCGCACCGATGACAGCGGCGACAGCGCCGACGGCAACGGTGGGCACCGCGGCCTGGGCCAGGATCCGGACGTCATTGGACGGCATGGCGGCAACTCCGCTTTCACAGGGGGGCAGGGTGTCGTCATGGACGAGCGTAGTCCCCGGGGCGGAGTGCTGGAGAACTCGCGCCAATGGGCCGTCGCACTGCGGCCCTTCGGCTCTGTCCGGGGTTCTCGTGAACGGTATCACAAACTATTTGATGAGGTCTTTACCTGGATCGTGTGCTCGCTGTCACACATGAGAGTGACCGTGCGCGTCTGTGCGGAAACGGCGCCCTTTTGTCTGGTATAGGGGCGCTTTGGTCACCCATTGCTCCCCCACGACTTGGCAATGCTCTAGTCAGATTCTTACCTTGGGAGCCGCGAACGGGGGCCCACAGCGGTCGCTCCGTTGACTCCCGACACTCCCGCCACGACCGGGGTGCGCGTCTCTTCCATGTCCTCGGCCTCCTCGACCGAGGCAGCCTGCTCCACGGCGGGCACCGACTCCGCCGACGCGGCGGCGGCGGCCCGGCGACGGCGGCGGTAGCGCGGCGGCACGAAGTGCTCGGCCCACCGCGGTGTCCGCGGGGTGAAGCGCGGCAGCAGGAGCAGCGCCAGCCCCATCGCGCTGAGGAAGACGATGCCCAGGACGATCCACATGGACGCCGAG
This sequence comes from Streptomyces sp. NPDC002888, assembly GCF_042888465.1. Lineage (NCBI taxonomy): Bacteria > Bacillati > Actinomycetota > Actinomycetes > Kitasatosporales > Streptomycetaceae > Streptomyces > Streptomyces sp. NPDC002888. The sequence continues at coordinate 108,760 of NZ_JBIAPU010000020.1, read as the reverse complement.
TTGACGGAGTAGGCGAGCGCGCCGAACGCGATCAGCGCCGACCAGAAGTACATGATCAGCACCGCGCGGCTGTGCGAGTGGCCGACCTCCAGGAGCCGGTGGTGCAGATGCCCGCGGTCCGCTGCGAACGGCGACTGACCCCGCCACGTACGGCGCACGATCGCCAGGATCAGGTCGGCGGCCGGGATCGCGATGATCGTCAGCGGCATCACCAGCGGGATGTAGACCGGCACCATCTGGTGGACGGCGCTGCGCTCGGAACCGGAGAACAGCTTCATCACGTCCGGGTCGACCTGACCCGTCACCGAGATCGCGCCCGCCGCGAGCACCAGGCCGATGAGCATCGAGCCCGAGTCACCCATGAAGATCCGCGCGGGGTGCATGTTGTGCGGCAGGAAGCCCAGGCACATGCCCATCAGGATCGCCGCGAAGAGGGTGGCCGGGGCGGCGGCCTCGATGCCGTACGAGTACCAGATGCGGTAGGCGTACATGAAGAACGCTGCCGCGGCGATGCACACCATGCCGGCGGCGAGGCCGTCGAGGCCGTCCACGAAGTTGACCGCGTTGATGGTGATGACGACCAGGGCCACCGTCAGCAGCGTGCCCTGCCACTGGGTGAGCGCGACCGTGCCGACGGTCGGGATGGGCAGCCACAGAATCGTCAGACCCTGCATGACCATCACACCGGCGGCGATCATCTGGCCGCCCAGCTTGATCAGGGCGTCGATCTCGAACTTGTCGTCGAGGACACCGATCAGCCAGATCAGCGCCGCCCCGGACAGCAGCGCGCGCGGCTCGTTCGACTTCTCGAAGACCTCGTTGAGGTTGGTGAGGTGGTCCGCGACCAACAGGCCCGCGCACAGTCCGAAGAACATCGCGATCCCGCCGAGCCGCGGAGTGGGCTCCCGGTGCACGTCACGTGCCCGGATCTCCGGCATCGCTCCGGCCACGATCGCGAACTTCCGTACCGGCCCTGTCAGCAGATACGTCACCGCGGCCGTGATGCAGAGCGTCAGCAGGTATTCACGCACGGGCTTCCCCACAGGTCTCGCTGGCCATCTCAGCCCCACACCCTAGCGATGGCTGCATACGGTTGGGGACTTCCGGGTAGCGACGATGGTTGCACGTGTGGCTGTGTACGGATGCGCACCTACCCCGGTTCAGCGCGGATACGGCGGAAATCCCCCGGTGAGATCCCGCACTTCTTCACGAGCCTTCTTGGCCTCGACGTCCTCCCGCAGCACCCCCGCCACCAGCATCGCGACGCGCTCCATCTCCCGCTCCCCCATGCCCTGAGTGGTCACCGCCGCCGTACCCAGGCGCAGGCCACGGGCGGCATCGTGAGGCAGGGCACAGCAGTCCAGCACGATCCCGGCGGCGGTGAGCCGGCCGCGCGCGGTGCGTCCGTCGACGCCGAGGGGCGCGGGGTCGGCGGTGATGAGGTGGGTGTCGGTGCCGCCGGTGACGACGACCAGCCCCTGGGCCCGCAGACCGGCCGCGAGAACCCTCGCATTGGCAACCACCTGATGGGCGTACGCCGAGAACGCCGGAGTTGCCGCCTCCCCGAAGGCGACCGCCTTCGCGGCGATGGAATGCATCTGGGCCCCGCCCTGCGTGAACGGAAAAACGGCCCGGTCCACCCGCTCGGCGAGTTCGGAGCCGCACAGGAGCATGCCGCCGCGCGGACCGCGCAGCACCTTGTGCGTGGTGGCGCACACGATGTCGGCGAACGGCACCGGACTGGGCGCCGCTCCCCCGGCGACGAGCCCGATCGGGTGCGCCGCGTCGGCGATCAGATAGGCCCCGACCTCGTCGGCGATCTCCCGGAAGAGGGCGTAGTCGATGTGGCGGGGATAGGCGATCGACCCGCAGACGATCGCCTTGGGACGGTGGTTGTGGGCCAGCGTCCGCACCTGCTCGTAGTCGATGAGCCCGCTCTCCGCGTCGACCCCGTACCCGACGAAGTCGAACCAGCGGCCGGAGAAGTTCGCGGGCGAGCCGTGCGTGAGGTGACCGCCGTACGGCAGCCCGAGCGCGAGGACGGTGTCACCGGGGCGCAGCAGGGCGGCGTACGCGGCGAGAACGGCCGACGAGCCGGAGTGCGCCTGCACGTTGGCGTGCTCGGCCCCGAACAGCGCCTTGGCCCGCGATACGGCGATACTCTCGGCGACGTCGACGATCTCGCAGCCACCGTGGTGCCGGGCCCCCGGATACCCCTCCGCGTACTTGTTCGCGAGCGGCGAGCCGAGGGCCGCCAGCACAGCCGGCGAGCAGAAGTTCTCGGCGGCGATCAACTGAAGCGCCGTCGACTGCCGCGTGACCTCCCCGAGCAGGATCTCCGCGAGCTCGGGGTCCTGCCGCCGCAGGACATCCACCTCAAGACCTTGGCTGACCGTCATGCTGGGCTCCGGTCGTCGACGCTGACGTACGACCAATGTAGGCCCGACCCATGAGAGTCGCCCGCTACTGCTGTGGGCAGGCGTTCCGCAGAGGCGATGGGGGTCCCCCCGGGGGAGGGTGGGCACAGCCGACAGCGCCGGGTGCCGCTTCAAGCAACGCCCGCAGTCACCTACGCCCGAGCCCGCACCCCGGTCAACGCCGTCACCACCGGATCCAGCGCCTGGTGTATCTCGTCCCCCACCGAACGAAAGAACGGCAGCGGAGCCCCATACGGGTCATACACCTCGTCCGCCTCAAGAGTGGGCGCCAGCAACCACCCCCGCAGCGCCGCCGCAGCCCGCACCAACGCCCGCGCCCGCGCCACCACCCCGTCCTCCAACGGAGGCAACGTCGCCGGATCTATCGCCTTCACCAGCCGCGTGAACTCCTTCAGGGTGAACGTCCGCAACCCCGCCGAATGCCCCATCGAGATCACCTGCGCCCGATGGTCACGCGTAGCCGTCAGCACCAGGTCGGCCATGATGACGTGCTCGTCGAGCAGTTCCCGCCCCACGAACCCCGACGCGTCCGCCCCGAAATCCGCCAGCACGGTCTCCGCGTTCGCCTCCATCGGCGCGCCCTCATGGCCCCAGGTCCCCGCACTCTCCACGATCAGCCCGCCGCCCAGCACCCCGAGCCGCTGCGACACGAAATGCCGGGTCAGCCGCTCGGTGATCGGCGAGCGGCACACGTTGCCGGTGCTGACGTGGAGGATGCGGAAGCTGTCGCGCGGAAACCCGAAAGTCGTCGTTTCCTCCGCCGTGCGCTCCCCGCTGCCTATGCCACGCCCCGAGTCAGGGGCTGTCAATTCGCCACCTCGAGGTCGGGTACGACCTTCCGCAGCTCATCCGCGGAGATCGCGCCCTCACGCAGCAGCAGCGGCACCTCACGGCTGACGTCGACGATCGACGACGGCACGTTGCCGGGCGTCGGACCGCCGTCCAGGTACACGGAGACCGAGTCGCCGAGCATCTCCTGCGCCTCGTCACAGTTCTCCGGCGCCGGGTGCCCGGTGAGGTTCGCGGAGGAGACCGCCATCGGCCCGACCTCTGTCAGCAGCTCGATGGCGACCGGGTGAAGCGGCATGCGCACGGCAACCGTGCCCCGGGTGTCCCCGAGGTCCCACTGGAGCGACGGCTGGTGCTTGGCGACGAGCGTCAGCGCGCCCGGCCAGAACGCGTCGACCAGCTCCCAGGCCAGCTCGCTGAAGTCCGTGACGAGACCATGGAGCGTGTTCGGGGAGCCGATCAGCACAGGAGTGGGCATGTTGCGGCCCCGCCCCTTGGCGTCGAGGAGGTCGCCGACGGCCTCCTTGGCGAACGCGTCGGCGCCGATGCCGTACACCGTGTCGGTGGGGAGGACCACCAGTTCGCCACGGCGGACGGCGGACGCGGCCTCGCGCAGACCGGTCACACGGTCGGTCGCGTCGTTGGTGTCGTATCGCCGTGCCATTTAGCGGGCCTCCTCGTACACGTACTGCTGCGGGTCGAAAGTCGTAGTCGCGCTCACGGCATCGCCCTGCGGGCCGTCGCGAAGCGCGGGCGGTTGTTGAGGTCGGGGTGATCGGCCGCGTCGGCCCAGCCCCGCTCCTCGGTGAAGATCCACGGGACCTGTCCGCCCTGGGTGTCCGCGTGCTCGATCACGACGACACCGCCGGGGCGCAGCAGCCGGTGCGCGGTGCGCTCCAGGCCGCGGATGAGGTCGAGGCCGTCCTCGCCGGAGAACAGGGCCAGGTCGGGGTCGTAGTCCCGGGCCTCGGGAGCGACGTACTCCCATTCGGTGAGCGGGATGTACGGCGGGTTGGAGATGACCAGGTCGACCTGTCCGTCGAGGTCGCGGAAGGCGTCCCGGGCGTCGCCCTGGCGCAGGTCGACCCTGGACCCCTCCGTGTTCTTGCGGGTCCACCTGAGGGCGTCCTCGGACAGCTCCACGGCGTGCACCCTGGAGCGCGGCACCTCCTGGGCGAGGGCGAGCGCGATGGCGCCGGAACCGGTGCACAGGTCCACGATCAGCGGCTCGACGACGTCCATCGCGCGTACGGCGTCTATGGCCCACCCGACGACCGACTCGGTCTCGGGACGCGGGACGAACACGCCGGGCCCGACCTGGAGTTCCAGGTACCGGAAGAAGGCGCGCCCGGTGATGTGCTGCAGCGGTTCCCGCTGTTCACGGCGCGCGATGACTTCCCAGTACCGGGCGTCGAAGTCGGAGTCCTTCACGGAGTGCAACTCGCCCCGCTTCACGCCGTGCACGAACGCGGCGAGCTCCTCCGCGTCGTTGCGCGGCGAGGGCACGCCGGCGTCGGCCAGCCGCTGGGTGGCCTGAGCCACCTCTGCGAGCAGCAGGTTCACGCAAGTCCTCCGTGTCGTACTCGTCCGTACGTGCCGTGTCTTACGCGGCCGCCAGCTTCGCCGCCGAGTCCGCGTCTACGCAGGCCTGGATCACCGCGTCGAGGTCGCCGTCCAGGACCTGGTCCAGGTTGTACGCCTTGAAGCCGACGCGGTGGTCCGAAATGCGGTTCTCCGGGAAGTTGTACGTGCGGATCTTCTCGGAGCGGTCGACGGTGCGGACCTGGCTGCGGCGGGCGTCGGCGGCCTCACGCTCCGCCTCCTCCTGCGCCGCAGCGAGCAGCCTGGAGCGCAGGATACGCATCGCCTGCTCCTTGTTCTGCAGCTGGCTCTTCTCGTTCTGGCAGGAGGCGACGACACCGGTCGGGATGTGCGTGATGCGCACGGCCGAGTCGGTGGTGTTGACGGACTGCCCGCCGGGCCCGGAGGAGCGGTAGACGTCGATGCGGAGGTCGTTGGGGTTGATCTCCACGTCCACCTCCTCGGCCTCCGGGGTGACCAGGACACCGGCCGCCGAGGTGTGGATACGGCCCTGGGACTCCGTCGCCGGGACGCGCTGGACGCGGTGCACGCCGCCCTCGTACTTCAGGCGGGCCCACACACCCTGGCCGGGCTCCGTGGCGCCTTGGCCGCCCTTGGTCTTCACGGCGACCTGGACGTCCTTGTAGCCGCCGAGCTCGGACTCGGTGGCGTCGATGATCTCGGTCTTCCAGCCGACGCGCTCGGCGTAGCGCAGATACATGCGCAGCAGGTCGCCGGCGAAGAGGGCGGACTCGTCGCCGCCCGCGCCCGCCTTGATCTCGAGGAGGACGTCCTTGTCGTCGCTGGGGTCGCGCGGGACGAGCAGGAGGCGGAGCTTCTCGGTCAGCTCGTCGCGCTGCTTGTCCAGTTCCTTGACCTCGGCGGCGAAGTCGGGGTCGTCCGCGGCGAGTTCGCGCGCGGTCTCCATGTCGTCGCCGGTCTGCTTCCAGGAGCGGTACGTGGCGACGATCGGGGTGAGCTCGGCGTAGCGCTTGTTCAGCTTGCGCGCGTTGGCCTGGTCGGAGTGGACCGACGGGTCGGCGAGCTTCTTCTCCAGGTCGGCGTGCTCGGTGACGAGCTCCTCGACGGCCTCGAACATCTTTCGGCTCCTGTACTGCAGGGGGAAGGGAAGGCGGGCGACCAAAAACGCCGGTCCCGGCGCGCGCCTCGAAGGGGCGCGCAGCCGTGGACCGGCGAAATGGGGCTCGCTACTTCTTGGAGCCGGCGGCCTTGCCGAAGCGGGCCTCGAAGCGGGCCACACGGCCACCGGTGTCGAGGATCTTCTGCTTGCCCGTGTAGAACGGGTGGCACTCGGAGCAGACCTCGGCGCGGATGGTGCCGCTCTCGATCGTGCTACGGGTGGTGAACGACGCGCCACAGGTGCAGCTGACCTGCGTCTCGACGTACTCGGGGTGGATGTCGCGCTTCAAGGTGTCTCCTAGTTTCGGGAGGGCGCCGGGTCGCAGCCGCGGGATGCGGAGGCGTGAACCGGAGCCGACGTACCAGTCTGCCAGGACTGGCCGCATCCCCCAAAACCGGGGGGTGAGCCGAACTATTCCCGGGAGGCCTACGAGGACGTCACGACGCCGTCGGCCTCGCCCTTGGCGTTGCCCTTGACGGCGGACTTCGGGATCGTCCGGTCGTTCTTGAGGGCCGTCCAGACCTGCTGGGACTTGGTCTTCTCGATGAGCACACGGTTGGGGTTGGCCGGGTCGTACTGCACCGGCATCGTCACCATGTTCATCTTCGAGGCGCTGATGCCCTTCAGTCCGTTCGCGAAGGACATCAGGGAGTTCAGGGAGCCCAGGTCGGAGTCGGTCGTCACCGTCTTGGTCGCGGTGTTGGCGAGGTCGTACAGCTTCGTGCCGTCGCTGAAGAGGCCGATGTGCTTGACCTGGTCGACCAGGGCCTTGATGAAGGCCTGCTGGAGCTGGATGCGGCCGAGGTCGGAGCCGTCGCCGACGCCGTGCCGGGTGCGGACCAGGCCGAGGGCCTGCTTGCCGTTGAGCGTGTGCGTGCCGGCCTTCAGCTTCAGGTGGCTGTCGGGGTCGTCGATGTTCTTGGTGGTGGTGATGTCGACGCCGCCGAGCTGGTCGATCAGCTTCTGGAAGCCGGAGAAGTCGACCTCCAGGTAGTGGTCCATACGGATGCCGCTGAGGGACTCCACCGTCTTCACGGCGCAGGCGGCGCCGCCGGTGGTGTACGCGGAGTTGAACATCACGTCGGACGCGGCGTCGTGGGTGTCGCCCTTGGTGTCGGTGCACTCGGGACGGTCGATGAGGGTGTCGCGCGGGATGGAGACCACGCTGGCCTTCTTGTGGCCCTCGTACACGTGGATGACCATCGCCGTGTCGGAGCGGGCGCTGCCGTCGTCGGTGCCGCCGCCGAGCTTCTTGTTGCTGCCTGCGCGGGTGTCCGAGCCGAGGACCAGGATGTTCTCGGAGCCGTTGTCGACCTTCTCGGGCCGGTCGGTGCCGAGGGCCTGGTCGATGTCGACGCTCTTGATGTTGCCGTTGAGCTTGAAGTACAGGTAGCCGGCTCCGGTGCCGCCGAGGACGACGATGCCCGCAGCGGTCCAGGCCATGATCATCAGGCCCTTGCGCCGGCCTCTGGGCTTGCGTCGGTGGCCCTTGGCGCGGTGACGCGGGCCTGTGCCGCCGCCCGGTATGGCGGGGTCCGGCGTGCTCTCGGCAGACATGTGCTCCTCGGTTTCGTCCGGTCGGTTACCCCCTGCGGTCAGGGTCAGGCTCGGTGTGTCGGCACCTGCACCGCACCATCGTCACTCCGTCCGGTCAGACGGCGAAACTCGGGAAAGGGTTGCACAACGGACTGTGCCCGATTCGTGGAGGGCCGGACACGGTCCGTAGTCGACCGAGCGGGTCGTACCCCGCTCACCTGCGGATTCAGCCCATGAGGCCGTACTTGTCGTAGTCGGTGCCGACGAAGATCCTTGTGGCGAAGGTCTCGCTGGTGGCGTTTCCGGTGCCCTTGTACCGGTGCCCTTGCGGAGGACAGCAGGAAGGGCCGCCCCCGGAGGGACGGCCCTTGGAGAAGCGCTTGCCTCAGTCGCCGTTGCCCGGCGTGGGCGTCGTCTTCTGGATCTGCATCAGGAACTCGCCGTTCGACTTCGTCTGCTTCATCTTGTCGAGGAGCAGCTCGATCGCCTGCTGCTGGTCGAGCGCGTGCAGCACGCGGCGCAGCTTCCAGGTGACGGCGAGCTCGTCGCTGCCGAGCAGGATCTCTTCCTTACGGGTGCCGGACGCGTCGACGTCCACCGCCGGGAAGATGCGCTTGTCGGCGAGCTTCCGGTCGAGCTTGAGCTCGGCGTTGCCGGTGCCCTTGAACTCCTCGAAGATGACCTCGTCCATGCGGGACCCGGTGTCCACCAGGGCGGTGGCGAGGATGGTCAGCGAGCCGCCGTCCTCGATGTTGCGGGCCGCACCGAAGAAGCGCTTCGGCGGGTACAGGGCGGTCGAGTCGACACCACCGGACAGGATGCGGCCGGAGGCCGGGGCGGCGAGGTTGTACGCACGGCCCAGACGCGTGATCGAGTCGAGCAGCACGACCACGTCGTGGCCCAGCTCGACGAGACGCTTCGCGCGCTCGATGGCGAGCTCGGCGACCGTCGTGTGGTCCTCGGCCGGGCGGTCGAAGGTCGAGGAGATGACCTCGCCCTTGACCGACCGCTGCATGTCGGTGACCTCTTCCGGACGCTCGTCGACCAGGACGACCATCAGGTGGCACTCGGGGTTGTTGTGGGTGATCGCGTTGGCGATCGCCTGCATGATCATGGTCTTGCCGGTCTTCGGCGGGGCCACGATCAGACCGCGCTGGCCCTTACCGATCGGCGACACGAGGTCGATGATGCGGGTGGTCAGCACGCCCGGGTCCGTCTCCAGACGGAGGCGGTCCTGCGGGTACAGCGGGGTCAGCTTGTTGAACTCCGGGCGGCCACGGCCGTGTTCGGGCGCCATGCCGTTGGTGGAGTCCAGGCGGACCAGCGCGTTGAACTTCTCGCGGCGCTCGCCGTCCTTGGGCTGACGCACGGCACCGGTGATGTGGTCACCCTTGCGCAGGCCGTTCTTGCGGACCTGGGCGAGGGAGACGTACACGTCGTTCGGCCCGGGCAGGTAGCCCGACGTACGGATGAAGGCGTAGTTGTCGAGGATGTCCAGGATGCCCGCGACGGGGATCAGGACGTCGTCGTCGGTGAGCTGCGGCTCGGGGGCGATGTCGTCGCGGCCACGGCGGCCACGGCGGTCGCGGTAGCGGCCGCGACGGCCCCGGCGGCCACCGTCGAAGTCGTCGTCGTCCTGCGGACCGGCGCCCCGGTCCTGACGGCCGCCGCCCTGCTGCTGGCTCTGCTGCTGACCGCGCTGCGGGCCGCCCTGCTGCTCGTCGCTCTTGCGACGGTCACCGCGGTCACCGCGGTCACCGCGCTCCGGGCGGTCGCCGCGCTCCCCGCGGTCACGGCCGCGCTCACGGCGGTCGCGGCGACGGCCCTCGCCGCCGTCGGCGTCGCCCTGCGGCTGGGCCGGGGTCTCGGCCTTGGCCTCGCTCTTCGCCTCGGCGGCGACCGTCTCGGGGCTGCTCGTCGGCGCGCCCGCGTCGGCGGTCACGCGGCGGCGACGGCGCTCGGCGGGAGCCTCGTCGCCTGCGGCGGCGCCCTGCTCGGCCGCGGCCTTGGGGGACGGCTGGCCGGGGATCTCGATCTGCTGCTGGGCCACGGCCTTCTCGGCGGGGGCGTCAGTAGCCTTCTCCGCCTTCTTCTCGGCGGCGGCCTCGCCCGTACGGGCCTTGGAGGTGGCGCGGCGCTTCGGCTTGGTCTCGCCGGCGGCCTCGGCCTTCGCGGCCGGGGCGGCACCCCCTCCCGCCTGCGCCTCCTTGATGACCTCGATCAGCTGGCTCTTGCGCATACGCGCCGTGCCCCTGATTCCGAGGCCGGATGCGACCTGCTGCAGCTCGGCCAGCACCATGCCATCGAGGCCGGTGCCGCGGCGCCGCCGGGAGCCGGCACCGGTGGCAGGCGCGGAGGCGTCCGTGGCGGGCGCGGCAGCGGTCTCCTCGACACGTGCGCCCATCAGATCGGTGGTGTCGCTCACGAAGGGTCCTTCCCTGGAGCGGACGTCGGCCTGTCTGGCTCGGCGACCGGTTGTGCTGTCCGACTCCGGTCCTTGTGGTGTGGACGAAGCCGGGGCGGTGGTCCGCCAAAGCGGCGGAAGAGATTTCAGGTGATGGCGCTTCCTCGAGCCGTGACACCCAGTGTCACGTGGCGTGGTAGCACCGATTCCGGAGCGTGCCCAGTGGCCCGCTCAGTGCACGCATACGGCGTACTGCCCAGGTACGACATACGGAACACAGAGTGGTTTGGGAGACTCCCGGAAGAATGTCTGTCCCGGACGGGGACACGAAGCACCTCGCCATGGTGGGGTCGGGTGCAGACTTGAGGTTAACACTACCGGATCCAACAAACATTCCCCCTCTCGAAATCCGGCAACCGTGTGTCAGGTGGCAAGCGGCAGCACGCTCGCTCCCTGGGCGTCGAGGTCGAGCCGGTTCGCGGCCCACCCTTCGCCTGCCAGATGGGACACCTTGTCGGCGCTGTCGGCGTCGACCAGCGCGAGCACGGTGGGTCCTGCTCCTGAGATGACTGCCGGGACTCCGTCGGCCCGCAGTCGCTCCACCAGCGCGGCGCTCTCCGGCATGGCCGGGGCGCGGTACTCCTGGTGGAGGCGGTCCTCGGTGGCGGGCAGCAGCAGCTCGGGGCGCCTGGTCAGGGCCTCGACGAGCAGGGCCGCGCGGCCCGCGTTGGTGGCGGCGTCGACGTGCGGGACGGTGCGCGGCAGCAGCCCGCGCGCCGTCTGGGTGAGAACGGGTTTCCCCGGCACGAAAACCACCGGAACGATGGAATCGGCGGGCGCCATCCTGATCGCCCGGGCGGCGCCGGCCTCCATCCAGGAGAGGGTGAAGCCGCCGAGCAGACAGGCCGCCACGTTGTCGGGGTGACCTTCGATCTCGGTGGCGAGCTCCAGGAGGGCCGTGTCGTCGAGCTTGGCCTCGCCGCCTATGGTCACGGCACGGGCGGCGACGATGCCGGCGCAGATGGCGGCCGAGGAGGAGCCCAGGCCGCGGCCGTGCGGGATGCGGTTGGCGCAGACGATCTCCAGGCCGCGCGGCTGGCCGCCCAGCAGGTCGAAGGCGGTGCGCAGGGAGCGTACGAGGAGGTGGCTCTCGTCGCGCGGGAGGGTCTCGCTGCCCTCACCCGCGATGTCGATGTGCAGCCCGGAGTCGGCCACCCGGACGACCACGTCGTCGTACAAGCCCAGCGCCAGGCCGAGGGCGTCGAAGCCCGGGCCGAGGTTGGCGCTGGTGGCGGGGACGCGCACCCGGACGGCGGCGGCGCGGAACGCTGGACCGGCCATCGCTCGAAGACTCTCCTTGAGCTGCGTGACTGTCGAATGACATTCGATACGTATACGTACGGGAAAACCCCAGGCCGCGAAGACGGCACGGCGCCGTGCCATACGCGGAGGCATATGCGGCGGGCGGGTTCACTACAGCCTATCGAAGGAAGGTTCTGTGGCGACATAGGGCGCACAGGAGGCGCACGATGCGTGTCGCAAGCCCCTTGTGCACCCTCGAAAGGGTTAACCCCTTCGTCGCCCTGACAGCCTTGCGATCAGGCGAGGCCGAGGCGCTCGGCCGCCGTCGCCGAGTCGACCGGGACGGTGACCGGCTGCGGGGCGCCGGCGACGGCCCAGTCGGGGTCCTTCAGGCCGTTTCCGGTGACGGTGCACACGATGCGCTGCCCCGGGTCGACCCTGCCCAGCTCGGCGGCCTTCAGCAGACCGGCCACGGACGCGGCGGACGCGGGCTCCACGAAGACGCCCTCCTGTGCGGCCAACAGCCGGTAGGCGCGCAGGATCTCACGGTCCGTCACCTCGTCGATGAAGCCACCGGACTCGTCCCGCGCGGCCAGCGCGTACTGCCAGGACGCCGGGTTGCCGATGCGGATCGCGGTGGCGATGGTCGACGGGTCCTTGACGACCTCGCCGCGCACGATCGGGGCACTGCCGGACGCCTGGAAGCCCCACATACGGGGGGTCTTTCCGGCCACGCCGTCGGCGGCGTATTCCTTGTAACCCTTCCAGTACGCGGTGATGTTGCCCGCGTTGCCCACCGGCAGGACGTGGATGTCGGGGGCGTCGCCCAGCATGTCGACGATCTCGAACGCGGCCGTCTTCTGACCCTCGATACGTACCGGGTTAACCGAATTGACCAGCGCCACCGGGTAGTTGTCGCTCAACGCGCGGGCCAGGGTGAGGCAGTCGTCGAAGTTGCCGTCGACCTGGAGGATCTTGGCGCCGTGGATGAGCGCCTGCCCCATCTTGCCGAGCGCGATCTTGCCCTGCGGCACGAGAACGGCCGAAACCATTCCCGCACGCACGGCGTACGCGGCGGCGGAGGCGGAGGTGTTGCCGGTGGAGGCGCAGATGACGGCCTTCGCCCCCTCCTCCTTGGCCCGCGTGATCGCCATGGTCATACCGCGGTCCTTGAAGGACCCGGTGGGGTTGGCGCCCTCCACCTTGAGGTGGACCTCGCAGCCCGTGCGCTCGGAGAGCACCTGCGCGGGCACGAGGGGCGTGCCGCCCTCGCGGAGCGTCACGACCGGCGTGGTGTCGGATACCGGCAGTCGGTCCCGGTACTCCTCGATGATTCCGCGCCACTGGTGGGTCATTGCTGGTTACTCTCCTTCAACCCGCATGATGCTGGCGACACCCCGCACGGTGTCGAGCTTGCGCAACGCCTCGACGGTCCCGGAGAGGAACGCGTCGGACGCGCGGTGGGTGACGACGACGAGGGATGCCTCGCCGCCTCCGTCCTGTCGTCCTTGCTGCCGCACGGTGTCGATCGACACCCCGTGCTCGGCGAACACGGTCGCCACCTGGGCGAGAACACCCGGCTTGTCGGCGACGTCCAGGCTGATGTGGTACCGCGTGACGACGTCTCCCATGCCCGAGACGGGCAGGGCCGCGTACGCCGACTCGCCCGGCCCGGTCGCTCCGCTCAGCCGGTTGCGGCAGACGGCGACGAGGTCGCCGAGCACGGCGGAGGCGGTGGGGGCGCCGCCGGCGCCGGGCCCGTAGAACATGAGCTGCCCGGACGCGTCGGACTCCACGAACACGGCGTTGTACGCGCCGCGCACGGAGGCGAGGGGGTGGCTCAGCGGAATCATGGCGGGGTGCACGCGCGCGGTGACGGACGCCCCGTCCCCGGCCCGCTCGCAGATGGCGAGCAGCTTGATGGTGCAGCCCATCTCCTTGGCGGAGGCGAAGTCGGCCGCCGTCACCTCGGTCATGCCCTCGCGGTAGACGTCGTCGAGGCGCACGCGCGTATGGAAGGCGATCCCGGCGAGGATGGCGGCCTTGGCGGCGGCGTCGAACCCCTCGACGTCGGCGGTGGGGTCGGCCTCGGCGTATCCGAGGGCCGTGGCCTCGTCGAGAGCCTCCTGATAACCGGCCCCCGTGCTGTCCATCTTGTCGAGGATGAAGTTGGTGGTCCCGTTGACGATCCCGAGCACCCGGTTGACCTTGTCACCGGCGAGGGACTCGCGCAGCGGCCGGATCAGCGGGATGGCGCCGGCGACGGCGGCCTCGTAGTAGAGGTCCTTGTCGTTCTCCTCCGCCACCGCGTGCAGGGCGGCGCCGTCCTGTGCGAGGAGGGCCTTGTTGGCGGAGACGACGGAGGCGCCGTGCTCGAAGGCGGTGGTGATCAGGCTCCGCGCGGGCTCGATCCCCCCGATCACCTCCACGACGACATCAATGTCGCCGCGTTTGACGAGGGCGGTGGCGTCGGTGGTGACGAGGGCCGGGTCGATGCCCTCCCTGACCCTGGAGGGCCGCCGCACGGCGACACCCGCGAGCTCCACCGGGGCACCGATACGGGCGGCGAGGTCGTCGGCGTGCGTCGTCATGATGCGCGCCACCTCTGAGCCGACCACTCCACAGCCCAGCAGCGCCACCTTCAGCGGACGCGTACGCATCATCCGACCTCGTTTCCTCATACCGTCTACGGTTGCACCAGTCTCACTCACCGGACGGGAGTTTCTATCCCATGTCCGGATTGTGAGACGTCGATTTCATTTGTACGGGGGTGGAAGACCGTAGATCTTCCACCCCTCTTGTTGTTGCCGCTTGTTGCTGCCTGTTGCCGCTTGTTGCTTGCCGTCTGATGCCTGCCTGTTGCGGCTCAGCCGACGTCGAGACGCAGGAGGTCCTCCTCGGTCTCACGACGGACGATGACGCGGGCCTCGCCGTCGTTCACGGCGATGACGGGCGGGCGGAGCACGTGGTTGTAGTTGCTCGCCATGGACCGGCAGTAGGCACCGGTGGCGGGCACGGCGATGAGGTCACCGGGTGCCACGTCGGCGGGCAGGAAGGCGTCCTTCACGACGATGTCGCCACTCTCACAGTGCTTGCCGACGACACGGGCGAGCATCGGCGCGGCGTCGGAGGTGCGGGAGACGAGGGCGACGCTGTACTCGGCGTCGTACAGCGCGGTGCGGATGTTGTCCGACATGCCGCCGTCGACGGAGACGTACGTGCGCAGCCCGTCGAGCGGCTTGATGGTGCCGACCTCGTACAGCGTGAAGGCGGTCGGACCGACGATGGCGCGCCCGGGCTCGACGGAGATCCGAGGCGTGCGCAGCTTGGCGGAGTCGCACTCACGGCTGACGATCTCGGTGAGCGCCTTGGCGATCTCGTGCGGCTCGCGGGGGTCGTCGTCGCTGGTGTACGCGATCCCGAGCCCGCCCCCGAGGTCGATCTCGGGCAGCTCGACCCCGTGCTCGTCACGGATGTCCTTGAGCAGCCCGACCACCCGGTGGGCGGCGACCTCGAACCCGGACATGTCGAAGATCTGCGACCCGATGTGGCTGTGGATCCCGATGAGCTCGATCCCGTCGAGCTGAAGGGCGCGGCGCACGGCCTCGGCGGCCTGCCCGCCGGCCAGCGGAATGCCGAACTTCTGGTCCTCGTGCGCGGTGGCGATGAACTCGTGCGTGTGGGCTTCGACGCCGACGGTGATACGAATCTGGACGCGCTGCCGCTTGCCGAGGGACTGGGCGATGTGGGCGACGCGGACGATCTCCTGGAAGGAGTCGAGCACGATGCGCCCGACGCCTGCCGTGATCGCGCGGTGGATCTCTTCCGTGGACTTGTTGTTGCCGTGGAAGGCGATGCGGTCGGCGGGCATGCCGGCGGAGAGGGCGGTGGCGAGCTCGCCACCCGAGCAGACGTCGAGGTTGAGCCCCTCCTCGTGCAGCCAGCGCACCACGGCACGGGAGAGGAACGCCTTGCCGGCGTAGAAAACGTCGGCGTCATCCCCGAAGGCACTGCGCCAGGCGCGGGCGCGGGCCCGGAAGTCGGCCTCGTCCATGACGTAGGCCGGCGTGCCGAACTCCTCGGCGAGCCGGGTGACCGGGAGCCCGCCGACGGTGACTTCGCCTTCGGGGCCGCGGGTGACGGTCTGGGCCCACACCTTGGGGTCGAGGGCGTTGAGGTCGGTGGGCGGGGCGGAGTAGTGGCCCTCGGGGAGGACGTCGGCGTAACGGGGCCCGGCGGGGTGTGCGGAACGGCTCATGGTCTGTTCTGTGTTCTCTCAGAGATGGTCGGGTGCGTCGATGCCGAGCAGGGACAGGCCACCGGCCAGCACCGTCCCGGCGGCTTCGGCGAGAGCGAGCCGGGCACGGTGGGCGGCCGAGGGTTTCTCCTCACCACACGGGAGCACGGCGGGCAGGACAACGAGGGCGGCATCGGCGACGCTGACGAGGTGCCGGGCGAGGCGGTGGGGAGTGCGGTGCGCCGCCGCTCGGGCGAGGACGCGAGGGTGGTCGGCGAGGGCGGCGAGGAGAGCGGTGTGCGCCGGTGCGGTTTGTGTCGCCTCGTCCTCTGGGCCGGGCTCGGCGGTGAACCCGAGGTCGGCGGCGTTGCGGCGGACGGCCCGGGTACGGGCGTGCGCGTACCGCACCCGGAAGAGAGGATTGCTCTCCCGCTGGACGAGATGCTCGGCGCTGATACGGGGCCGGTCGTGCGGGGCGGGATGGAGAAGGGCCCACCGGGCGGCGTCGAGTCCGAGCGGGGCAGGATCCTCGGGCGCCGGTACGGGCCGCAGATTGACAGGCTCCCGGTGCTCGACCTCAACCCGCCCGCCCTGCGACCCGACGATCCGGATCAGCGCGTCCGCAAGAACCTCGGCACGGACCTCGTACGGCACCCGCAGCTCGACGACGTGCCCGGCGAGGGCGTCGGAGTGCCCGTAACGGTCGCCGTCCTCAAGGATCCGCTGCACGACGGCGTAGGACACGGACCGCTCAAGACGAATATTGAGGAACCCGGGCCCGGTGATCTCGACGTCGTCGACGCCCTCGGAGCGGGCGAGGTAGGGCCGCAACACCTCAGCGACCCGCCGAGGCGGCTGGCCGGCAGGCCGGGCGAGCTGCAGGGCGACGTTGGTCGCGTAGTCCCCACACCCCCCAGGCCCGGGGGGCGCAACCACCACCCGTTCCGGAACGGTCACATTCAGTTCCCCCTGGTCGACAGCGCAACGCACGGCGTGCAGCACGGTGCGCGAGAGCTCGACGGGGGTCACGGGACAAGCGTAGGGGAGGAGGGGGGTGGGTAGGCGAGCTGGTTTGGGTGGGGTCCGGGATGTGGACGGTGGGAGGTGCAGGCACTCGATGCCATGAGGGGAGACCAGCCAGGGTGACCGGCGATCAGCCGCCTGTGCGCCCGGCCCGCTCCGCCTCCCCCGCACCGAGGACGCCCCCGAAGCCCGAGACCTCACCACTGGAGGTCCCCTCACCCGCAGAACCCTGCCTGCGCTCTACCAACTGCCGTACCAACCGGACGAGTTCGGCAGGCTCGAAGGGCTTGGCAAGAAAGGCATCCACCCCGACATCGAGCCCCGCCTCGATCTCGTACTGCGTACAGGCGCTGACGATGGCGAGGGGCAGCTGCCGGGTCCGCGGATCGGCGCGCAGCCGGGCGGCGGTGCTGAGCCCGTCCAGTCGAGGCATGACGACATCAAGGGTGATCACATCGGGCCGCACCTGATGAACGACATCAAGACACTCGGCACCATCGGCCGCGGTCACGACCTCGAGGCCCTCCAGCTCGAGATTGACCCTGATCAACTGCCGGATGACCTTGTTGTCGTCCACAACAAGCACCCGACCCGACGCGCCTGGCACAACTCGAGAGTAGGTCCGCACCGGCCACCGCGTCCGCGTTTTCCCGACTTCCACCCCGGGCGAGGGACGGAGACGGGTGTGGACGTCCACTGGCCTGGGGGCGGGCTCCACCGGCCTGGGGGCGGACCTCCACTGGCCTGGGGGGCCGGGGTGAGAGCCGACGGAAGGTGACAAGCCCGGCGGCACAAAAACCCGTTCCTGATCACCCAGACAGAGCTGGTAGTGTTCTACCCGTCGCCACGAGCAAGCAGCTCACACCCGACACGCCCCCGTAGCTCAGGGGATAGAGCAACGGCCTCCGGAGCCGTGTGCGCAGGTTCGAATCCTGCCGGGGGCACCTTGGATTTGGTGCCCAAAGACCCCGTCACCAGCGGAAACGCTGAGGCCGGGGTCTTCGCGTATGTGCAGGCGTATGCCGCTTGAAGCGGGCGTATGTCGGGCTCCGTGGACGAGGCGTGGACGGGATCTTGGAGCATCACCGCCGGTGACGAGGCTCCTTGTAGTCGAGTCGCGCTGCTCCTCATTCTCGCGTCACTGGTCTTGGACCATTTGTCGGCGGGTGGGGAGCATGAGCATGACTGAAGGCCATATCACCGTCGTAAGTCCCCGCCTACGGATACAACGAATGGACGAGTTGGGGGATCTCGTGGATGTAACCACGCTTGCCGTCGCGCTCATCAGCGTCGGAGGAACGCTGGGCGGAACTCTGGGCGGAGCAGTGCTCAGCCAGCGCGCAAGCCGGGCCGAAGCGGTGGAACAGAACCAGCGTGCCGACCGTGAACGAGAGCAAGAGCGCAATGAGCAAGTGCTGCAAGCCAAGCGCGACCTCTATGCCCATCTGAACACCGCAGCTCGCGCTTACCGGGTCGCCGCACGAGACGCAGTCGAAGCAGTCGAACGCGGTGAAAGCATTGACCCGGCACTCCTCGACGCAGCCAAGGAAGCCTGGGCCGAGCAGTACTCCCAAGCGCAGATGGCACTGGCGAAGGATGTCCTGCAAGTAGCCTCGACCCTCAACAGGTCGCTCGGAGTCGGGTACTCAGTCGTCAAGCAGCTGCCGAGCAGCCCCGAACTCGACGAGGCGTACCAGCGGGCCAAGACATGGTTCAGCGGCCCGCTGTCCGACGGCGTGTACCTGCTGCGGGTCGCACTGCGACACGACCTCGGCGTCGAGGACGACCCTCATTTCGAGCAGAACCGTATGCAGATGCTCGCAGCACTCGACAGCGCGCGGAACTGCCTCGCGGATCTACTCGCCGCAGAGCGAGCCCAGGCCGCCTAAGAACGCAGAGCCGACATGCATGAAGCCTTCCTGAAGCTTTTTGCTGCCTCTCTTCCTGTGGATGTCTGGGGCTCGTGCCATGATCCGGCTTCATGAGTGAACGTTCGCTGTCGCCTGCCTGGCTGGCCTCGTGGGGAAGCAGGGTCTCTGGCCCCCTGAAGGCAATGACAGACGAGTTCGCGCGTCGGTACGGGTTTCCCCCGGGTACCAATCAGGTCCGGCCGGCCGACCGTGACGATCAGGCGGCGGCTCGCGCTCTGGCCCAAGTGGACCTCGTTCCTGCTGACCTGGTCACGTTCTACGACAGCATCGGCGATGTCACCTGGGCGGACGTCGGCAACGGCTACTTCGTCGACCCAGTACGTGACGTCCTTCTGCGGCTCAAGGAGTACGGAGCTGTTGACATCGGCGCGGACCAGGGGGCCGGTGGCTTGGTCATTGGCTCGAACGGTGGCGGACTGTGTTACGTCATTGGCCCCCACGGGGCGGTCTACAGGACACGGACAGCATCGCTGGACGAACCCGAACTCGACAGGGTGGCTGATGACCTGCGGCAGTTTCTGGAGCTGCTGGAGCAAGGCCTGACGCGGTTCGTCACCAACGGCGATCCGGGACACCTGTAGGTGCGGGTCCCGACACGTCAGGTTCGGAAAGAGCCTCACCACAGGTGAGAGCTCCAATATGACGAGGCCCCTGGAATCCGCCAGCACGCCAGGGGCCTCGGACACGATCAGGCGGTGTCACTCGTACTCACGAGGCAGGTCCTCGATTCGTCGGTTGGCGACGTCTCGGCGCCTTTGGTGGCGTACTTGGCGATGTACGCCGCTACGGCTCGCTCGGTCAGCTCCTGGCCGTCGTCGAAGTCGGTGGAGCGGATCGGGCGGACGTCGAGTTGGCGGCCGAAGACGAAGCTGTGCGCCCGGCCGTCAACCTCCGGTCCGTCGACGCGCGCGGCAGTGGCGGCGGCTCGGATGGCATCGGTGAGCAGCTCGGCCGTGGCCCAGTCCGGAGGTGAGGTGTCGCCTCCCTCTGGCCCGTCGAGGCGGATGACGGCGTGGAAGTGGACTGCACCGCGCTTCTGGTACTCGGCCACCTTCGCGAAGGAGACCCGGGCATGGTGCCGGAATTCCCGCTGCGTGAGTCCGGCGCGCTTGGCGACCTCCCTGCGGAGGTAGATCGAGAAGCGCCGCCACAGTGCACCGGCGTGCGCGTTCCAGAGAACGGCCGCTTCGTAGTCGTAGGTGTCCGGGTCGAGGGGTACCCAGGGCGGGGTCCTGCTCGTCGTGGCGAACGCCGCAGCGGCAGTCTCGGCCGCCCGAAGGACGGTTGTGGACCGGGCCAAACCCGGGGGCGGTGAGCGTGGCGAAGACGCGCGGGTGGGTCGCCACCCCTTCCGAGGTGCCCTTGCCGCCCCGCAGTCCGGCGGTGATCAGGTGGTAGGTGTCGCGGCGGTAGGTCTCGGCGCAGGCGGCGCAGCGGGTGGCTCGGCGGTTGTTGCAGCGGACGAGGAGTTGGCCGGCGGGGAGGTTGGCGGAGTCCAGGTGGTGCAGGACGTTGCCGATCTCGCCGGTTGTCGTGTTGACCGCGAACTCCGTGCGGTGGCCGTCGAGGCGGACAGGGTGGATGCAGCCGCCCAGGCCGGAGAGTTGGCGGGCCAGTCCGGGCATGGTGCCCAGGGAGGCCAGCATGGAGAGTTCCGCCAGCGGGGGCGGAGTCTGCCGGGTGATGATGGGTCTTCCTTTCGGCTGTTTCGGCGGTGGGAAGGACGGCCCCGGGGCGGCGGGATGCTTGGCGGCTTGTTGCCGCCCCGGCGGCCGGTCAGCGCCTGATGGCGTTGTTGAGCAGGGAGCGCAGGACCACGGCGGCGATGGCCACGGAGATGGCCGTGACGGCGACGGCCGCCAGGAGCGCGGTGAGGACGACACCGCCGACGAGGACGGCGGCGACCGGGCCCGCGTAGGGGCTGAGCGAGCGGCCGGCGGTGGGGGCCAGGCTGTGCTGGTGGTGCTGCTGCGGGATGAGAGTCGATGGCCGGCCTTGGGGAACATCGGTACAGCCGTTGGCGCTGAGAACGATCATGGTCGGCTAGCACAGCGGTCGTCTCCAGAACGGGGGTTCGCCGAAAGATCGTCGATCACGGGTGGGCCTGGCTACGGTCCCCGTCATGCCGGTGGAGTTCTTAACTGATGATCAGGCCGAGGCGTACGGGAAGTTCGCCGAGGAGCCGACGAGACCTGAATTGGAGCGGTTCTTCTTCCTGGACGATGTCGACCGGGATCTGATCGCGCTACGGCGTACGAAGCATCATCAGCTGGGCTTTGCTCTCCAGATGTGCACGGTGCGCTACGTGGGGCTGTTTCTGGAGGATCCTCTCGTGGTGCCGTGGCCAGTGGTCGAGCACCTGGCCGTGCAGCTCGGCATCGAGGACCCGTCGTGTGTGAAGCGGTACACCGAGCGGCTGAAGACGGCGTACGAGCACGCGTGGGAGATACGGGACGCCTACGGCTATCACCCCTACGAAGATGCGGAGTGGGGTCGGAAGTTCCGGACGTTCCTGCACGGCCGGGCGTGGACGCATGCGGAGGGGCCGGTCGCGCTGTTCAACCAGGCAGTGGGCTGGCTGCGGCGGAACCGGGTGCTGCTGCCCGGTGTCTCGGTGCTGGCCCGGCAGGTGTCGGAGGTTCGCACGATCGCGGAGAAGCGGCTGCACGCCACCGTGGCCAGGGCGGCTCACCGCGCGGACCCGGCGCTGCCGGCGGACCTGGTGGCCACGCTGGTGACGCCGGAGGGCGGCCGGTACTCGGAGCTGGAGCGGCTGCGCCGGCCGCCGACGCGTACGACGGGCACGGCGTTCGCGCGGTCGCTGGAGCGGGTCGATGAGATCGGTGCGTTCCAGCTGGGCCGGTTGAAGCTGTCGCAGATCCCGCCGAACCGGCTCGCGGCGCTGGCCCGGTACGGGCTGGGGTCAAAGGCCGCGAGCCTGGAGCGGGCTGCGGAGCCCAAGCGCACGGCGATGCTCACCGCGGTGATGCGTCACCTTGAGGCCAAGGCGATCGATGA
Source organism: Streptomyces sp. NPDC002888 (assembly GCF_042888465.1). Taxonomy (NCBI): domain Bacteria; kingdom Bacillati; phylum Actinomycetota; class Actinomycetes; order Kitasatosporales; family Streptomycetaceae; genus Streptomyces; species Streptomyces sp. NPDC002888. The sequence continues at coordinate 87,360 of NZ_JBIAPU010000020.1, read as the reverse complement.
GGCACTGGACCTGTTCTCGGTGCTGATGGCGACAAGGCTGATCAGCACGGCGAAGCGGGCGACGGACAAGGAGCGGCTCTCGATGCTGCCGCAGCTGGAGAAGGCGTCGCGGACCCTGGCGCGGGCGGCGAAGGTGCTGTTCGGGGAACTGGAGCTGGTCGAGAGCCACGGCACGGATCTGGACGCGGCCGCGCTGTGGCGGGCGGTGGAGGAGGTCGCCCCGAGGGCGGTAGTGATGAGCGCGGCGGCGCTGGTGGTCTCGCTGGTGCCGGAGGACGAGGACTCGGCGGCGGTCGCCATGCGGGCGGCGCTGGCCACCCGGTACAACACGGTGCGGCCGTTCCTGTCGCTGCTGGGCGAGTCGAAGGCGCTGGACGCGGCGACCGGTGGGAAGCGGGTGCTGGCCGGGGTGAAGCGGCTGCCCGCTCTTGCGCGGCGGCGGGTGAAGGACAAGCCGCTGCTGCCGCGCGAGGTCGATGACAAGCTGGTGCCGGCCGCGTGGCGCAAGGTGGTGTACGCCAACGCCGAGCTGCCGCCGGGGGCCGTGGACAGGGACGCATACGTGGTGTGTGTGCTGGAGCAGCTGTACCGCGCGCTTCAGCGCCGGGACGTGTTCGCCTCTCCCTCGCACCGCTGGTCCGACCCGCGCGCCCGGCTGCTGGACGGCACGGAGTGGGAGGCCGTGCGGGAGGACGTCCTGGCCGGGCTGAGTCTGGACACGCCGGTCGAGGAGCACCTGGCCGCGCTGGTGACGGCGCTGGATGCGGCGTGGAAGCAGATGGCGGAGCGGCTGGAGACGGCCGGGCAGGACACGAAGGTCACCATCGAGGTCCCGCCGGGCGGCCGGGCGAAGCTGAACGTGTCCAAGCTCGGTGCCCTGGGGGAGCCGAAGTCCCTGACGTGGCTGCGGGGGCGGGTGGAGAAGATGCTCCCGAAGATCGACCTGCCGGAGCTTTTGTTCGAGGTGCATGGCTGGACCGGGTTCCTGGACGCCTTCGTGCACCTGGGCGACGGCACGACCCGCATGAAGGACCTGACCACCTCACTGGTGGCCCTCCTGGTCTCGGAGGCGTGCAACATCGGCATGACCCCGGTCATCAACCCCACACATGAGGCGCTTCACCGTTCCCGGCTGGTGCACGTCGACCAGTTCTACCTGCGGGCCGACACCATCGCCGCGGCGAACGCCGCACTGATCGAGGCGCAGGGCCAGGTGCCGATCGTGCGGTACTGGGGAGACGGGCTGTTGGCCTCGGTCGACGGACTGCGGTTCGTCGTCCCCGTCCGCACCATCAACGCCGCCCCGTCGCCGAAGTACTTCGGGTTCAAGCGCGGCATCACCTGGCTCAACGCCGTCAACGACCAGGTCGCGGGCATCGGGCAGATGGTGGTCCCGGGCACCCCTCGCGACTCCCTGCACATCCTGGACGCCCTGCTGAACCTCGACGGCGGGGTGAAGCCGGAGATGGTCGCCACCGACAACGCCTCGTACAGCGACATCGTGTTCGGCATCTTCCGCATCCTGGGCTACAACTTCAGCCCCCGGTTCAAAGACCTGGACGACCAGCGGTTCTGGCGCGCGTCCCTTCCGGGCGTGGGGACAGGTACGTACGGGCCGCTGGAGCCGCTGGCCCGCAACCGGGTCAACCTGAACAAGGTGATCACCCACTGGCCGGACATGCTCCGGGTCGCCGGTTCCCTGGTCACCAACCAGGTTCGCGCCTACGACCTACTGCGGATGTTCGGACGCGAAGGCCACCCGACCCCGTTGGGGCAGGCATTCGCCGAGTACGGCCGGATCGCCAAGACCGAGCACCTGCTCCGCGTCGTCGACCCGGTCGACGACACCTACCGCCGCCAGATGAACCGCCAGCTCACCGTGCAGGAGTCCCGGCACAAGCTGGCCCGCGACGTGTGCCACGGCAAGCGCGGCACCATCCATCAGGCGTACCGGGACGGGATGGAGGACCAGCTCGGCTCACTGGGCCTGGTCCTCAACGCCGTGGTGCTCTGGACCACCCGGTACATCGACGCCGCCGTCGTACACCTCCGTGCCGAGGGCCCCGAGATCCGGGACGAGGACATCGCCCGCCTCTCCCCGCTCAAGCACCGCAACCTCAACGTCCTGGGCCGCTACAGCTTCACCGCCTCCACCCCGGCTGGCGGCGCCCTACGCCCGCTTCGCGACCCAGACACAGTCGAACTCGACGAGGACGACGAGGGGTAGCGGGAGCGGACTCTGGCCAGATACGTGCGCTGACGAAGACGTATCACTCCGGTGTGTAGACGCGCTCGAATCGTTTTGCGCCCGACGATACTTTCAGCGCTTGACCTTGACGCAACGGCAGGGTTTCTACTGGCGGCATGCGAATCGGAGAGATCGCCGCGCTCGTGGGGCTCACCACCCGGGCGATCCGGCACTACCACCATGTCGGGCTGCTTCCGGAACCGGAGCGGCGCCCCAATGGCTACCGGGTCTACAGCGTCCGCGACGCCGTACTGCTGGCCCGGGTGCGCCGACTCACCGAACTCGGCCTCAGCCTAGATGAAGTGCGCGACGCCCTCGCCGATGATGCCGGACGCGAACTGGCCGAGGTGTTGGAGGAACTCGACGCCGACCTGGCCCGCCAGGAAGCCGACATCCGGGAGCGCCGCTGCCGGCTCAGCGCCCTGCTCGCCGAGCCGCCCGGCGCGACCGGGCCCGTCTCACCCGCCCTCGCCGCACTGCTGGCACAGGCCCCCCGAACAGACTCGCCGAGCGCGGCCAAGGACCGCGAGTACCTCGCGCTGCTGGACGCCACCAGCACCGGTAACCAAGAGATGCTCGGGCTGCTCGGGACGCTGGTCGCCGATCCCGCAGTTGTCGAACTGTATGAGCGCCTTGACGCGCTCGCCGAAGCCCCCGCCGACGATCCGCGGATCGCACCCCTGGCGGCTGACCTGATGGCAGCCGTCCCCGCGGAGTTGTTCGCCGCGATCCCCGAGGACGGGGTGGTCGTGACCGGGTTCAAGGAGGCGCTGCTCGCCGAGTACACCCCCGCGCAGGCGGAAGTCGTGGGCCGGCTCATGGAGGCTTTCGTGAAAAGGGGCCGGGGATGAGCGGCCGGCCAAGGGGCGTACGGGCGGCGCGGGTCGCGGTGGCCGCCGTGCTGCCGGGGGAACTGGCCCTGGCGGCCTGCCTGGTGGCTGGGGTCCGGCCTCCCGGGTGGGCGCTGGCGGGCGCCGAGGCGCTGGTGCTCGTGGTGCTGCTGTTGGAGGCATGGGTGCTGCGCTCGCTGTACGTCGCCGCGCGCGCCCGCGGCGCGGACCGCCGGGCGGCGCGGCGGTCCGCCGTGCAGGAGGCGGTGCCGGTGACGGTCCGCCGCCTGGTCCTCCACGAACTGCGCGCCCTCGCCTCCCTAGGGCGGTGGGTCCGGCGCGGCACGCACGGGGTGCGCCCCGGGGACCACGCTGCCGCGTACACCGGGCCCCAGACCGCGATGATGTACGGGCTGCTCTTCGTGATGGTCATCGAGACGGTGGTCCTGGCCTTGCTCATCCCTTGGCCGGTGGTCCACCGGGTGATCCTGGTACTCGACCTGTATGGCGTCGTCCTCGTGCTGGCCCTGCACGCAGCCTGCGTCACCCGGCCGCACGTCGTGCGCCCCGACGGCTCTCTGCGGATCCGCTACGGAGCCCTCTTCGACCTCGCCGTACCGCCGGACGCGGTGGCCTCGGTCCGGGTCGACCGGCGCTATCCCGAAGGCAGCCTGATCACCCTCTCCGAGGACGGGGTCCTCGACCTGATCGTGGGCAGCCAGACCTCGGTGACCCTGGAGTTGAACCGGCCACTCCCTTTCACCCGCCCGCTCGGCGCAACGGAAGAGGCCCACACCATCCGCTTCCACGCAGACGACCCGCGCGCACTGGTCAGCGCACTCCGTCAGCCCGCCTGAGCACACAGATCGGTTCCGACCACACAGACGGAGCGGTAGACAACTTCGCCCTCTGTTAACCAATTCCGCGAAGCCGACGACTCCTGGCAGACCCTCCAGCCCAACGACACTCCCTGGCCACCATCACACTCACCATGCATGAGCAGCACTACGGCGACGTGCAGGAGGTCGGACGCCCGCGGCCTTCGCCGCGACGTGGCGTCCGGCAAGGCGCTCCGATCGGGCGCCCGCGTTCGACTGCTCGGCATTCTCACAAATGAACATCTGTGAGAGTTCTGCGAGAGTGCCGGAAGTGATCACGTTTCCGCAGGTCGCCACTCGCAAAAGTCCTCTCGAAACCCGCACGTTGTGCGAGGCACTTCTGAGAGGCTGCCGCCATGGATCTCACGCCCGATCAGGCCGCATTGGCGGTAGAACGTCACGACTGCCCGAACTGTGACGCGCCCGCCGGTAGCCCCTGCCGCACCCGGGGCGGGAAGACCGCCGCGAAGTACCACACCCCGCGCTTCGTCCTCGTCCCCGCCCTCCGCGAAGAACTGGAGATCCCCGTCCCCGCCAACCGGCACCCGGGCCGCGCGTGGAAGCAGGGCCCGGCGCTCGCCATCGTGCCCGCGCCCCGTACCGAGCGGCCGGTCCGGATCGGGTACGCAAGGACATCGACCGCCCGGCAGGAGCTGGCGAGCCAGCTCGAAGCTCTCCACCGGGCGGAGTGCCACAAAATCTTCAAGGAGCAGATCAGCACCCGCATCAAGGTGCGGCCCGAGCTGGAGAAGGCGCTTGCCCTGGCCCGCCAGTTCAAAGAGGCCGCACCCGAGACGCCGGTCATCTTCACCGTCCACGAGCTCAAGCGCCTCGCGCGCAACGCCGCCGAGCTGATGACGCTGTCCGCCGAGCTTCAGGCCGGCGGCATCCAGCTCGAACTCCTCACCGGCCCGCTCACCGGCATTTACGACCCCAACGGTATGGGCGCCATGTTCTTCGCCGTGCTCGCCGTGGCCGGGCAGATCGAGCGCAACTACATCCGGGAGAAGACCCTCGAAGGTCAGGTCACCGCTGCGGCCAAGGGCAACCATGGCGGAAGGCCGAAGGTCATCGACGACGACATGCTCACCTTCGCCGTCGCACTCAAGGAAAAGGGCGTCCCCGTCCCGGAGATCGCCAAGAAGCTGGTCATCAAGACCGGGAAGAACGCGGGCAAGAACCCCTCGGTCGCCTCGCTCTACCGAGCGTTCGCGGAAGCTGAGGAAGCCGCCGCAGACGACAGCCTGCCGGTGCGGCCCAAGCCCGTCCGCATCCGTCGGGCCGGGGACCCGCTCACTCCCGAGGAGATCGACCTCCGCGAACGCCTCCAGGCCCAGCCTCACCCGAACACGGAGATCCGCAGCTAGACCTCATGATCAATCTCAGCGCCAACGGCTGTACCGATGTTCCCCGAGGCCGATGGCGGAGTGGGTGCGTCGGGCAGCTTGGGGCGGAACATGGCGGAGCTCCTCTCAGCGGTTGTCGCCGTTGACGACGCCGACCCCAGAACGGGTGCCGGACTCGATGGCGGGGGCGAGGAAGGTGTGCGAGAGCCAGAAGCCGAACAGGGCGATCACGACGGCGACCCACATGCGCACGCCGAGGAACTTGATCGCGGCCCAGGCAATGACGCCCCGGACGAAGACGAGCGGGAGCGAGACGGTCACGGGATCTCCTCAGCGGACGCGGCAGCGGTGGGTGCGGGCGGCGAGTTCGGCGGCGGCGCGGGTGTCGTAGTCGTTGGAGAAGCCGCAGCGCGGGGCGGTGCAGACGGCGGTGTGCTTCTCGCGGCCATGGCCGTCGTAGGCGGTGCCGACCTGGACCGGACCGATGCGGACGACGTTGCGGAAGTGGCGGTTGGCGGGCATCAGGGGAGCTCCTCAGGGTTCTCGCCGGTGAAGTCGGCGGCGTGGTCGGCAAGCCAGCGCAAGATCTCGTCACCCTCGTAGCTGTCGGCGGCGAGGATCACCGGTTCGGCGATGAGCACGGCTTCGGTGAGGCGGTTCTGTCGGGTCAGCTCGGCGGCACGCTTCAGCGCGCGGAGCGTGGACGGACGCACGGTGGAAAGTCCTCCGGGATCAAGTGAGTTGGGCGGCGATGGCTTCGGCGAGCGGGAGCGGGACGCCGAGGCGGGTGCGAAGGGTTGGGGTGTCAATGTCCGTCCCGGTCCGTGTCCGGTGGTCGTCGGCGACCTTGCGGGCGAGGGCGACGAGGGCGGGCGGGACGGGGGCGGCGGTGAGCTGTGCGCCCGGTTGTGGGTCGGCGGCGGGCAGCTCGGGGGCGGTTGGCGTGACAGGCGGAGCGGGTGCCTCGTCCTGGTCCGGTACTGGCACCTCGCCGCCGTCCGGGGTGCCATGGGCGAGGAGCGTTCCGCCGAGGAAGGCGACCGCGGGCCATCCGGCGACGAGGATGCGCAGCCAGGCCGGGACGTCGCCGAGGTCGAGCAGGCCGGCCGTGGCGACGTTCGCGCCCAGCGACGCGACCAGGGCGACGACGAACCAGCACCAGCCAGCGGCTTTCGCAGCACCGGAGCGCAGCCGTCGCCAGGCGGCGACGAGGAGCAGGTCAACGCTGATCGGGTAGGCCCACGCCTTCCACCCATCCTGTCCGGCCGCCGCAGCGAGATCGTGCAGGTGGGCGAAGGAGAGCGCTGCGGCGATGGCCGCTTGGACCAGGACGGGGTCGAGTCGGATGCGGTGGGTACGCATCGCTCAGTCCTCCGCTGTCTCGGAGGCCAGGCGCGCGGTGGGTACCGATTCGGGGGTGTCGAGGAGTACGGGAGGGATGTACGGCCGGAAGGGCGTGAGCGCCGGAACGTCCGGGGCGAGGTGGGCCGTGTCGCGGCAGGTGGCCGCGGCGGCGGCGAGGGAGAGGTGGGGAGTGCGGATGCGGGACCAGCCGCCGGAGGTGTCACCGGCCACGGCCAGGCCCGGCAGCTCGGCGGCGATGGCGCAGGAGGCGTAGACCGCTTCGGGGGCGATGTCGCCGAGGGCCATCTTGGCTGAGGCTTCATCGTTGACGCGGTGGCAGACGCGGCCGGTGAGTTGGGCCCGCAGCATGGTCGCGCCCTTGCCCAGCTCGGCGCCGAAGCGCTGCCCGCACACCTCCAGATAGATGCCGGCCGCACGGCCGAGCTGGGCGAGCCGGATGAGGTGAGTGACCATCTCGTCTCGGCGTTCCTCGTCCTTGCGCGTGGCGACGAGGAAGAGTTCGGCCACCTCGTCGACGAACAGCACGATGGGCACAGGCCGTTCGCCCTCGGGCAGGCCCCAGATGTCCGAGGTGATCTCCTCGTCGGGCGTGCCGGGGGCGATGCCCTGGCGGGCCTTGATCAGGTCGTAGCGGTCCTCCATTTCCTTGACCAGGACTGGCAGCAGCTCGGCCGCCTCGTCGGGGTCGGTCGCGAGCGCGCCAAAGCGGGGAGCGAACGGAGCGAGCTCGACGCCCCGCTTGCAGTCGACGCCGACCAGGGCGACGGACTGTCGGGCGAGCCCGGCGATCAGGTTCCGCAGGTACATGGACTTGCCCGACAGCGTTGCGCCGAGGACGAGTTCATGCGGTACGGCGCGGTAGTCGCGTAAGAACGCCGTGGCGTCCTCCCGCAGCGCCACCGGCACTGTGAGGAACCCGCCCTCGATCCTGCGAGGCATCCGGACCTTGCGAAGGACGTCGAAGCCGATGAGCCGCAGTTCGACAACGCCCGGTTTCACGTCCTTCACGTACACGGCGTGCACGCCCCAGGCGTGGCGAAGGCGTTCCGCCGAGGCGGCAACGTCGGCGGGTTCCTGGCCCGGGGCGAGCCGAAGCCGGACACGCAGGCCTGTGGTGGTGGGACGGATGATGCCTCGGCGAGGCGGGACGGGCCGGATTTCCCTGCGGCTGGTCGCCTTGACGGCCAGTACCCGCAACCGGGACGGCTCGACGGTCAGGCCGCAAGCGTCCATGGTCGAGGAGTACGAGGCCAGCAGCCGGGCCACCGAGACCGGCAGCCCGACCGTGGACCAGTACGCGGCCGGGTTGGCGTGCCGTACGTAGACCGCGCCGCCTATCGCAGCGAGCGGCGCACCCAGCTCGGCCAACGTGATCAGGTCCGTCACGACAATCAGCCCGCCTGCGCGACCGGGAACGCGCCCGGCGCGTGGCGGTGGCGCGGTAGGCGATGCCGTGCCGCTGCTGGCCGTTGAACACGCTTTCCCACGGCCGGGCAATGAGCCCCGGCAGCGAAACCGGAGCACCAACGGTCAGGCCCTCCGTCACTCCGCTTTCCGGGACGGTGACCTGAATGAGCGACGAGTCCCCCTCGTCGATGAAGACGACGCCGACGGTCATCAACGCCTCACCGCTCACTGCGTCCTTGGCGATCTCACCGGTCTGCCGGTCACGCACCTTCGGTGCCGGCGCTTCGAGCAGGATCGTGGCGGACGAGGCGTCAACGCGGATCACACGCACAGAGAGTTCTCCTTCTGAGATGAATCAACCTGCCAACTGACAGGTTGACTTAGCAAGTTCGAAGTTAGGGATGCCAAGTTGACTTGTCAAGCCGCTTGGGTAGCCACAACCGAGCGCCGCCGAGACCGCAAGCGCACCATGAAGCCATCAGCGCAGAGGAGGGCACGACATGGGCAGACAACACCGCGTTCAAGGGCCACAGTCGTGGGATCCACGCAACCGCCAAGGCTCCGCATCACCGCCGGACGCCTGGCCCGCACCGCCGCAAGAGCCGCCAAGCAGCCCTCGCCAGGGCGCGACGACACCCCAGCCGAAGAAGCGACGTCGCGTCTTCCTGTGGCTCTTCCTGGCCGTCCAGATCGTGTTCCTGATCTGGGTGATCACGGGCGCCGCGAGCGGCAGCGGCACACCCGAAGAATGTCGGGGCATGACAGGGGACGACCTGAAGCTGTGCGAAGACGCGGGCGACGTCGGAACCACAATCGGCGTGGGACTCATCGTCGGCCTATGGGCGGCGGTCGACGTCATCCTTGGCTTTACATACGTGGTCTACCGACTCGCCACCCGACGCACCTGAGACAGGTCATCACAGCCCGGCAGTGGGCAGCCCGCGGGTTCAGCTGAGCCGGTAGGTGCCTTCGAGTTCCTGCCGATCGGCGGGAAGCAGCAGCTCAGAGACTTGCAGAGCTTGACCGGAAGGGTCGCACGCGACGACCAGGACGCTAAGGACGGGCACCCCGTCCGGGAGCTCCAGAAGTTCGGCCTCACTCGGCTCAGGCAGCCGAGCCGAGACACGTTCCTTCACATGGTCGAAGCGAACCTTCTTCCGCGTCTCAAGGTGAGCGCGAGTGCCGCCGCTCAAGGCGGCAGCACTCTCCAACTCGGTGCCCTCCACCAGGCAGGCGGGGAAGTACGACGAGACCAGCTCAACGGGTTCGCCATCCTCCTCTACGAGGAACCGGCGCATGAGGACCTTGGCGCGCTTCGGCAAGCCGAGCACGGAGGCGACACGCGCCGGCACAGGGACATGAGCGACCTCGACCAGACGCCCCGGGGTCTGCGACTCATCACGCGCGAGTGCTTCACTCCCCCGGCGGTTCTTGTCGTCTTCGACGACGGCAGGTCTCCCGCGCACGATAGTGCCGTACCCCTGCCGGGACTCCAGCCAGCCGTCACGCTTCAGCAGTTCCAGCGCCCGGACGACGGTCGGACGGGACATTCCAAACGCCTGCACCAGTTGGTTCTCACTGGGCACGCGGGTGCCGGGCGGGTACGTGCCGTCCTCGATGCGCTGCTGAATGGTCTGAGCGAGGCGTACGTACTTCGGTGCCTCCACTTCATACGCCATGAACGCCGCCGCCTGTCGAGATTGGCCAAGTCAACTGGTCAACCAGACTAGCGACGAATCCGCCAGCGCAGTACCAACAGAAGGTATTCCCCTGGTCACGACGGCCAGGCATCGGCGACCACAAAGGAGACCACCGTTCCGCCGAAGCAACTGGGTCCGGAGTGCCACGACGCGGCGATCGAGTCGACGAGCAGGAGCCCGCGACCGTGCGCGTCGTTGGCCTCCGGGCGCCTCAGCCGGACGTTCGCCGGGAAGCCCGGGTTGTGTACGTCGACCCGAAGCGAGGTCTCCTCGCGGAACCACTCCACCCGCACTACCCACGGGTCATCAGCCTGCCCGTAGGTGATGGCGTTGGTGACCAGTTCCGAGATCATCAGCGCGCAGTCCTCGACCGAGCAGGCCGGGTTGTAGGGGGCGATGAACTTCCGGAACCAGCGTCGCGCCCGGGGTACGGACTCCGGGGCCGGATGCAAGGTCATTGCTCCGAGTCGCGGTGAGTCCTCAGAGGGGTAGCGGTCGATCGTGTAAGCCATCCGCGCTCACTCCTTGCCGCTGCCGTCACAGTCGAGGCAGCGCCGCTTCGATGTGGCACGGGAGCGTTCGGCGGCAGCGGCAAGCACCAGGGACGCACGCGAACTGACCCGCTTCCAGCCACGCCCCCGGCAACCCCGGCAAGGTAAGTGCGCTCCCTGGTCCGGCCGCTGACTCGTCACTCCGTGCCTCCTTCCGATGAAGTGGCCTTAGCCACTTACTGGATGGTGGCATTAGCCACTCGCGGCGCGCAAGCCGTTCCCCGAAGTGATGAACCATCAGGTGAGCGGATACCCCTGCTCGAACGCCCAGCGCTGCGGCGGGTAGGTGGCTTCGGCGAACTCCAACGGCCGGTCCTGGAGGTCAAAGACGACGTGATGCACGATCAAGACAGCCGATCCCGGCTCAAGCTGGAGGTCTGCCGCCTCCTCGTCCGTCGCCTGCCGGGCACACATACGATCTTCGGCATAACTCCCCTGCCGCCCCGTCATATTCTCGACGTACATCAGGGTTCCCTCTTGGATCCGTTCCGGCTCCAGCAGCTTGGGCGCCCGCTGGCCTACATCCGGCGCGAACCACGAAGTGGACAGCGTGATGGGCCCGTCCTGATTGTTGGTGACCCGCCGGCGGTGCACAGCCCGACGATCCTTCACCAGGCCCAACGCCTCAGCAACGTGATCCGGTGCGTTCAGCCACCCCGCCGACGTGATCACCGCGTACTCGCCGGGCGTGTAGATCTTCCCGGTCTGCCTGGCCCGTCCGTACAACTCGCGCGCCCGTCGGTTCACTTCAAGGCTCCGCACGTACGTGCCGGACCCCTGCCGCTTCTCGACAAGCCCCTGATGACTCAGCGCTTCCAACGACCGCGCCGCCGTCGGCCGGGACACCTTCCAGTCCGCCGCCAACTGTCGCTCCGAGGGCACCTCGTCCCCCGGCCGCAGGTCACCCCGAAGGATCTGATCGCGGATGAAGTGCGCGATCTGGAGATACTTCGGCTGTGCCTCCTCAAGCTGAGGCATGTCTCCTCCTCGTCCAAGTGGCTATAGCCTCTAGCCACTATAGGGTGAGTGGTCAAGGGCCCGACCCCGTAGTCTTGGGCTCATGACGCGGTTGATCGTCGCAGCAGGAGGAGGGGGCGACGCAGTCGCCGCCGCAATGCTTGATGCCGCCCTCTACGGCGGCGACGACCAGGCGGTGATCCTCACGTACGCGTGGGACCGCTTGCTGATCGACCCACTGCCGGGCCCCCGAGGAGCCGACAACTTCACCAGCCTCGAACCGCTCACCCCAGCCGTCTGGAAGGTGCCGGCGGAAGCCCGCCCGATCGCACCAGCAGGTTCCACGCTCCCCCGCCTAGCGGCAGAGCTCCCCCACACCTTCGCGCTGATCGACCCGGGGCACGGCGCCGAGGGCGTCACACGCCAACTCGAAGATCTGGTGACCCACTTAAAGCCGACGTCAATCGATCTTTTGGACGTCGGCGGCGACGTGTTGGCCCGAGGCGACGAACCGACGCTGAAGAGCCCACTCGCCGACTCTGTGACGCTGGCAGCGTGCTGCCGGGTGAACGCGCCCATCCGCCTGTTGGTCGCAGGCCCCGGCCTGGACGGCGAGCTGTCACGCGAGGACTTGCGAGGCATGCTCGGCCCACTCGTCCACACCTTCACGGCGAAGGACGCGGAGCCGGTCAGCCCGGTTCTGGAGTGGCACCCTTCAGAGGCAACAGGCATGCTCGCGGCAACAGCCCGAGGCCTACGCGGCACGTGCGAGGTCCGAGATGCCGGTCTACCCATCCCCCTCACCGACGAGAGCCCGACGGTCCACGAGGTCGACCTGGACGAGGCACTGAGCCGCAACGAGTTGGCCCGCGCCATCATGTCGACAACCACCCTGGACCAGGTGGAGGCACTGAGCCGCGAGGTCTGCGGCTTCTCCGAAATCGACTATGAGCGCAACAAGGCCCTTTGGCTCAAGGAGAAACGGCCGGCGAAGCTCGATGCCGAGTCGGTGCTGCCGCAACTCGCCCAGTTCGAAGCAGAGGCCCGAAGCCGCGGAATCACTCACACTACGTTCCGCCACCTCACAGAGGTCCTGAACCTCGACGGCTCACAGCGCGATGACCTGCGCCGGCTGCTCATCGACAGCAAACCGGAGCGGTACACAGCCCCACTGTGGCACATCCCAGCGGCCATGTCTGATCCCAGCTGATGCACGACGTTCCGGTCCCACCTGAGGCTTGACGGTAGGCCTAGAGAACATGGGAAGCCCCGTGGGGCTTGTTCGCTTTCACGTTACGGACCGGGACGTCGGTCGTGCGGCGGATCACGCGGATCTGGCCGTCCAGTTCAACGGTGATCGTTGTGTCCGACACGTGCACGGTCACGGTCTGGCCTGCGTAGGGGCGGCCGAGGGAGACGGTCTGGCGGCAGACCATGACCGTGCCGACCGCGCTGACCCGCCGCTGCACCCGCACCGGCTCCACGCTGGGCCGTGGCGGAGGACCTGCGGGCCGCAGTCCGCGCAGACGCTGCACCTCATCGGGGGTGAGCGGGTTGGGCCGCACCCTCAGCAGCTCCCGCGAGGACAGGTCGAAGAACGACAGCGTCTCCTCGTCGATCCGGATGCCGACCTGGCGGCCGCCGAGGATCTCCGCCGCCAGGACCTGGCGCCCGCCCAGGTTCACCAGCCCGCTGTTGTTGACCACCCGGTACACCTCGAACGCGGCCTCATCGCCGGTGGGCAGCGGGGCCGGTCCGGCCGCACGTCCTCCCCGGGCGGCCAGCTGCGTGAGGTCCGCCACGGACAGGTGCGACCGCACGCTCTTGATCCGCGTCCCGGCGATCAGCACATGGATCACCGCGGTGTCGGCCCAGAACGTCACCGTCAACCCCGAGCGGGCCGGACCCAGCCAGAACTGCTTGCCCACGACCTGCAGGTTCCCACTCGCAGGCACCACCCGCTCGAACTCCACCGGCCCGCCCTCATCCACCTGAACCACCTCGGGCAGAGGGACAGGAGCAGGCACCACCTCGACCGGATCCGGCACCGCAGCGGGAGCCGTCCGCTGCTGCGGCACCAGCGTGAGCACTCCGGGAATCTTCAGACCCAGGACGTCCCGTTCCTGTTCGGGAACCGGGGTGAACCGGTCAGACGGGGACTGCATGTCCAGCGCCTGATGCGGCCGGACGGAGTTGTGCTCCTGAACCCACTCATCCAGCGCCGCCTGAGCAGCCCCGATGCTCTCGAACGCACCGCAGTCGTCGAGGAGTTCACGCCGCAGGGTCTGATGGAACCGCTCGACCTTGCCCGTCGTGGTCGGCGACGCCGGCTGCGTCAGCCGGTGCGCGATCCCGTTCTCCCGGCAGATCCGGTCGAACAACACCTCACCACCATGCCCGAACCGGTCGGTGAACTGCTTGCCGTTGTCGGTGAGCACCTCTTCCGGCACCCCGAACGCCTGCAAAGCCTGGGCGAATGCCGAGCACACCGCCCGCCCGGTCGCCCGCTCGACCACCGACGCGATCACGCAGTACCGGGAATGATCATCCACCCCCGTCACGACCTTGACCTCGGACAACTCCCCGGTCACCGGGTCGACCAGCATCACCCCGCCGACGATGTCCATCTGCCACAACTGCATCGGCCGGTCCCGCTGCCAGCGCTTGTAATCCGACCGCTTCCGGCGCCGCACCCCCGGCTCCACCAGCCCGTGACGCAAGAGGATCCGATACACGGTCATCCGCGACGGCACCGGCGTGACTGCCCCGGACCGCTCCAGCACATGAGCGATCCGCCGCGGCCCCCACCGTGGATGCTCACGCCGCAGCTCACACACGGCCGCCTCCACCTCGGCAGAAGCCTGATGGGGACACGAAGCAGGCCTACGCGACCGGTCCGCCAACCCGGCCAGACCCGAGGCGGCATACCGCGACTTCCACCCGCTGACCGTCTGCCTGGACACGCCCAGCTGCCTGGCGACTTCAGTCACCGTCGCACCCGCCAGCACGGCCAGCACAGCCCGGTATCTCTGCTCGACAACCGACAACTCCACCAGCGCCAATCCCGGCCTCCTGCCACACGCCGCAACGACGTGCACAGAAAAGCCGATCACGGCCACTGTCAACCATCACCTGGGACCGAAGTGTCAAGCATCTCCCGGGACCGGACACACATCCCAGCGGCCACCTGAGTAACAACCTTCTTTACGGGTTTCAAGGCGGCTCGCTCCGCTCCCCGCGCGCGGCCCGGCCCCCGGCCGGGCCTGCGCTCCTAATGGCGTCGTGAGACGTTGGTCTTGATCCTGCTGGCGAACGTCTTGAGTGAGCCGGCATGGGGTTATCCGTAGCCGCTCCTGAGGCCTGACCTCCCAAGACAGAGTCGGCCCCGCATGCCGGCTCACTCGTTCGTTCTTCGTTCTTCATCGTGTGGAGGGGGCGGGGCCGGCCCGCGCTCCTGCCTTCGTCCCGCGCGGACCGCCCCCGCCCCCTCCACCGAAAGACACAACAGCGGCATCGTTGGCCCGTGGTCCAAGCCGCCGCCAGGGAACACCTCTCACCGCTCGGCGAACGCTCAGTTCCGCAGCTGACCGAGACCCCTGACGACCGCTGGGATTGCGAACGACTGATCGGATGACGGGCCTTGAGCCCTGCCATTAGGAAGACGCGCAACCCCTGCCCGGCGAGGACCACCACACCACCGCCAACCAGAGGACACCCCTATGACCAGCGTGTTCTGCGGTATCGACTGGGCCACCGACCACCACGACATCGCCCTGCTCGACGAGACCGGCGCCCTCCTCGCCAAGCTCCGCATCGACGACAGCCCCCTGGGCCTGACCCATCTCCTCGACCTCCTGGCCCACCACGGCGACAACCCCAAAAACCCGATCCCCATCGCCATCGAGACCTCCCACGGGCTGCTGGTCGCCTGCCTGCGCTCCACCGGCCGACCGATCTACGTCATCAACCCACTCACCGCCGCCCGCTACCGCGACCGCTACGCCCTCAGCCGCAAGAAGTCCGACCACCTCGACGCCAAAGTCCTCGCCCACATCCTGCGCACCGACCCCGCCGAACACCGCCCCCTGCCCACAGACAGCCACCTCGCCCAGGCCATCACCGTCCTGGCCCGAGCCCAGCAGGACGCCGTCTGGGACCGCGTCCAAACCGGCAACCGGCTGCGCTCCCACCTGCGCGAATACTTCCCCGCATTCCTCACCGTCTTCCGCCACTTCCGCGAAGGCCTCGCCTCACCCGTCAGCCGCACCCTGCTCGCCGCGGCCCCCACACCCACGCAGGCCGCCCAGCTCACCCGCCCCCAACTGCGAGCCATCCTCAAAAAGGCCGGCCGCCAACGCGAGATCACCGGCGAGGTCGAACGCCTCCACGGCTTACTCCGCGAAGCGCAGATGCACCAACCACCCCTGGTCGAGGAGGCGATGGGCACCAAAGCCCTCGCCCTGCTGCGGCAGTTCGAGGCGGCCTGCACCAGCGCCGATGAGCTGGAGGCCGCGGTCGTCGACGCCTTCACCACTCACGAGGACGCCGAGATCATCACCAGTTTCCCCGGCCTCGGCAATCTCACCGGCGCCCGCGTCCTGGCCGAACTCGGCGACGACCACACCCGTTTCGCCACCGCCCGCGCCCTCAAGGCCTACGCCGGATCCGCCCCCATCACCAGATCCTCCGGACGAAAGACCACCGTCCTGGCCAGGCACATCAAGAACCAGCGCCTCGCCTCAGCCGGCTACAACTGGGCCTTCGCCGCCCTCACCGCATCCCCCGGAGCACGAGCCCACTACGACCGCCGCCGAGCGGCCGAAGAACGCCACGTCGCAGCACAACGCAACCTCTTCAACCGCCTACTCGGCTGCCTCCACCACTGCCTCACCCACCACATCCCCTACAGCGAACAGACCGCCTTCCCCGACACCGCTTGACTGATCAACCGCATCGGATGTCTGTCTCCGCCCCGCTCCAGCCCGGCCGGCGCCCGAGCCGCGCTCATAGCAATCAGCCACCAGACGCCAGAGAAGGGGCACGTCGTGGCTGGGGCGGTCGGCTCCACGGCTTTAGGCAGCCACTTTGCGTCCAGGGAAGTGGTGTACGGGTTCGACCTGATCCGGGGGTTTGCTCCGGCTTCAGGGTGATGCCCGCATAGATGAACGGCCACCGGCTGATCTTCGAAGTGTCGAAGCCTCGAAGGAGATCAGCACGATGACCGCACCCGACAGTCTGCCCCTGCACGCCCTCGCTGAGGACAACCTCGCCGCGGCGAGTCCCGATCTGCTGCGCGCGATGGTCAAGACATTCGCCGACGCCCTCATGTCCGCCGAAGCCGACGCCCTCTGCAACGCCGAATACGGGCAGGTCAGCGACGAACGCGTCAACCACCGCAACGGATATCGCCCGCGCGAGTGGGACACGAGGGCCGGCACCGTCGAACTGGCCATCCCCAAGCTGCGCCAGGGCAGTTACTTCCCGCACTGGCTCCTGGAACGCCGCCGCAGGGCCGAACAGGCCCTCATCTCGGTGGTCGCCACCGCCTACCTACTGGGCGTCTCCACCCGCCGGGTCGAGAAGCTCGCCGAGTCCCTCGGCGTCACCCAGCTGTCGAAGTCCCAGGTCAGCGCGATGGCCAAGCATCTGGACGAGCAAGTCGCCGCCTTCCGTAACCGGCCTCTGGACCAAGGCCCTTACACATTCGTCTGGGTCGACGCACTGACCCAGAAAGTCCGCGAGGGCGGCCGCATCATCAACATCCACGCCCTGATCGCGGTCGGCGTGAACGCCGACGGCCACCGCGAGATCCTCGGCCTTGACGTCGCCACCGCCGAGGACGGCGCCGGCTGGCTCGCCTTCCTGCGCTCGCTGACCGCCCGCGGCCTGTCCGGCGTCCAGCTGGTCATCTCCGACGCCCACACCGGCCTGGTGAACGCGATCGGCGCCGTCCTGCCCGGAGCCTCCTGGCAGCGATGCCGCACGCACTACGCCCGCAATCTGCTGAGCCAGGTTCCGAAGTCCGCCCAGCCGTGGGTGGCCACGCTGCTGCGGACCGTCTTCGAACAGCCCGACACCGACGCCGTCCAGGCCCAGATGCGGCACGTCCTGGACGCTTTGGAGAGCAAGTTCCCCAAGGCCGCCGCCCACTTGGACACCGCCCAGCACGACCTGCTGGCCTTCACCGCATTCCCGCGCGAGGTCTGGCGGCAGATCTGGTCGAACAATCCGCAGGAGCGGCTGAACAAGGAGATCCGCCGCCGCACCGACGTGGTCGGTATCTTCCCCGACCGCACCGCCGTCATCAGGCTGGTCGGCGCGGTGCTGGCCGAGCAGAACGACGAATGGACCGAGGCCCGCCGCTACATGGGACTCGACTTGCTGGCCAAGGCCCGTCTCCACCCGATCGAGTCAGAAACCGACGAAGCCGCCCTGCCCACCGAACTCACCGCATAGCCTCAAAACGAGATCACCGAGTGGCCGTCGATACACCACTCCCGCGGACGTGACCCCAGCCAGCCCAAAGCCGTTCCGCCGACCGCTCGCTGTTTTCCCATACCGACGCTCGCTAATTCTGCCACGTTGACATGAAATCGCTCTGGACGCCAAGAAAAATCTGGATCATTGCATTAGTCACTGTAAACCGCGACATAAATGGGAATGGCCATCATGGCACCCAGCCGGAAAAATAGGACCAAAATTCTTCTTGGCGGAAGGCGAGAAATTTGGGAAAAGATGAAACGACTGGCGCCTGCCGATGGCTTGCCTTGCTCGCCGTCGCAGCTAGTTCTACAAGATTCAATGCGCGTATAAATTCATCTCGGCGGAAACCCAGCCCCTGCAAAAGGCCAGCCACAGCGCCGAACTGCCCCGCATGCGCCGAACTCGCCGTCGCAGCCAGTGTGCCGACGTCCAAATCACTCAGAAACTCATCCCTTCTATTACCCAAACGCCCAGGCAGAGCAGCGACTCCCGCAAGCTGTCCCGAAGGCGCAGAGCTCGCCCTAACGGCGAGATCCCGTATACGCAACTCATCCAGAAACTCATCTCGCCTAGAGCTCACAGCGCTGAGCAATCCGGCCACAGCTACCAACTGGCCGGAATTGACGGAGCTCGCCATGACAGCCAAAGCTTGGACATCCAGTGCTCGAAGAAACTCCTCCCTCCGATAGTCCAAATGCTTGGGAAGGCCAGCGACCGCCGCTAGTTGCGCCGAACTAGCCAGAGCCACCGACGCGGCAAGTGCCCGCACATCCAATTCTCGGATGAATTCAGCACGCCGATATTGCACAGCTTTCAGCAAGCCAACAAGAGTCACCCATTGTCCCGGATGCGCTGTACTGGCAGTAGCCGCCACTCTACGGATATCCAAATTTCGAAGGAATTCATCCCGCCGAGAACCCATAACTTTCAGCAGCGCAGTCACGGCCCCAAGCTGCCCTGTGTGTTCTTTATTTGCCGTACCGGCCAACCTCCTGACATCCAATTCTCGCAGGAACTCATCCCGTCGATGCCCCAAACACGCGGGAAGGCTAGCGACCTCCGTAAGTTGCTCAGGCCTGACATCACTTGAAGCTGTTGCTATCTCGTGAATATTGAAGGAGTCAAGAAAGTCATCCCAACGATAGCCAAGATGTTTCACCAAGGCAGCCATGCCTATCACCATACTTGGAGTCCTGATGGCCGTAGCTCGGGATGACATATCAGCTTCATGGATAAACTCACCCCGGCGGTCTCTCAGGTGCTCCAGCAAACCGGCCATGGATCCAATTTGACCCGAATCAGCACTGTTCGCCGCGGCAGCCAAAGCACCAACATCCAAGCCACGGAGAAACTCATCCTGCCGATAATCCAGCACTTTAAGCAACCCAACAACAGTCACCAGCTGCCCAGAGTCACCCGCGCTCGCCGTAGCCGCCAACCTCCCGACATCCAATGCATCAAGAAATTCCCCCCGCCGGAAACCCAGACTCTGCAAAAGGCCAGCCACAGCGCCGAACTGCCCCGCATGCGCCGAATTTGCCGCAGCAGCCAAAGCACCAACATCCAAGCCACGGAGAAACTCATCCTGCCGATAATCCAGCACTTTAAGCAACCCAACAACAGTCACCAACTGCCCAGAGTCACCCGCGCTCGCCGTAGCCGCCAACCTCCCGACATCCAATGCATCAAGAAATTCCCCCCGCCGGAAACCCAGGCGCTCAGGCAAGCCAGCCATAGAGTCAATTTGACCCACATCAGCACTGCTCGCCGCAGCAGCCAAAGCACCAACATCCAAGCCACGGAGAAACTCATGCCTTTGGAACCCAATACTGTCCAATAGTCCAGCTATTCCAGGAAGGTCACTCGGTCCTCCCGTACTTGCGGTAGCAGCCAGCAATCGCACGTCCAGCTCACGAAGAAATTCCGGATATCGGCGGCCTAGCAGCTCCCGAAGTCTTGGTATCAGTACAAGTTGAGCTGGGTTGGCCTTCTCGGCCATGTCTACGAAGGAGCGAATGTTCAAGGCGGTCGAAAGCAATTCTTTTCGACTATCAAGAATCTTGAAGAATTCTACGAGGGGTGTGATATGCGTTAGCTTCATTCGACTTACTGTCTCGGCCAACTGCGTAAAATCGACGTACTCTAGCAGTTCATAGCGACGTTCACCGAGAAGTTTGAGAAGTTCTGATACAACCGGAATTCGCGTAAGGCTGGCCCGACTGACGCTCTCAGCGAGTGTCTCCATGTCGAGCCAGATCAACAAGTCTTCAGCCTGCTCACCCATCAAGCGGAGGAGTTTCACCAAGGAAGCGAACTGTGGCGCCCAGGCGCGGCGAGCAGCAGCAGCGAGGGTTGCCATGTTCATAGAGGCCAGCAACTCATTCCGACGAAAATCAATCGCTTCCATAATGGCTGCTACTGCTGGCAACTCGCCGTAATCAGCCTTCATGGCAGACGCCCCGATTTTATCCACATCCAAGGCGCTTATAAGTCGGATGTGTATATCGCCTAGTTGACTAACATGCTTGATGCAAGCAGCTGCGTGGCCAAGATCTTTTACATCGCTCGCATTTATTTCCGTCGCCAGACCGAGAGGTGACAGACACGTCAAAGTGTGATGCACCCTTCGGTCTTGGCTGCGCCCCAGAACCCTCAACAGTCCAGCCATAGAGTCGAGGCCGAGTTTTTCTGGCTTGTCAAGATAGTCGCAGAAGAACTCATTTCCCTCCTCAACGAGCAAACCAAGCTTACTTCCGACATCCTCGCAAAGGGCCCCGAGGAAGCGAAGGCCCTGGGGTTTTGCTTGAAGTATTTTAGGGATGCTCCTAACCAGATCCTCAGCAATCTCATCACGGGAAAGGGACAGGCGCACTACAAAACGAGCAAAATTGTAATGGAGGATTCTGACGCTAACACTTGATTCTCCCTCGATGCTCCTCAAAAGCAGTGGTCCGCGCGACTCTGTTTTCCGTGAGAGTTTTGCCAATACGCGGTCATAATTGGTCTCGGCCAGGCTGTCCCGTGCCCATCCAAGGGATAGGGAGAGTTCGTGAAGCAGGTTCTGCAGGTTGGCACGGTGAACGGATGGGGAACCACTCGCAACGGCCTTGGCTGAAACGGCAAAAAGCGCCAGCAATTCAATATTTTTTAGCGCTTTCAGGCTCTTCTTCAACCTCGCATTTCCTCCAGATGCAAGGAATGCGAAGTGCCATGCTGTTCTGGCGTCACGATACGCCATGGGGGCAATCCGCCCAACTGGTCAAATATTTGCGGATACTCCCTCAGAGTGGCGGAATAGAAGTCCGTTTGTTTCGGCGCCAGCTTATCATAATCGATCTTTACCGAATTCTCCAGCTCTTCCCCTGCAACGCTTTCTGGGTTCTGAGTTCGTATCCAGAGGGTCTTAGTGTCGCGCTCACTTACAGCCCTTTGGAGGAGTTCACGAACGACGTCTCCGATCCAGGTCTCGTCCGCTAGGTGTGCATCATCAATGATCACAAATCGCAGACGCCCTTTCAGCGCGTCCAGCTCTCCCTCAAGTTCCACATGAAATTGCGTTCGAGAGACTCCGATAGCCCTATCCCAATGCAGCTGATATGTTTTATGTCGGTGTTGTAGGGCTTGAGCGACGTGGTAAGCGAGGAGTGATTTGCCCTCTCCAGGTCCGCCAGTGATTGTCGCCGTCCCTTCTGCTTTCAATTGGTCTACGACTATTTGACACTCGTCAGGACGGGGAGCGAGTGAGGCGAAATGTGGGCGCGAGCTTTCGCCGCGGATTAGGCTGGCCAGGGCCGTCGCGCGGTCGGGTGTACTGAAAGAAATTTGGGTGAAAAACGCCCTGCTGGAACCATATTTATGGACCAATATGCCTATGGATATAGCAAGAGCTAGGGAGGCTGAGGCCAAAGCATAGCCCCACTTGTCCCCCAAGAACGGGCTAACGCAGAAACCAAGCACGCCAAGCACGGATGCCACAGCTGCGAATGGTGCTGAGGCCCAAACTCTCGCTACTTGTCGCCGTCTCCTCTTCCGGATGTGAGCGTGTTGGATGAGGAAGCCGACCCCTGGCTTCAGCCTGCCGACCGGCCCCGCCCAAGCTCTGTGCACCCTCAGAGACACTTGCCGGCGCATGGGTGCCCACATGCAGTCCACGCTAGTACCGGTCGGGCGATCCCGCACATGGGGGACTCGATTGATTCCAACCTTGCGCCTTCAGAAATGCCGCGGGATTGGTTGTAGCGATGCAGCTCGACATCGCCGAAAGATCCGCAGCGACAGAAGCAGTGCAGCCAGGAAACGTCCACTCGACTATCCACCGGTCGGTTTCTCTCCGCGGACAGTAGAGCAGCGAAGTACTGCAGCCGTCACTGCCATAGCCCCGCTAACGGCCCTGACCGCGAACTGACCAGCTCACTGGACTTGAATTCCTCTGTAGCCGAACGTCCAGGACGAAGAGGTCCGTACCCGACCCGTGCCAGATCGTGCGGGGAACCACGGGGAACCCCGGGGAACCAGTCGACCGCCCACCAAGCGCCAACGCCACTCCGCCGCAGGTCAGCCCCGGAAGGAGCCCTGGATGCCCTTAGCTTCCCAAGCTGAGGGCCTGCCAGGGCGCCGAAGTGGGCACTTCCACGTCGAGGCTGGCCGCCGTCATGGACGATGACCGCATGCGGTACTTCAACGGAACAGGCTGGCTCGCAATCTTCACCGGCACGGAGACGACGATCGGTCGGACAGCGCACGTGGACGCCTGGGACGAGGCGACGGGCGTGGCACTTGTGGTCGATCCCAAACGCGGTACCCGCCGCCCCGTGACGGACTACCCAGATTTCTCCCACCTGGAGCAAGCCGACCAGGTGGTAGCCGCCGTACCAGGTGGCGGCTGGCGCGCGTACTGGAAGGACGAAGGGCCCAGCAACGGGCCATTGACCGAGCAGGTTCTTGCTTGGCTGGTCACGGCCAGAGGACGCGCCACCCCGATCACCGTCGACGCCCACGGACACGTGGACGACGCTGAGAGCGCCGATCGCCTTATCCCACCTGGGGAAGAGTGAGGGAGCCTCCCCGGCACCGCCGTTCAGTGGAGGTGGCGACCGCCGGCCTCCTGGAGGATGAGGGGGGTGGGGATCTACGGCCTGCAACATAGTCCCGAGGTGGCTCCCGGGGACCTTTATGCCCACCCCCCTTGACCGCGGACCT
Source organism: Streptomyces sp. NPDC002888 (assembly GCF_042888465.1). Lineage (NCBI taxonomy): Bacteria > Bacillati > Actinomycetota > Actinomycetes > Kitasatosporales > Streptomycetaceae > Streptomyces > Streptomyces sp. NPDC002888. Next base: position 64,396 of record NZ_JBIAPU010000020.1, on the reverse strand, counting down.
CGAAGGTTCTCTGACCGGTCTCACTCCACCAGGCAAACTAGCAAGTGGCACTGACAACGGTCCGGGCCCAGGAGGAGCGACGGTGCCTCGCCGCTGTACAGCACCGAAGTGCAGCCACCCCAGCGCTTCTGACATCCACGGCTGACATCAACGACGCCGGACGGGGGCGTACATCAGCGACTCGGTCCGGCCGCCGCACCAGTCGACGACGCCAGCAGGAGCGGGCTTGGATCGAACTCCTAAAGCGGGTGTCGCAGGTTCAAATCCTGCCGATGGCTCCGGGTAAAAGGCCCCGGACCGACCATGGTCCGGGGCCTTTTACCTCGTTTTAGACCCCCGACGGAATCTGCCCATGTTGATTATAGCAAATGGGTTCCGTCAGTCAGACGTGATCTGATTTGGAGTCTCAGTGCCGAGCGGCCAGCGCAGGGCTGCCGGGCGTAAGATTGGCCCAGCAGCCTTTAATATCAGGCCTGGAGTTTAGAATCGCACCTTAGCGGAATGGCCTAAATTCTTACTTGCGCCTTTGAGTCTTGTAAACCCAGGTGCCTGCGGTGCCTGCCGCAACATACAAGACTGGCTGCGCCTCTGGAGGGACCCCAAGAGGCCCTCCGAACACGAGACCTGCGAAGATCAGCAGGGAAACTCCAGCTTGGGTGAGAAACTTCCAAGCTTCCATGCGGCGTTCGTGCCGCGCACGCAGGCGGGCCAGCTGTTGGGGCGACCCGTCGAGGCGTTGGAACTTTTCACCCTTACGGATACGTACATAGTGATCACCTCCTCCATCGACGACTTCCGGCCGCCAGCTCTGCTGGGAGTCGCCTGCAATCCAAATAATTTCGTCACCATTCCGGTGGACGCTTCCCAACTCTTCCGGCGGGGCCACAACTTCCTTGACCTCGACTGGCACCGGCACTTGTGAGTTGGGGTTGAGGTTGCCGTTGGTACTCATGCGAGTATTCCTTTCTTCAGTGTTTGGGGAATGAATTCCTCCTACTAGATCGTCTTCGCCCAGGGGCGCCCAACTGGCGCTCCACGGCGCCGACTTAGTCAGGATAGAGGCGAGTGGGGCTGCAGGAGGGTGGTCTGCTGCGTCTGGTCCGCCCCAAACCGCGAGGCTGAGCTCGCAGACCAGCGCGGACGCAATGGCAGGGCGCTAGTCAGTGGCGCGAGGCGCCGCCCTTCCCAGGGAGGTGCCTAAGATTCACCGCGGTCGGCACACGATGCGAGGCATCGGTTGCGAAGACCTCCGCCACGTAGGAAGCCGGGCAATCGTTCGAGGCAGACGCCCCGGACCATTTACATCGCGTTCGAGCGGCTCCTCGCCGCCGAGGGCAACCGGCGCCGTGTGCGCATCGGTCGCACCAACTCGAGGAACAGTCTGTCGTTCCGGCGGGCCCCGTGGCTCTCGGATGGGCCGACACCAAGTCACGCCTAGATGAGGAGTTCCGATGTGGCTCAGTGATCGTAGGCGATCAGTGACCTGGTGATGGGTGTGCCGATGGTGCGGTTATGCCAGATGGCGCAGGTCATCGCCAGGATCCGCTGGGCCACCCGGACGCGGACGCCTTCGATGGTGCGTCCGCCGTGCTGTTCGAGATCGAGCGGGCCTTTGAGGGTGTCGTTGACCGACTCGATCAGCTGTTGCACCGTCTTGAGCAGGGATTCTCCCGGCCGTGTAGGAGGGCCGCGGCAGGCTCACGCCGCGAGCGGCGAGGAAGCGGTCGAGTTCGGCGGCCATGTAGCCCTTGTCCGCCAGGATCAGCAGGCCGGGACGGTCGGCGGGCAGGTGCGGTTTGTTATCGATGAGCGCGGCCAGGACATGTCATTCGTCGCTCTTGGGATCAGCCAGGGCCCAGGTGACGGGCAGTCCGGCCGCGGGGTGCATACCAGGTGCAGTTCAGGCACAGTAGAAGCGGGAGCGGGAGCGGCAGTAGCCGTAGTTGGCCCAGCCGGCCAGGTCCGAACGGCGCACGGTCTCGCGGGAACGGGCGCATTCGACGGGGGTGGAGTCCACCACCCACAGGTCGTGCAGCCACAGGTCGGTGTCGGCAGCCAGGGACCGGATCGCCCGTTTGACCAGCGGCAGAGCGGCCCGCAGGCGCTTGTTGCAGGCCGGACGCTGGGGCAGGTAGGGGAACAGGCCGTGCAGATGCGCGTGGGCGAAGCGCAGCCAGCGAGCCTCGCAGTGAAGGCCGAGCATGGCCTGGGCCACGGCCAGCGTCACCAGTTCCGCATCAGTCAGCCGAGGCGGCCGTCCGCGCCATCGCGGGGTCTTCAAGCGGTCCTCGACATGCACGCACAGTGCCGTCAAGAGGGTGGCCGATCCTCAGCCTGGAGCTCTTCCGGTGTCGGTCCACCGCTTGCCCGCCTGCGGCAGTGTGCGGTGCACTGTCACCTGGCCCCAGCCCTCGGCGGGCAGCACGCAGTTGGGCAGAGACACCCCGACCGCTTCGGCGGGGCGCAGCCCGGCGTAGTACATCCCGGCGAACAGCCCGACCAGCCGTCGTCCATGTGCCCGCCGGTAACCGCCGACGTAGGAGACCGCGCACAGTAGGGAACGTGCCTGGCTGAGGTTGGCGACCACCCGCGGGTCGACCTGGTCGACGGTCTCAGCCACGGTCCACTTGATGGGAGCAAGCGGGTCGGCGGGCAACTTGCGCTGCTCGACGGCGTACCGCACGGCGTTGACCAGGACCTTGTGCTTGTGCCGCTGCGTCTCGGCCGCCGCCACCGCGCCATCCTGATTGAGCCGCAGTGCTGTCAGCAGGGACCGCATCACGGCCGGGTCCATCAGAACGGCCAGGTGACGTGAGGCTCCCGCCACCCAGCGCAGGGCCAGCCGGACGTCAGCCGGCATCTGACGCAACTCCGGGCGTGGGACGACGAACGCCCAGCCCCGCATCGCCCGCCGGAGCAGTTCATCGCTCGGACGGCCCCGCACGTCCCGCAGCATCGCCCGGGTGATCTCACACAGCGCGTCGTTGGTCTCGTCCCGGGTCTTCGCCGCGATCAGCGGCCACCTCATCTCCATGTACTCCAGAGCAGAGGCATACCAGCTGGCCCCAGCCGCGCGACCCTGTGACGAGCCACGACTGATCCCCGCAGGGGACTCATCCGCAACGCCTTGTCGAACGGCACGGAGGAGCACAGCGCCCAGGTCATCGGCCAGGGCCCTGATATCCGTCGCACCCGCCGTGCGTCGGTCGGCCACGGCCCTTCCTCCACGTCTCCGGCCGGGGACTCCGCGCGCCTGAGATGTCGAGTTCCTCATGACGTCCACCACCTCTCTGACGCGTGAACGTCCCGGAATGCCCATATCAAACCCAGCAGCAACAACGCCCCCCGGAGTCCCGCCGTACGCCCAGACCCAGATGCGAACTCGCGTCGGACCAGCACCGCGGCGACTCTCTCTGCCGACCCATTCGACCAAGGGAGGATGCAAGGTAGGATAGGTAGCATGAGCGAGCCTACCGGCAAGTACTCGATCACCATGCCGCGCGATATCGCCGAAGCAGCCAAGGCCCGCAGTGGCCCCTCCGGACTGTCCGCTTACGTCGCCGCAGCCGTCGCCCGCCAGATCGAGCGGGACAACCTCAACGAACTCATCACGGTGGCAGAGGCCGAACACGGCCCCATCACCGACGAAGAGATTCAAGCTCTGCGCGACCAACTCCACCAAGCCCGCGAGCAGCAGACCCAAGGCGGGACGAACGCCGCGTGACCCCCTCCCCCGCCACCCCCGGCGGCACCCTGGTCCTCGACAGCGAAGGGCTGGCCAAGGCAGTCCTGCGCGACCGCACGGTCACCGGCTGGCTCGCCCTCGCCCGCGCCGACGACCTACGGGTGATCACTTCCGCAGCCACCCTCGTGGAAGTGATCCACCCACGGATCAATCGCCCAGCTCTGGAATGGACCCTGTCCCGCCTCGTCATCGAACCGGTCACCGAGCCCATCGCCCGTCACGCCGCCGCCCTCCTTGCCGACGCCGGCCTGCACGGCCACAAGTACGCCATCGACGCCATGCTCAGCGCCACGGCGCTGGCCGCCCCCGGCCCCGTCACCGTCCTCACCTCTGGCCCCGAGGACCTCGCCACGCTCTGCCGCGGGTGCGTCACCGTCATCAAGATCTGACGGGACGCCGCCCGCCCGATCAGTCACGAGGCCCACACCTACATGCAGCCGGCCGACCTCGAGCCATCGGACGGCAGCAGCCAGGCCCGACTGCTACGCATGCGTTCTGACGCATCGAGCAGGCCATCCCCTGGGACGCATCGCCTGCCCCTACTCTCCGCGTCCCGCTCGAGACCGGTCACCTGGTGCCCGGCCCTCTCGGCAAAGTGCGGTGCGCAGTCGTCGCCAGCAGATGACGGCGCAGCCGAGAGCGACGAACGCGTGGTGGAGGTCGTGTCAGGAGTCGTTATTCGGTTGCCGCTCCCGGTGTCCGCCCCTCACCATGGGCCAGACACCGGGAGCTGCCCGGTGCTCCACGAGAGGAGGCACGACCGTGACCACGACTGTCCTCGGCCTGCCCGCAGACCGCCTCTCTCGCACCTCATGGAGCACCTCCAGCGATGTCTCACGACGATCTCTCGCAGCACCCTCAGCACCCTCAGCACCCGGCATTTCCTGACGCCTTCATCACCGACGCCCACCACTCCGTCCCGCCGCCGGACGACCTGGGTGACGTCGACGACCGGTTCGTCTTCGACTTCCGTCCCTACGGCGACCTCGAGGACGGCCAGCGCTGGTCGACCTGGCTCAGCGTCGAACCTCTCTGCCGAGGCCCCGAGCCGCTCCCGGACTGGGTGGTGACCTCGCAGGGCGCGATCGACACCGAGCTCGGCGTCCTCAAGACCGGCAAGGAGGCCGACGTTCACCTCGTCGAGCGCGCCGACCCGCTCGATCCCGCCGCCGGTGTGGTCATGGCGGCCAAGAGGTACCGCTCTCCCGAGCACCGGACGTTCCACCGCGCCGCGTCCTACACCGAGGGCCGCTCGATGAAGCGCTCACGTGACGAGCGGGCCCTCAAAAAGAAGAGCACCTTCGGCCGACAGGTCGCGGCCGGCGAGTGGGCGGTGTCCGAGTGGGGTGCGCTGGTGCGGCTCTGGAACCTCGGGCTGCCGGTTCCCTACCCGGTCCAGATCGACGGCACCGAGATCCTCATGGAGTGGATCACCGTCGTCGACGAGGACGGCACCGTCCGGACCGCGCCCCGGCTCGCCCAGACAAGGCCCTCACCCGACCTGCTGGCGGCGTACTTCGAGCAGCTCACCGACGCGCTCGCGACGATGGTGCAGAACGGCTTCGTCCACGGCGACCTCTCGGCGTACAACATCCTGGCGGCGGGCGAGCGGCTGGTCATCATCGACCTGCCACAGATCGTCGACCTGGTCGGCAACCTCAACGGGATGAGCTTCCTCCAGCGCGACTGCGCCAACATCTGCGGCTGGTTCCGCTCGCGGGGCCTCGACGTCGACGAGCACGCGCTGTTCGCGGATCTGATGGCACACGCCTTCTGAACCGGGCAGCCACCCAGGACATCCCGGCGGAAGTCACGGCACATCGCCGCCCCTCGCGCTCTCCCGACGCGCTGCCGTCCCGAGGGAGCCAGGGGCGCACCCGGCGCAGGGTGCAACTGAGGCCGACTTCGACAAGGTCAAGACGGTTCGCGCAACCGGCATGCCGTGGGAGGCGGCGGCGTCCCGCCGCGGTACGAAACTGCCGCCCGCCCTCCGTTCCAGCCCTTGCTTCGCCTATCGAATCTCGATAGATTCCCATCGCAACTCGATGGGAGGATGGGGCATGGGAAAACTGACAGTGCGTGCGCTGCGCGCCGTGCTCGTGGTGGTGCTCGCCGGCACTGTGTTCGTACAGGCATTGATGGTGTGGGCGTTGGCCACCGACCCGGAGGACGGGTCGCTCCCGCTGACCCCGCTGCGCGTGATCACGATCCTGGGCATGGTGTCGGTCCAGGTCGCCCTGGTCTGCGTATGGCGGCTTGTGACGATGGTGCGACGCGGAACCGTGTTCTCCCACGCCGCCTTCCGGTACGTGGACGGCGTGATCGGCGCGATCGTGGCGGCTGCCCTCGTGTGGTTCGCGGTCACGGCCGTCAATGCGCCGGGGCAGCGGGAGGACCCGGGCGTCACCGTCATCATGGGCGGGATTGGCGTGGCCATCCTGGGGGTCGCGCTCATCGTGCTCGTGCTGCGGATGCTGCTCGCCCAGGCCGTCGCGCGCGACGTCGAAGCGGCTCAGATGCAGGCCGAGTTGGACGAGGTGATCTGATGCCGATCACCGTCGACATCGACGTGATGCTGGCCAGGCGGAAGATGTCCGTGGGCGAGCTCGCGGACCGCGTAGGGATCACGCCCGCCAACCTTGCGGTACTCAAGAACGGCCGCGCCAAGGCGGTGCGCTTCGCGACGCTCGCCGCGCTCTGCGAGGTGCTCAAGTGCCAGCCGGGCGACCTGCTGCGCTGGGAGGCCGAGGACGCCACAGGCGGATGACATGCCCTTCCAAGATCATGGAGGTTTCGACGCCCCTTGATCCGAGTCGTCCTTCGAGTCCGGCGCCACCGCCGACGGCGGCTACGAAGTGAGCCTCGGCATCCCGGCCCACACCGGCTGAGAGGACCTCGATGGCCGAGACTTCACCCACCCGGACCGCTGGACCCTGACCTCGGGTTTTCAGGGGAGTCTGCGCTGGGTCACCCGTAGCAGGTCGAGGGCCGAGGTCCCTTCCTCGTCGATCAGGGAAGCCAGTTGGAGCAGTGACGACTCCACGCCCGGGTTCCAGTTCACGTGGGCGGCGAAGTCGAGGAGGTGGGTGAGGCGGCGGAGGGTGGCGACGCGGGCGAGGAGAGGGGTCTCGAGTGGGCCGCGGGCGTCGAGCAGGGACTGGGCCATGGTGCTGAGGAGGGCCACGGAGTCCTGGTGCGGGGCGTTGCGGTGGGCGATGTCCGCCATCTCGGCCAGTTCGCCGAGCAGCCAGCCCGTGTCGAACTCGGGCGGGCCGGAGGAGAGGCTTTCGCCGGTGAGGAGGACGGGAGGGGAGACGCCCTCCCGGGGGAGGACGATGAGGCCCAGGGAGGGTTCTCCGTGCAGCAGCACGGGGGGCCGTTCATGGAGGTCGCGGATCCATGCGCCGAGGGTCTGGAGGCGGTGCACTCCCAGGTGCGCGCGGGTCAGGGTATGCAGTCGCGGTGCCTCGCCCGGGCCCTCTCCCGTGCTGAGCCAGGCCTCGAGGCGAGTGAGTGCCGGTGGTGGAGGGAGGGCGGTGGAGGGGTGGTCCGCGATGCGGCGCAACGCCTGGCCGGCGGCGGCCGTGGCCGTGGCGGCCGCGGACGGGGGGAGGTTGAAGCGGCCCGGTGGCCAGATCAGTTGGGCCAGCGAGAGGTCGCCTCGGCAGAGGTACGCGGTGTCCTTTCCGGACCGGGTGCCCAGGACCATGTGGGGCTCGGACTCTGGAAAGCCGGGGGGTGCGGCGGGTCCGAGCTCGCCCCGGAGTCGGGTTCTGGTCCAGCGGAATCGGCCCGCTCCGGCCGGTTCGACGCGGGTGCGCAGTTGGCGTGTCCCGAAGGTGCGGGGCTCCGGATCCCGGGTCATGCCGCGTCGCCCCTGGCCGGTACGCAGTCCCGGCGCAGGCGTTCCAGTCGGTCCAGCACCACCGGCAGCGGGGGTGGGGAGGCGCCGTCGGGGCGGTCGGTGCTGACGGAGCGGCCGGTGACGGTGGGGATCACGGTGATGTTGGGGCGGGTGGCGAGGGACTGGAGGTGGCCGGTGAGGACCGGGTTGTCCCGGCATCCCGGCGGGAGCGCCGGCGCCACGGCGATCGGGGCCCGGGTGCACTGGAGGGCCAGCTGGACCGGGGTGTCCGTGAGACCCAGTGCGAAGCGGCTGACGAAGTGCACGGTGGCCGGGTAGACCGCCACCGCGTCGGCCCACTCGGCGAGTTCCATGTGCAGGGCGCCGGCGTTGGGGTCCTCGGGCCAGGTGTCGAGCAGTACCTCTGTCCCTCCGATGGCGGAGAGGGCCGTACGGGAGACGAAGCGCTCGGCGCTGCGGGTCACCACGATCCGTACGTCCAGCTCGGGGTAGGAGACGCGCAGCCAGTTGATCCAGGTGGGCAGGAGCGCCACCTGGACCGCCCCGGTGCCGACCAGCAGCAGGCGTTCGGCGCCGAAGGGCGGTGCCGCCACATGAACATCATCGGGTGGGCGGGGCGTCACGGTGATCTTCCTTCCATCAGCTGTGCGGGGTGAAGCCGAGGCGGGCCAGCGGGGCCGTGAGGGCGGGCAGGTCGCCGACGACGACCGCGGCCTCGGGGGGCGCGTCGAAGACACGGGCGGCGGCGCGTTCGACGTCGTCGGCGGTGGTCTCGGAGAGGCGGCGCGGGTACGCCTCGATCCAGTCGGGCCCGATGCCCCAGCAGCCCAGGGTGGCGAGGAGGTTGGTGAGGTCGGTCGGCGAGGCGGTCGCCATCAGCAGCGAACCGGCGAGGAAGGTGTGGGCGTGCGCGGTCTCCTGCGGGGTCGGCGGGTCCGTCACCATGCGCCGGGCATCCGTGAGGACCTCCTCGACCACCTGCCCGGTGGCGGCCGGTGCGCACGACACGTCCAGCGTGATCGAGGTCGTGCCGAGCACCCGGTCGAAACGTGACGCCGCGTGGTACGTCAGGCCCTTGCGCTCGCGGATGTTGGTCACCAGCCGTGAGGAGAAGTAGCCGGCGAAGACCGCGTTCGCCACGGCCTGTGCCGTGTATCCCGGGTCCTCGAACGGCAGGCACGACCAGGACATCGCCACGGTGGACTGGGCGGAGGCGGGGCGGTGGATCAGGGTCCTGGGCGTGTCCGACGGCGGCGACGGGTCGGGCGCAGGGGTGGCGGTGGGCCGAGGGGGCTGCCAGGCGGCGAGGGCGTGCCCCACCAGGTCGCGGGCGGTGTCGGGGGTCACCGCGCCGACGAGCAGGATCTCGGCGCGGTGGGGGGTGAGAATGCGGCGGTGGGCTTCCGTCACCTCGTGGGCCGTGAGGCGGGCGGGGGCGCCGTCGGTGGGCGGCTCCTCGAAACAGCTCAGGTCGCCGCGCCGGATGCGGTTCAGGGCCCGCAGGGCGAGGAGCCGGGGATGGCCGCGCAGCGTCTCCGTCGCCTGAGCGATGCGGCGGGCCTCCCGGGCCACCCATGCCTCGTCGTACGTCGGGTGGGCCAGGCGTTCGCCGAGCAGGCCGAGGAGCCGTGGCAGTTCGGACGCTTCGCAGTGGCCGGCGAGGATCAGCCACTCCGCGGTGCGGCCGGCGTGCAGGCGTCCGGTGCGCAGGGCGGTGTCCCAGCGGACGACCCGGGTGCCGAGTCGGGTCGTGCCGGTGAAGAGGGTGGCGGCAAGCAGTTCGGCCACGGCCGCGTCCTGGCCGTCCGACGGGGTGCACGGGATCTGGACGCGCACCTCGACGGTTTCCGTGCCGGTGCGGGGGACGGTGAGGACGCGTACGCCGGTGTCCAGGTGCCGGGTGTCGGCCTCGGGCAGGAGAAAGGCGTCACCTGCGCTCATGCGGCCGCTCCCTTCCTCGCCGGCCCCTCCGTCGTCGGCCCCTTCTTCGCCGGCCCCTCCTTCGCCGCCCCCTCCTTCGCCGGCCCCTCCTTCGCCGGCCCCTCCTTCGCCGGCCCCTCCGTCGCCGGCCCCTCCGTCGCCGGCCCCTCCGTCGCCGGCCCCTCCGTCGCCGGCCCCTTCTTCGCCGGCCCCTCTTTCGCCGACCGCACCGCGAGCAGCGCCACCTGCCCGCGGCTCAGTTCCGCTGCCGTGGACCGTACGAGGCTCGGGTCGAGTGTCCGGAGGCGGGCGGGGACCTGGTGGAGTCGGTCGGGGGTGTCGTACAGCAGGGTCCACGTGCCGAGCGCGCGGGTTCGGGTGAGGAGGTGGTCGTGCCGGCGGTTCCAGTGGGCCGCCCGTGCGGTGGCGGCGTGGTGGAGTTCCTCCTCGGGGAGGGTTCCGTCGCCGATGCGCTTCAGGGTGCGTACGACCAGATCGGCGAAGTCGTCGTGGACGGAGGCCGGGTGACGGGCCGTGACGACGAGGGTGTCGGGGTCGCGGGCGTCGAAGGGGCCGAAGAAGCCGCAGCGGGACGTCGCCGAGGTGAGCTCCAGGCCCTCCTCGTGGGCACGGGAGCGCAGTCCTGCCGGGCCGTCGCCCGCCAGGAGGTGTGCCAGGAGGACGCAGGCGAGGTAGCGGTCGTGGTCGTCGGCCGGGTCGGGGAGGCGGAGGCCGACCGCGGTTGCCGGGAAGGGTGCGTGCGGGTCGTCGTACGCGCGGTGTGCCCTGTCGGTGGGGCGAGGTTCCCGCAGGTCCGGTGCGGTGGCGGCGGGTCTCGCCGGGATGTCGCCGAAGTACTGTTCGACCAGTGCGGCCGTGCGGTCGGGGTCGATGGCGCCGGCCACGGTGAGGACGGCGTTACCGGGCGGATAGTGGCGGTCGAAGAACGTGACGCAGTCGTCGACGGTGGCGCGGTCGAGGTCGGTGAAGTCCCCGTAGCCGTCGTGGGCGTTGGGATACGTGCGGTACAGCGCGGCGGGCAGGGTCGTCCACGGGAATCCGCCGTAGGCGCGGTCGCGTACCTGAAGGCGTATCTCCTCTTTCACCACGGCGAGTTGGGTGGTGAGGGCGTCCTGGGTGAGGCGCGGGGAGCGCATGCGGTCGGCTTCCAGGAACAGCAGTCGTTCCAGGGCGGCGGCGGGAGCGATCTGGTGGTAGTCGGTGTAGTCCTGGTGCGTCGAGCCGCCGGCCGTGCCGCCGAGCGCCTGGACGCCCCTGAGGTGTTCGCCGGGTTCGACGGCGGCGCTCCCCTGGAACATCAGGTGCTCGAAGAGGTGGGCGAATCCGCTGCGCCCTTCCGGTTCGGAGCGAAAACCCACACCGTAATGTACGCCCACGGCGACGAGCGGAATTCCCTCCTGCGGGCTCATCACCACTTCCAGTCCGTTCGGCAACGTATTCCGAAGGACCGGATGTCGCACCGGTGTCATATCACTCCGAAAAGAATCGGCCGAAAAGAATCGACCGAAAGGAAAAGAAGGCGCGCCCGGGACCCCTTCGGGCCCGGTTTCCGGACCCGAAGGGGTGGCCGTCACGGCGTCGTGCCGAGCCGGTCGGCCGGTTCAGCAGGTGATGCCGGCGGTGATCGTGATACAGATCTCCGATGAGGTCACCGTGCTGGTGATGGCCGGCGCGTCGGTGGCGTCGGCCGCGGCGATCTCCTCGGCGGTGGTGTACGCGGCATACCCCTCGATGAGCTCGACGGATTCCATGACCGTCTCCTTTCCGTGAAATCGACAAGGAAATGCGTGAGGATTACTCCAAGGGTGATCCGAGGAATTCCGGGCCACCCATCACGCTTTATCAGATAATCATCTTCCAGCTTTTCGCGGAAGTCATCAACCGAATTCATCGGCGTGACGCGGGCCACATTCCCCGATGCGCGCGATGTTCGGCGAATCGATATTCCGGTGGATGGCCGAGGGGTCGACACGGGCTTCCCGCAGGCGTGCGGGGAGGGAAGCGCCGCCCGTGCCGTCGAGCAGCGCCTCGGCGACGGCGGCGGCCCGGTGCTGGCCGAAGCTCAGGCCGCGGCGGCCCGGTCGGCGGTCGTCGGGCTCCCAGGCCAGGGAGACGCCCGGCGCGAGCACCCGGGCGAACGAGGAGGAGAGGTCCGGCCGCCCGGCCTTCTCGGCCGGCTGTACCCCTTCGGTGAGGGCGGGGACGACGTCCCAGGCGTCCGCGCCGAGGTAGACGACGAGTCCGTCCCGGCGGGGCAGCAGCCACTGCGCGGAGGTCACCTTGGCCCGGTACCGCACGCCTGCGTCCTCCAGTGTGCGCAGGGTGCGGGTCCACAGGCCGACGGCCTCGTCCGGATGGTCGACGTGCTGGTAGAGCCGCAGCAGGGGGCCGCCGGAGGGTCTGCCCCTACTGCCGTCCACCAGGAAGAAGCCGGGAGACAGACCGGGGCGGCGGGCCGGCAGCCGCACCGTGTCGCCGACCTGCTCGACCGCGTCGCCGAGGCGGACCCTGAGACCGTCCACGACCGCGATCCGCGCGGCAGCGGCAGTGGCGGCGCCAGCGACAGCGGCAGTGGCGGCTCCAGCGACAGCGGCAGGCGAGGCACCGTGCTCCCGCGGTTGTGCCGCGACCAGGGTCTCGGTGTGCGGTGTGCACTCCGCCAGTCGTCGTTCGAACGCCGGCTCGCGCAGGGGGCGGCCCTCGTCGTTGCCCGCGCCGAAGGCGTGGCCCACGTGGAAGGTCTCGTAGAGCGCCGTGACCAGTTCCTGGCGGAGTTTGCGAGGTGTGTCCGCGTCCAGGGAGCGTCCGGCCACGGTGGCGTGCCGGCCGTCCGGAGAGACCTCGACCTCGGCCAGGATCGCCGTGAGCCGCGGATCGAGCCGCGTGTCAGGTGGAGAGGCAGCCGCTGTCATCCCAGTCCCCCAGCCCGCGTCATCCCAGTCCCCCAAGTCCGGGTCATCTCAGTCCCCCAGTCCGAGCGTCGTCACGAATCGCTGCGGACGCAGCAGCGCCGACCGGCCGATCCCGGCCGCCGCCCGGTCCAGCGCGCTCAGCCGGGGGCGTCGCTCGGCCGCCGCGAGCATCCGGTCCAGCAGGTGCCAGCCCGCGAACGCCGTGGCCCGCTCGGCGAGGCCGGGATCCGGCTCCGGGACCCGCTCCCGGTACCCGGCCCAGAAGGCGACGTTCCTGGTGCGCAGCCGGGTCAGTTCGCGTACGCCCCGCTCCACCACGTCACGGTGTGCGGTCGCCTCGTCCGCGCCGAAGTCGCCTGCCACGCCCGAGGGGCCGAGCTCCTTCGACGGCAGGTCCAGCACGGCCCGGTACAGCCACTCACCCATGAAGTCGCCGACGTCGCGGGCCGGGTCGGCGCGGCGGAACTCCTCCCAGTCGGACAGCCACAGGGTGTCGCCGTCCCACAGGAACTGGTCCAGCCGCAGGTCACAGTGGGCCGCGGTGGTGGGTGCCGCCGCCTCCAGGCGCCGTAACTCCCGTACGGCGAAAGCTAATTCGTCGTCCTGCTGAAGGAGTCTCCAGGCATCCAGCGAAGCCCCGCTGGCCTGGGCGTAGTACCTGGCGGGCAGGGCGTCGAAGAACTCCAGCGGGGGCAGGAAGGGCGGTTCGTCCGCTTCTTCGGGCACCGGCAGCGTGTGCAGCGCTCCCACGGCGCGGCCCGCGCGCCGGGCCAGGTCGTCGGTGAACGCCTCCTCCTCGGCGAGGTCGGCGCCCGACCGGGCGTCCCGCAGCCAGCGGAAGACGACGGTCAGCTCCTCCTCGTCCCACCCCAGGCAGGGCGGCGTGGACAGGGCGGCGTCCGCGGTGGGCGCCGTCGCCTCGAAGCGGAGGAGCCGTCGGAAGCGTGCCCGTGCGTCGGGCTGCTCGGGGTCGAGACGCTTGACGAAGACGGCGTGCCCCGCGTCGGTCGTACCGACGCGGTTGCTGTTGCGGCCCTTGGGGGCCGTGTGCTCGTCGGCGTCCAGGACTCCGAGCCCGAGTCTGCCGAGAAGGGGTGTCTCTGCTGTCGTGGTCAACGGGCCGTCCTGAAGTCGGGAGGGAAGGGAAGAGGGAAGAGAACCGGAGAGGGGAGGCGCACAGACGCCCTCACGCACGGATGCCCTCACCCCCTGAGCAACCGATGCGCCGTCCGCCCGGCCCACCACAACCCGCCCGCACCCGCCGCGAGCTGGACGACCAGCCGCAGCGGCGAGTACGTCCCGTCGTGCACCACGCTCACCAGCACGGGCACCGTGACGATCAGCGCGGCCAGCGGACCGCGCAGGTACCACACGAAGGTCTGCACGGGAGCGGTGCTGCCCATCGGGGTCTGGGTGCCGACCAGGATGTGGGCGGGGATGACGCCCCGGTAGGAGCTGACGAGCGCGGCGGCGACGAACGCGGGCACCGCGCCCACGAGCACCGCGAGGCCCGGCCGGGCCACTCCGGCCGACGCGCAGACCGCGGCGCCGATCCCCAGTCCGGCGCAGAGCAGGACGGCGGGGACGAGCGCGTGCCAGAGCGCCAGTTGGCGAGCGGTCCACGGCAGTCCGGCGGAGCGGCGTACGTCGTCGCTCTCCAGACGGGCGGGCTCGGTCAGCTGGGCGGCGGCCAGGTACTGGGCCACGAAGGCGACGACGCACACCAACTCGCGGGCGTCCTCGCGGACCTGCGGGGCCGTCACCGTGAGTGCGACCGCCGTCGTGGTCCACACCGCCGCCCAGCCGAGCCGGCCGGTGGCGCGCAGCAGGGCGGTCGCGTCGCGCCAGGGCACCAGGAGCCGGGGGTGGCGTGGTGGGGGCAGTCGTACGGCGGGACGTGACCGGCTCTCCTGCAGCGAGGGGAGGCCGGCTCTGGCCTGCCGCAGGTCGAGCATCACCAGGGAGGTCGCGACGGCGGAGGCCACCGTAGCCCGGCGGCGCAGTGCGCCCACGGGGATGAGCGGGGTTTCGCGGACGGCGAGCAGGGCGAGGGCGGCCAGGGACGCCACGGAGAGCGCCGCCCCAAGGCCCCACCAGGGGGCCGGGCCGCCCATCGCGGCGACGAGGGGCTGCGCGGACCAGCCCCACGGCCCCGACCAGAGGAACAGACCGGCGGACCAGGCGGGCGTCCCCCGGGACACCGCGAGTGCCGCGACGGCCACCACGACCGCCAGGGCCGTCCAGGCGAGGGCGAAGAGTCGCGCCCCGTGCCGCAGTACGTGGCGGTCGTAGCGCTCGACGCAGACGCCGACGGCACTGGTCATGACCCCGGCGGCGACGCCAGCCCACGCCCCGGCGAGGGTCGCGGCCGGCCAGGGGTGGGGGCCGGAGCCGTACAGGAGGAAGCCGGTGGCCGCGCCCAGCGCCAGTCCCACCGCCGCGGTCGTCCCGGCGGACGCGGCGAGCCGGGGCAGCAGCAGCGGGCCGCGTCGCACGGGCGTCCTCAGCAGCCAGCTCACGGTCGGCTGGTCCACCAGGACGGGCCCGCGCCACACCGCCGCCCGGGCCATGCCCAGCAGGACCAGCAGGAGCACCACCGGGAACGTCACCGGAAGGCTCGTCACGACGTCCGTCATGGCGGCCGACGGCCGTTGTCCGCTGTGCCCGGCCCGTGCGGCGGCGAGCAGGCCCGGGATGCCCCAGAAGGCGCCGACGAGCGCGATGCCGTAGAGGGTGAAGGCCAGGCTGCGGCGCTTCTCCTCGCGCGTGGCGCTGCGGGCCTCGTGGAGGTGGGCGCGTACCCGTGCGGTGGGCTCGTCCGCGGCCAGGGGGCTCGTAACGGACCTCGGGGTGCGCAGCAGGGGGCTCATCGTGAGCCTCGTCGGTCCGCGGACCGGGCGGAGGCCAGCACGCCGTCCTCCAGGGTGAGCACCCGGTCCGCGGCGGCGCCCACCGCCTCGTGATGCGTCACCGCGAGGACCGCGGTGCCGCGGTCGCGGTGGTCGGCCAGCCGTCGGGCGAGGTCGTGCCGGGCCCGGCTGTCGAGGCGCTGTTCTGGCTCGTCCAGGACGAGGAGGTCGTGCGGGCGGACGAAGGCGGCCGCGAGGAGCATGGACTGGACCTGGCCCGACGACAGGGCCGTCGGCACGGCGTCGGCGTGGTCCGTCAGCCGGTGCTCGGCCAGCGCCTCCTCGACGACGTCGTCCGCCGCGTCGCCGTGTCCGTGGGCGAGTGCCACCAGCATCAGGTGCTCGCGCACGGTCAGGTCGGGGTAGCAGGCACCCGGGTCGATCACCGTGGCGAGCCGTGACCGGACGTCGGTGGCGTCCTCGTCGACGGGGCGGCCGGCGAACAGCGCCTCTCCCGAGGTCGGCTGCTCCCTCCCGCACGCCACGCGCAGCAGCGTCGACTTGCCCGAGCCGTTGTCCCCCATGATCACGACGAACTCGCCGGGACGGATGTCCAGGGTGACGGAGCGCAGGACGGCGTGGTCGCCGTAGGTGCGGCCCACGTCGGTCAGCCGGAGCAGCGGGGAGGTGTCCGCGGTGCCTGGGGAGCGCATGGTCAGCCGTTCTCGGCGGCCTCGTAGACCGAGACGTGACGGGGGCTGTCCGGTCCGTACGGCTCGCGCTTCCAGCCCGCGTACCGCTCGGTGAGGCGCAGACCGGCGAGGCGGGCCATGAGGTCGATCTCGGAGGGCCAGGCGTACCGGATGACTTCCTGGGTGGGCCGCGGGGTGCCGCCGTCGATCACGGTGTGGATGACCAGCATGAGCTGACGGTCCCGCATGACATGGGTGCTGTCGATCATGACGGCGCCCGGCGAGAGGTACCGCGTGCTGGTCTTCTCGCCGTCCAGCTGGTGGTACGGCAGCGGGTCGAAGGCCTCCACGACCACACGTCCGCCGGGGGCGAGCTGCTCGCGCATCCGCTGCATGCAGCGCACCTGGGCGTCGGCCGTGCTGGGCGCGAAGAAGGTGTTGAGGGCGATGAACACGACGTCGTACCGCTCGCCCGTGGTCTCGGTGGTGAAGTCGCCGGTGTGCGTCACCACGGTGGCGTCCGGGTCGCGCTCCTTCAGTCGCGCCAGCATCTGTGCGGACGCGTCGATGCCGTGTACCGTCAGCCCGCGCTTGGCGAGCGGGATCGCCATACGGCCGTTGCCTACGCCGAGTTCGAGCACCCGGCCGGAGGCGGGGGTCAGGGCGGCGAGGAAGTCGACGGCGTCGGCGGCGTCCGGTGACTCGGGCGGGTACATCAGGTCGTAGACGTCGGCCAGGGCGTCGTAGGCGAGCTGTGACTCCACATCATCTCCCGGGTTCGCCGACTCCGACCGAGGTCGGGCCGGTCGGACCGCTCGGAAAGCTACCCGATCATCGGCACGGCGGCCCCTGACAGCGACGAGGATCGCTTCCCGGAAGATCACGTGACCGAAAACCACTGTTCCACCGCTGACCCTGAGGAGTGAGAGTTGACCTCGAACCGGAAAGCCTCGTCGAACCGGAAAGCCTCGTCGCACGCGCAGAGGGAACGAGATGGCCACAGCTGGTGTCCGGGCAGCGGACTACACTCCGTCCGCAGCGACGAACCGGGCAGTGGGTTCCCCGACTCAGCGAGTGAGGCCGTCAGATGAGCAACGGCGCAGCGCCGCGAGGGGAGGGCCGGCCGGTTCTGCAGGGGCTGGACCGGCGCATCAACGAGCTGATCGCGGTGCTCTATCCGGACGAGCGGACCCGTCCCGGCTTCGCCCGCCTCGCCAAGGAGATACGGGAGGCCACGGGCAGCACCATCTCGGGCACGTATCTCTGGGAACTGGCGACCGGCAAGAAGCACAACATCACCCTGGCCCAACTCGACGTCCTGGCCGAGTTCTTCGGGGTCCCCCTGCCGTACTTCCTCAACGAGGAGGTCTACGAGCGGGTCAACTCCCAGATGGCACTGGCGGTGGCGCTGCGCAACGCCAAGATCCGCAGCATCGCGCTGCGGGCCGAGGGGTTGCCGCCCGCGAGCCTCGACGCGCTCCTCGCCATGGTGACCGAGGCCCGCAAGCTCCAGAACCTGCCGGACGATGAGGCGTCCCGGGCCGCGCGGCCGGTCACGCCCGAGGACGACGCCGCCGCCGGGTGACCCCCACCGCGTCCGTGCCGCTCGTCCGTGCCGCCCGCCCGTCCGCCCGTCCGCGACCCCGTCGTACCCGCGCACCTCCCACCACACCCCCACCACACCCCCACGCCCCCCACGACGCCCCCCACGACGAACAGGCCCGGGTGAAAGACCCATGCTGTACCGCTACGCGGCGCTGCGGCGCCGCTGTCACACGCTGCTCAAGGACATCGAGTTACCGACGCCGTTCTCGGTCGACGCGCTGTGTGCGCAACTGGCCCTGCGGCGCGGGCGTCATCTGTACCTGCATCCGCTGCCCGAGAAGACCGCTGGGGCGGGGGCGTGCGGTGTGTGGCTGGCCACCGAGGACACCGACCACGTGTTCTTCGAGCGGCGCACCAGCAGGCTGCACCAGGAGCACATCGTCCTCCACGAGGTGGGCCACATGCTCCTCGACCACCGCGGCACCGACCCGGCACCGGACCTCGTCGGGCTGCTGCCCGACCTCAGCCCCCGTCTGGTGAGGCGGTTGCTGGCGCGGACCGCGTACTCCACGCGCCAGGAGCAGGAGGCCGAGATGCTCGCCAGCCTGATCCGGGTGAAGGCCGGCCATCCCTTCGCGGCGCACCGTCCGCCCCGGCCCAACGAGGCGGAACAGGCACTGGGACTCCATGACTGACCATCAGGACCCGTTGCCGCTCGCCCTGTTCGAGGCGGTGAGTGTGGGCGTGCTGCTGATGGTGTCGCTCCTGCGCGCGCCGACGGCCCTGCGCTCCGCGCAGCAGCGGCCGCTGTGGACCACCGCGGCACTGGCCGGGGTGGTGCTGGCACTGGACGCCGCGTGGGGTCCCTCCTCCGGCCGACTACCCGCCTACGCGGGCGAATTGGCGACCATTCAGGAACTCGTCGGGATGCTCGCGGCGAGTGCCGTGTGGGGTTTCCTGCTGAGACTGACCGGACGTGCCCACCGGATTCCGGCCTTCTACGCTCTCGCCCTCGGCCTGGCGTCGACGCTCACCGCCATCGGCCTCACCGTCGACGTGCACGCGACGCCCCTGCGGCCTGCCGACCCGGATGCGCACCTGCTTCTCACCTGCCTGTACTGGCTGCTGCTGCTCGGCTACCACCTGGTCACCGGTCTGTGCTGCGGGATCCTGTGCTGGATCCACGCCGCCCGCGCCGCGGGCCGGGCCCTTCGGGCGGGCCTGCTGCTGTACGGCGCCGGCGCGCTGCTGTCCGCCCTGCTGGCCCTCCTCGCGCTGTGCCGCACCGTCACCGACGATCCTCGGCTGCTGTCCCTGGCCCCCTGGCTCACCAGTACGGAGGCCCTCGCCCTGGGACTGGGCACGGCCGTGCCCCTGTTCGTCGGGGTGCGCAGGAGGGTGCAGGACGTACGCACCCTGCACCGGCTGTATCCCCTGTGGCGCGATCTCACGCGCAAGGCCCCGCAGGTCAGGCTCGAGCCGATACGGGGGCGGGGACGGGCGAGGGCTGTTCTCGCCTCCCTGTGCCACCCTCGGCTGCAGCTGTACCGGCGCACCATCGAGATCCAGGACGCGCTCCTCGCTCTCGGCCCCTCGGCTCCCGAGGCGCTGATCGACGAGGCGCGCCGTCGGGTGGGCGAACACCGAATCCCCCCTGACCGGTCGGCCGCCGCGGTCATGGCCTGCTGGCTGCGGGCGGTCCCGGCACCGGCACCGGGCGCCGGTGGGCAGCAGCGGTCCGACACGCCCACGGCGTACGCGGTGGTGGACAGCGAGCAGTGGAGCGACGAGCGGTTCCTGCTGCGCGTGGCCGAGTTCTACGACTCGCCGTTGGCCACCGGCTCTTCCTGAGGAACGTCCGCTTCAGCGGACGGGTTCCGGCGTGGGTCCGCACGGTGCACGGCCGCCTGATGTCCAGTCAATTCTTCTTGCAGCAGCGGTTTTTCGGACAGTATCAGCAGCTCAGGGCCCGCCGTTATCGCATTGACACTTCAACTCGGTGCGTGCCTACACTCACTGCGCCGCTGTCCGCTCAACTGGACGGTTGAGAAGGAAGACCGGCCCCGCCGCTGACCACCACACGGGCCGACACCGCTTCACTCGACGAGTCGGCGCAACGAGCGTGCCGCCGACCGGGACAGAACCGGGGGAACAACGCCGTGGACTCTTCGCGCGCCATCATCGTCCATCTGGGTCGCAGCAGCGGTGACGGCAGACGCCGCACCACCGAGCTGCTTCCCGGCACCAGCACGGTCTTCGGCTACGACGCCGCCTCCAGCAACCGCATCGACGTGCGGGAGGAGAACATCTCGGAGCCGGCCGGCCGGATCACCGCGAGCCAGGGCCACTGGCTGCTGTCGAACTTCAGTCCGGCCGCCAGCTACATCGTGGAGAACATCGAGGGCCGGAGCGAGTTCGTCAAGGTCCTGCCCGGGCGGGAGCACGCGCCCATCCCCTTCGAGCTGTCCCGGGTCATCCTGCCCGACCAGCCGCGGCTCACCCGGTTCAGCGTGCTGGCGCCCGCTCCGCGCCGCGTGTCCGATTCCGCGCTGCGCCCCAGCCTGGCCTCCCGCACCTTCAGCCTGCCCGAGGACACCAAGTACTTCCTGGTCCTGGTGGCCCTGTGCGAACCGCGCCTGCGGGCCAGCTCCCTGCACGGGGTGCCGACGGACAACGAGATCGTCGAGCGTCTGCAGGCGCTGCCCAGCTGCCGCAACATCACCCGTGCCGCCGTCAACTACCACCTCGACTACCTGGCCTCCACCAAGCTGCCGCTGGACAAGTGGGGCGACCACCCGGGCGAGGACCGGATGCGCTGGAAGCGCGAGGCCCTGGTCTCCATCGCCCTGCGTCACGACCTCGTCCGTGACCGCCATCTCGATCTGCTTCCCCCTTCTCCGGACCGGGCGCGTCTTCACGTGCTGCCGGTGCAGGCGGACGCCACGCGGCGGCTGAGTCCGGCCGCGCTCGCACCTGGCCCAGCGGTGTCCATGCACCCCTGACACGCCGGAGGGCGGGCGTGCTCACGCCGTGCGCTTGCGGGCCGCCGTCTTCTTCGTGGCCGTCTTCTTCGCCGTGGCCGACGACTTCTTCGCCGTGCTCTTGGTCGCCGCCGTCTTCTTCGCGGCCTGGGACGACTTCGCCGTCTTGGCGGTGGACTTCCTCGCGGAGCCGGACGCGGCGGTCTTCTTCGCGGCCGTCTTCTTCGCGGTGGACGCGGACTTCTTGCCGCCGGTCTGCTTCGGGGTCGCGCGGGAGGACAGGTGGGCGACCTCCGCCTCCTCGCCCCGGGACTCCTTCGCCGCCCGCACGCTCTTCTCCAGGGCCGCCATGAGGTCGAGGACCTTGCCGCCGGCCACGGGTTCCGGGGCCGCGGGCGGGGTCTCGCCTGCCGCCTTCGCCGCGATGACCTCCTCCACGGCCTCCCGGTACTCGTCGTGCAAATCCTCCAGGTCGACCTCGCCCAGGGTGTCCATCAGGGCGTCCGCGAGGTCGAGTTCCTGATCGCGGACGGTGACGTTCGTGTCGGGGGCGACGCCCTGGGGGTCGCGGACCTCGTCCGGCCACAGCAGCCCGTGCATGGCGATGGCGTCGCCGACCACCCGCAGCATGCCCAGGCGTTCGCGGCCGCGAAGTGCGTACTTCGCGATGGCCACCTTCTGGCTGCGCTTGAGGGCCTCGCGCAGCAGCGTGTACGGCTTGGCGGCCGGGGCGCCGCCGGCCTGGAGGTAGTACGCGGCGTCCATCTGGAGCGGGTCGATCCGGTCACCCGGCACGAAGGCGACGATCTCGATCGTCCGGGCCGTCGGGATCGGCAGGTGGGCCAGGTCCTCGTCGGTGATCGGAATGACGGTGCCGTCCGCGTCCTCGTACCCCTTGCCGATCTCCGCCTGGCTGACCTCGCGGTCCTCCAGTTCGCAGACCTTGCGGTAGCGGATGCGGCCGCCGTCCTCCGTGTGGATCTGACGGAAGGAGATCGAGTGGCTCTCCGTGGCGTTCACCAGCTTGATCGGGATGCTGACCAGCCCGAACGAGATCGCGCCGTTCCAGATGGATCTCACGTGCGGCACCCTTTCGATCGGGTCGAGATATTTTGTGCGACTTTTCACCTTAATCTCTGGGATTCTCATCGTATGACGCCGATCACAGAGGTGGAGGGGCGGCGGCTCGCGCTCAGCAATCTGGAGAAGGTGCTGTATCCGGCGACCGGCTTCACCAAGGGCGAGGTGCTGCACTACTACGCCACGACCGCGGACGTCCTCCTGCCCCATCTGCGCGACCGGCCGCTGTCCTTCCTGCGCTACCCGGACGGCCCGGACGGGCAGGTGTTCTTCGCCAAGAACGTGCC
This sequence comes from Streptomyces sp. NPDC002888, assembly GCF_042888465.1. NCBI lineage: Bacteria > Bacillati > Actinomycetota > Actinomycetes > Kitasatosporales > Streptomycetaceae > Streptomyces > Streptomyces sp. NPDC002888. The sequence continues at coordinate 42,499 of NZ_JBIAPU010000020.1, read as the reverse complement.
GCCGGGTACGCCCGAGTGGGTCACGACCGCCGAGGTGCCGCGGTCGGAGGGGCCCGCGCGGATGGTGCTGGTGCAGGACCTGGCCTCGTTGATGTGGGCGGCGAACCTCGTCACCGAGTTCCATACGCCCCAGTGGCTGATCCAGGCACCGGCCGAGGCCGACCGGCTGGTGTTCGACCTCGACCCCGGGGCGCCCGCCACCGTCGTCGAGTGCTGCGAGGTCGCGCTCTGGCTGCGGGAGCGGCTGGCGGCGGACGGGATCGAGGCGTACGCGAAGACGTCGGGGTCGAAGGGGCTGCATCTGCTGGCGGCGCTGCGGCCGGTCTCCTCGCAGCGGGCCACGGAGTACGCCAAGGCGCTCGCGGTGGAGGCGGAGAAGGCGATGCCGCGGTTGGTCGTGCACCGGATGACCCGGAGCCTGCGGCCCGGGAAGGTGTTCGTCGACTGGAGTCAGAACGCTGCGCGGAAGACGACGGCTACGCCGTATACGTTGCGGGCGCGGGCGGAGCACAGTGTGTCGGCGCCGGTTACGTGGGCTGAGGTCGAGGAGTGCGGGGATGCGGCGCAGCTGGCGTTTCTGGCTCCGGACGTCGCACCACGGGTGCGGGATTTCGGGGATCTGTTGGGGCCGCTTCTTGATGCCGACCGTGCGGGGGCGCTGCCCTGAGCATGACGGGTGCGGCTCCGCTGTGGCTTGTCGCGCCCCGCGGCGGAGCCGCATCTCGACACTGCCCCGCGCCCCTGAGATGGGTCCACTACACCCGTGTCCAGGTGTTTCTGTCCCTCGCCATCGCGTGCAACGCCTCCACGTCCGCCGGCTTCAGTACGCCGCCCAGACGGGCCAGATTCGCGATCTCCGTGTCCTTGAGGATGCGGACCTCGCGCACCGGGCCGGCCGCCGTGACCTCGGTCGGGTCTACGGCGGCCAGGACCGGGTGGACCTCGGCGGTCAGGGCGTAGGAGGCGCGGTCGGCGGCGGAGCGGACGCGGCGGAGCAGGGGGTGGGGGTCGCGGCGGCCCAGGGCGACCATGGGGTCGGTGATGAGGACGCGCTGCTTGTGGGCGTACAGGGCGTGGATCGCGAACAGGCCGCCCGGCCCGATGGCCAGGTGGTGGACGAGGTCGCCGCCGGGCAGCGGGACGGAGTGCAGGGTGTGCCAGCCCGCGCCGTCGAGCCGGTCCAGGGCGTCGCCGACCGCCTGCTGCGCCGCCAGCTCCCGGCGCCGGGGGTCGGGCCGGAGGCGGCGGGGCGGGCCCGGGTCCCGGTCGAGGGCGACGAGCAGGGCCTCGCCGGGGCGGTTGGGGGCCAGGTCGTCGTCCGGGTGGAGGGAGAGCCGGGCCAGCTCGGCGGGGGTCGGGACGGGCGGCGGGCCCACCGTGACCTGGCCGGTCAGGAAGGGGCGGAGGGCCTCGAGGACGTCCTCCGCGCGGTCCACGCTCAGCAGGTTGACCCGGGCCGCCTCACGGTCGTACCAGGCCACGTTCCTGCCGTCCGGGAGACAGACGTACAGCCGTTCCTGACCGTGGCGCCAGGTCGGTATGACGCGCAGTCCACTCATGCACCATCACCCCATGACCATGGGAACAGGCGGGGTGCTCCAGGGGCAAGAACCCGGCTACCTTTGAGAGGAGTTGGGAGCGGGAGCTGGGGAGGCGCAATTGCGTACCCGCGGGAAGCAGCCCGACGTACCGGCTCCGGACAGTGCGTGGAGCGAGGTCGTGCCCGGTCTGTGGATGGGTGGGCACGAGTTCCGGGGCCACGCCGGGCAGCTGGAGTTCGCCGTCGTGCAGGAGGAGTTCGATCTCGTGCAGACGCTGCTGCGGCTGCCGGGACACGGGCCGGGCCCAGGGGTGGAGCACCAGGTGTGGCCCATCCCCGACGGCCCGCTGGACGGGACGCAGCTCGCGGGCGTGATGCGGCTCGCGCAGGCCGCGAGCGACGCGCTGGACGCCGGCCGCACGGTCCTCGTCCGCTGCTACCACGGGTACAACCGCTCGGGGCTGGTCATCGCCCACGCCCTGGCCCGTCGGGGCCACTCGGCCGACGAGGCGATCCGGCTGATACGCTCCCGCCGCTCTCCGTGGGCGCTGCACAACGAGCTGTTCGTCGAGTACCTGCGGGCCGGGCTCTCGACGGCCCGGCTTCTTGAGGAACTCGCCGAGTAGGCGGGCGTCGACCCATCCATAAAGGCGATGCAAACGCAAATAGGACTCCCCTACGAATAAGGTGTACGGGCCGACAGCCACCCCGACCACAGGAGCCCCGTGCCCCCCAGACGCCCCTCGCGCGCAGCCTCCGCCCTCGGTGCCGTCACGCTTCTGGCAGCCGCCACCGCGGCCTGTGGTGACGCCGGTGGGCTGCGCGGCGCCGGGGCGACCCCCACCGCGATCAGCCCGGCCCGGCTCTGGCCGGACCTGCCTCCCGCCTCCTCCCCCGCCTTCGACTTCGACGAGGCGGAGACCGCGGTGGTGAAGGGCGTCACCGTCCCGGGGGACGATCTCCGCAGGGTGGACCCGGCCGCGATCGTGCGCGAGGAGATCTCCGGGAGCCCGGACGACTACGACGGCGACAAGGCGCCGTACCGCGAGACGGCCGCGCTGATGGCCGACTGCGGTACGGACGGGGACCGCGCCAGGTGCCCCGTCCTCAAGCCGTACTACCGGGACCTGACCGGCGACGGACGCGACGACCTGACGCTCGGCTTCCGGCTGCTGCCCGGCACGCTGACGGCCGTCCGCGTCTACACCGTGGAGAAGCACCGGCTGGTGCAGGTCATGCACTACGAGGACGCCGTGAGCGCGGTCGAGCTGGCCGGCCGGTCGGTGATAGTCCGCTCGCCGTCGGACATCGCGGGCTACGAGTACCGCCTCCAGTGGACCTGGGACGAGGAGCAGAAGGCGATGCTGCTCACCCACGACGAGATGCTGCGCAGCGACGGCAGGAAGCACGCCCCGCACTCCTCGCGCCCTCCCGGGTCCTCGCGCTCCCCCGGGTCGTCCCGGTCCCCCTCCCCGACCACCGCCGTCCCCGCCGCCCCCTCCTCGGCGGCCCCCCGATGAGGCTGGCGCTCCCCCAGTGGACCGCCACGCTCGCCGTGAAGGCCGCGGTCTTCATCACGGTGATGTGCTGCGCGCTGGCCGCCCTGCTCGGCGTGCTCGTCCATGTGCAGGTCACGAACCAGACCGTCGGCCAGGCCCGTGACCTCGCGCTGTCCCGGCTGACGGACGCGACCGCGGCGTTCGAGGCCGGGGACACGCTGCGGCCGGGCGCCGGCGTCGACCCGCAGGGGCTGCCGGAGCCGCTGCGGGAGCTGGCGGCGGCCGGGGAGCGCGGCACGATGGTCGCCGAGCACCGCGGACGGCCCACGATGTGGGCGGCGGGCCCCGCCGACGGCGGGCGGACACTGGCCGTCGCCGTCGACTACGGGCAGCAGGCCCGTACGATCCAGGGCCTGGACTCGGCCATCCTGTGGTCGTCGGCGCTGGCGATCGGAGCGACGCTGCTGGTGGGCGCGTTCGCGGTGACCCGGGTGACCGCACGACTGCACCAGACCGCGCGGGTGGCCCGGCGGATCACCGCCGGCGATCTGGACGCGCGCGTGAACGACCCACGGACACGGGTGAACAACCCCCGGACACGGGTGAACGACCCACGGACACGCGCGAACGACCCACGGACGAAGGAGCCGACGCGCCCGCAGGACGAGGTCGCCGCGGTCGCCGCCGCGCTGGACTCCATGGCGTCCTCGCTGCAGGGCAAGCTGCTGAGCGAGCAGCGGTTCACCGCCGACGTGGCGCACGAACTGCGCACCCCGCTGACCGGCCTGCACGCGGCGGCGGAGCTGCTGCCCGCGGGCCGGCCGACGGAACTGGTACGTGACCGGGTGGCGGCGCTGCGCACCCTCACCGAGGACCTGTTGGAGATCTCGCGCCTCGACACGGGGCGGGAGCGGCTGGAGGTCGACGCCGAGGAGCTCGGGGCGCTGGCCGAGCGGGTGGTGCGGACCTCCGGGACCGACACGGAGGTCCGGGTCGTCCGGGACGCGCGCGTGGAGACCGACCGGCGGCGGCTGGAGCGGGTGCTCGGCAACCTGGTCGCGAACGCGCACCGGCACGGGCGCCCGGCGGCGGTGTTGACGGTGGACGGGCCCGTGGTGACCGTGCGGGACCACGGGGACGGCTATCCGGAGTACCTCGTGGCGCACGGGCCGCAGCGGTTCCGTACCGAGGGCGGCGCGAAGGGGCACGGACTGGGGCTGACGATCGCCCTGGGGCAGGCGGAGGTGCTGGGCGCGCGGCTGGACTTCGCCAACGCGCCCGACGGTGGGGCGGTGGCGACCCTGACACTGCCTCAGCGGGCGCCCGGCGCCCCCGACGGCGCCGCGTGACCGTCCCCGGCGAACCCCACGCCCCCGATGGCCCAACGCGACGGGCACCCTCCGTGCACCGCCCCTAATGTGGCGATCAGTCACTTTCGCCCCCATCAGGGAGCCCTTCAGGGAGGTACCCCATGTCCATGCGCTCGCGTGCCACCCGCCTGCTCATAGCCACCGCCCTCGCCACCGCCCTCGCCACCGCCGCCGCCGTCACGCCCGCCGTCGCGAGTGACGGTGCGGCCGCCCAGGGCGGCGACACCCGCGCCCCGCGCCTGTACAAGGGCATCGTCACGGCGAACCGGCTGCTCCTGCGCAGCGCGCCCACCCGCGGCAGCCGTGTGATCCGGGCCGTCCAGCGGGGTGACTACGTCACGATCTTCTGCAGGACCACGGGCCAGAGCGTCCAGGGCAACCGCACCTGGTACCTCCTCACGGACGGCACCTGGGCCTGGGGGTCGGCCCGCCACATCGACACCATCGGCACACCGCCGCGCTGGTGCTGACACCCCCGGCAACACTCAAGCCGCACAAGAACCCGCAAGAATCACTATTTGGGTAAGTTCCGGACATGACCAAGGTCGGCACCACCGTGGCAGCGACGGACGCGCCCGCTCCCGCCGCGTGCCTCCCCCGGCGCCGGGGCGTCGAACTCGCCCTGATCCTCGTGGCCCTCCTGCTGTCCGTGTACGGCTACTGCAACGTCGGCATCGCCCGCAGCGGCACCCTCCCGCCCGGCGCCGCCGGTTACGGTGCCGGGCTCGGCGTACTCGCCCTGCTGGCGCATCTCGCCGTACGACTGCGCGCCCCGTACGCCGACCCGCTGCTGCTGCCCATCGGTGTGCTGCTCAACGGCCTCGGCCTGGTGCTGATCTACCGGCTCGACCTGGAAACCCCGGGCGACCGGGCCGCCCCCACCCAACTCGTGTGGTCCACGCTCGGCGTGGGCCTGTTCATCGTGGTCGTCGCCGCCCTGCGCGACCACCGGATCCTCCAGCGCTACGCGTACGTGTGCGTGGTCGCCGCCCTCGTCCTGCTCACCCTGCCCATCTTCTTCCCGGCCGTGAACGGTGCCCGCATCTGGATCCGGATCGCCGGATTCTCCATCCAGCCGGGCGAGTTCGCGAAGGTGCTGCTGGCCATCTTCTTCGCCGCCTACCTCGCCGCCAACCGCAGCGCGCTCGCGTACACGGGCCGCACGATCTGGAAGTTCACCAAGCTCCAGCTCCCCACCGGCCGCGTGCTCGGCCCGATCCTCGCCATCTGGCTGCTGAGCGTGGGCGTCCTGGTCCTGGAGCGCGACCTCGGCACGTCCCTGCTCTTCTTCGGCCTGTTCGTGATCCTGCTCTACGTCGCCACCGGCCGCACCGGCTGGATCGCGGTCGGCCTGCTGCTCGCGGTGCTCGGCGCGGTCGCCGTCGGCCGGCTGGAGCCGCACGTGCACAGCAGGGTCGAGGACTGGCTGCACCCGTTCGCGTCGATCGAGGCGGGCCAGGGCCCCAACCAGCTCGCGCAGTCCCTGTTCGCCTTCGCGGCCGGCGGATTCCTCGGTACCGGCCTCGGCCTCGGCCACTCCGTCCTCATCGGCTTCGCCACCAAGTCGGACTTCATCCTGGCCACGGCGGGCGAGGAGCTCGGCCTGGCCGGCCTCTCCGCGATCATCCTCCTCTACGGACTCCTCGTGGAACGCGGCTACCGTGCGGGCCTCGCCCTGCGCGACCCCTTCGGCCGGCTGCTCGCGGTCGGCCTCGCGTCGATCTGGGCGCTCCAGGTGTTCGTGATCGCCGGCGGGGTGACCGGCCTGATCCCGCTGACCGGCATGGCGATGCCCTTCCTCGCCCAGGGCGGCTCGTCGGTCGTCACCAACTGGGCCATCGTGGCCCTGCTGATCCGGGTGAGCCACTCGGCCCGCCGACAGCACGACAGACAGGCGGCACAGTGACCCGACACATCCGGCACGCGGCCGCCTTCTGCGCCCTGCTGCTCCTGGCGCTCCTGGTCAACGCCGCCCGCGTCCAGATCGTCCAGGCCCGCTCCTACGACCACAACCCGGCCAACCGCCGTCCCGACATCGCGCGTTACCGGCAGCCGCGCGGGAACATCCTGGTCGGCGACCGGCCGGTCACCGGTTCCCGGGACACCCACGGCCGGCTCCGCCACGAACGGACGTACCCCGAAGGGCCGTTGTACGCGCCCGTCACCGGCTACGCCTCTCAGATGTACGGCACGACCCTCCTGGAGCACACCGAGGACGGCGTCCTCTCCGGCACCGACCCGCTGCTCACCCCGCTCCCCCTCTTCAACGACGTCACCCGCGCCCGCAACCCCGGCGGAGACGTCGTCACGACCCTCAACCGGGCCGCGCAGCAGGCGGCGTACGAGGGACTGGGCCGCCGGAAGGGCGCGGTGGCGGCGATCGAGCCCGCGACGGGGCGGATCCTGGCGCTGGTGTCCGCCCCCTCCTACGACCCGGCGCAACTGTCCGGCAACGGCCCGGCGGCGGCCCGCGCGTGGGCGCGGCTGACCGGCGCCCCGGACAAGCCGATGCTCAACCGGGCCGTACGGCAGACGTATCCGCCCGGTTCGACGTTCAAGGTGGTCACCGCCGCGGCCGCGCTGGACGCGGGTGTGGTCCGCGACGTCGACGCGCCGACCGACTCCCCCGACCCGTACCAACTGCCCGGGACGACGACGAGGCTGGCCAACGAGTCCGAGGGCTGCGAGAACGCGCCGCTGCGGGTCGCGTTCCAGTGGTCGTGCAACACGGTGTTCGCGAAGCTCGGCGTGGACGTCGGGGTGGACGACATGGTGTCCACGGCACACGCCTTCGGCTTCAACGACGCGGATCTGCGGATCCCGTTCTCGGTGGCGCGCAGCACCTTCGACACGTCCGTGGACAAGGCGCAGCTGGCCCTGTCGTCGATCGGCCAGTACAACACGCGGGCCACGCCGCTGCAGATGGCGATGGTCGCGGCGGCCGTCGCGAACGGGGGGCAGCTGCGGTCGCCGTACCTGGTGGAGCGCACGCTCCGGGCGAACGGAGCGACGGTATCCACGGCCGGTCCCCGTCCCACGCGCCAGGTGATGCTTCCGACGACCGCGGCCCGGATGCGGCAGCTGATGCGGGACGTGGTGAGGGAGGGTACGGGGACGAACGCCGCGATCCGCGGCGCGACCGTCGGCGGCAAGACCGGCACCGCCCAGCACGGCATCGGCAACGCCGGGACGCCGTACGCCTGGTTCGTGTCCTGGGCCCAGGGTCACACCGACCTGGAGGCGAAGGTCGCGGTCGCGGTGGTGGTGGAGGACGCCTCGGGCAACCGGGGGGAGATCACCGGGGGCGGCATGGCGGCGCCGATCGCGCGGGCCGTGATGGAGGCGGTGCTCAACTCGTGAGTGCTCAAGTCGTGAGACGGGGGCTACCGGAGACCGTCATGACCGACCTAACGTTCGGTCATGACTGACGCCGCAGCCGCATTCGAACTCGCCCAGGTCAACATCGCCCGCCTCAAGGCCCCACTGGACTCCGCGCAGTTGAAGGACTTCGTCGACGGCCTCGACCCCGTGAACGCCGACGCCGACGCGGCCGACGGCTTCGTCTGGCGGCTGGAGGGCGAGGGCGGCGACGCGACGGACGTGGCGGTGTTCGGCGACGAGTGGCTGATCATCAACATGTCGGTGTGGCGGGACACCAACGCCCTGACCGCCTACATGTACCAGGGCCGGCACCGCGAGATGCTGGCCCGCCGCCGCGAGTGGTTCGAGCGGGTGCAGGAGGCGATGGCGACCCTGTGGTGGGTCCCGGCGGGTCACCGCCCGACGGTCGCCGAGGCGGAGGCCCGCCTGCTGCACCTGCGCACCAACGGCCCGACGCCGTACGCCTTCACCCTGCGCACGTCCTTCCCGCCGGGGGCCGGTGAGCCGGTCGCCCTGGACGTCCCCGACGACCTGGGCTGCCCCGCCTAGCCGACCCCTGCGGGCAGCGGCTCCCTACGGCTCAGCCACTCCTCCGGCACTCCGTCCACTCCCGTGCGGGCCGCCACGATCCCGCCGGTGATCGCACAGGTGGTGTCGACGTCACCGAAACCCTCGGCCGTGGTCCACAGGGCCGAGGCCAGGTCGTCCTGGTGCCGGGCGGCCGACCAGACGGCGAACGGGACGGTGTCGTCGGCGCGGATCTGCTGCCCGTTGCCGAGCACGTCGGACGCCCTCCAGGGCTCGGTACCGAAGGGCAGCCCGGCGGCCCGCACCAGCCCCTCCCGCACCGCGCTGTCCGGCGTCAGGGACACCACCCGCCCCAGGTCCAGCTCCCGACGGACCGACAACGCCGCCGCCACCGCCACGGCCACGGCACCCGCGACGCCCTCGGGGTGGGCGTGGGTGACCTCGGCGGAGCGGGTGGCCTGCTCGACGACGCGTGAGAGGTCGGGGTGGAACCACGCGCCGAGGGGCGCCACACGCATCGCCGCGCCGTTGCCGAGGCTGCCCTCGCCGCCGAACAGACCGCGCGCCAACTCGGGCCAGCGCTCCGGTGCTTCGAGCAGCCGGGGCAGCAGTTCGTGCATGCCGTAGCCGTAACCCCGGGCGGGGTCGGCGTCGTAGCCGAGCGCGAAGGCCTGGGCCAGGTCCGTCGAACGGATCTCACCGTGCTCGTCGAGCACGCGGAGGACGCCGAGCGCCATCGCCGTGTCATCCGTCCAGTGCCACTCGGGTTCCTCGGGCGTGCGCCGCGTGCGGATCTCCTCGTACGCCTGACGCGGCTCGCGGAAGAGCGGGAACCAGCGCTCGCCGAACGCGTCGCCGAGGGCGAGGCCTTCGAGGCTGCGGCGGGCGACGGCGCGGGGCGTGGAGGTCATTCGATCAGTGTTCCGGATCCGGTCGAGCCCCACACCCCAATTAGACCGAGGGTCAACAAGTGGTGCGCGGGGGATTGACGGGCTTGCTGACAAGCAGTCTCATAAGGATCGAGTGAACCGCGGGTAACCGGACACGCCCCCGTACGACGAGGTGGAACACCCATGACGACCCTGACGGAAGCCGACGCGCTCGACGGGCTGCGGGACGCGCTCGGCCTGCTCAAGGACCGCGAGCAGGTGGCCGAGCGGCTGCTCGTCTCTTCCGCCAAGCACTCCTTCGACCCGGACGAGGAGCTGGACTGGGACGCGCCCTTCGAGGAGGGCAAGTGGTTCTGGCCGCCGGAGCTGGTGTCGCTGTACGGCACGCCGCTGTGGAAGCGGATGGGCGAGGAGCAGCGGCTGCTGCTGTCACGGCACGAGGCCGCCTCGCTGGCCTCGCTGGGCATCTGGTTCGAGATCATCCTGATGCAGCTGCTCGTGCGGCACATCTACGACAAGGCCGCCACGAGCGCGCACGTGCGCTACGCCCTCACCGAGATCGAGGACGAGTGCCGGCACTCGAAGATGTTCGCGCGGCTGATCTCCCGCGGCGAGACCCCGTGGTACCCGGTGAGCCGGACGCACCACCAGCTGGGGCGCCTGTTCAAGACCATCTCCACCACACCGGGATCCTTCACGGCCACCCTGCTCGGCGAGGAGGTCCTCGACTGGATGCAGCGGCTGACGTTCCCCGACGAGCGCGTGCAGCCGCTGGTGCGGGGCGTGACCCGGATCCACGTCGTGGAGGAGGCCCGGCACGTGCGCTACGCCCGCGAGGAGCTGCGCCGGCAGATGGTGACGGCGCCGAAGTGGTCCCAGGAGTTCACGAGAGTCACGTCGGGCGAGGTCGCGCGCGTGTTCTCGCTGGCCTTCGTGAACCCCGAGGTCTACACGAACGTCGGCCTGGACAAGCGGGAGGCCGTGGCCCAGGTGAGCGCGAGCGGCCATCGACGCGAGGTCATGCAGACCGGCGCGAAGCGCCTGACCGACTTCCTGGACGACATAGGGGTGCTGCGGGGCGTCGGGCGACGACTGTGGAGGTCCTCCGGCCTGCTGGCCTGAAGCCGCCGCCCGCCACCCGGCACCCGGCACCCGGCACCCGGCACCCGGCACCCGGCATCGTGCCTGCTGGCGTGGGTGCCGGTGAGGGTGCGCCGGTTACGCTGCGGGACATGACCCCCTCCGCCGCCACCCCCGCCTACCGCCGCCTCAGCGTCGAGGAGCGCCGGAGCCAGCTCCTCGACGCCGCCCTGTCGCTCTTCGCGCACCGCGCGCCCGAGGAGGTGTCGCTGGACGACGTGGCGGAGGCGGCCGGGGTGTCACGGCCCCTGGTGTACCGGTACTTCCCGGGCGGCAAGCAGCAGCTGTACGAGGCCGCCCTGCGGTCCGCCGCGGAGGAGCTCCGGCAGTGCTTCGACGAGCCGCGCGAGGGCCCTCTCCTCCCCCGCCTCGGCCGCGCCCTCGACCGCTACCTCACCTTCGTCGACGAGCACGACGCCGGTTTCAGCGCCCTGCTCCAGGGCGGCAGCGTCGTGGAGACGTCACGGACGACCGCCATCGTGGACGGGGTGCGGCGGGCCGCCGCCGAGCACATCCTGAGCCACCTGGAGATCACCGACCCCGGACCCCGGCTGCGCATGACCGTCCGGATGTGGATCACCGCCGTCGAGGCGGCCTCCCTGATCTGGCTAGACGAGGACAAGCAGCCGCCCGCCGAGGAGCTGCGGGACTGGCTCGTGGAACAGTTCGTCGCCCTGCTCACCGTCACCGCACGCCGGGACCCGCAGACCGAAGCGCTCGTGCGGCGTGCGCTCGCGGCGGAGACCTGATCGACACTGGTGTCGTGAAGAGCGAAGACACCCCCTTCGAGGGCGGGCCCATGGACGGGCGCGTCCTGCCCATCCTGCTCGGCCCCACCGGCCAGCCACCGAAGACGTACCGCATCCCCGTCCCCGACGCGGCCGGCGGCCCGCCCACCGTGCTCGTCTACCGACGCGCGCCCCGCGGCCACAGCAGGCGCCTGGGCCTGCCCCAGGGGTGGAAGTACGAGTACGACCCGGAAGGGATCAAGGACAGCCGCCCGAGGTGGCCCTGGTCCAAGCCGGACACCCCGCCCCGCGCCGATCCAGACACCACGCCGCCCGGCAAGCCGGATGACACCGACGAGTGACAGCGTTGCGCCGAACGGCGCACGTTCGACGCGCACGTCACGAGCGATCGCCTGATGCTCACGGTGCGGAGGGAGGCGGAAGGCCCGCCTGCCCCTCACCGGAGGTGATGGCGTGTCAGGCAGGGTGCTGCGTCTGGTATGTACGGCGGCGGTGGCGGCGCACGTCGCCCTCGCACCGGTGTCCGCGGCGGCCGTCCCGGAACCCGAGCGTTCCGTGGCCGAGCTGCTGACGGACCTTCAGCGGCTGTACCGCGAGGCCGAACAGGCCACCGAGTCCTACAACGCCACCGAGGAGAAGCTGAAGCGGCAACGCGCCGAGACCGACCGGCTGGACCGTGAACTCGCCGACGCCCGCCTCTCCCTCTACGACAGCCGGGGCGCGGCCGGACGGCTGGCCCGCCAGCAGTACCAGGGCACCTCCGACATCTCCCCCTACGTACACCTCCTCCTCGCCCGCGACCCCCAGCACGCGCTCGACCAGGGCCATATGATCGGCCAGTTGGCGCGGGAGCGGGCGCAGACGGTGGGCCGGCTCGCGGGGACCGAACGGCGGGCCGACGAGCTCGCGCGGAAGGCCCGCAGGGCCCTGGACGGCCAGCTCACCCTCACCGAGCGCCGGAAGAAGGAGCGGGACCAGGTCCGCGCACGGCTCGACGAGGTGGAGAAACTGCTCGCCTCCCTCACCACCGACCAGCTGACCGCACTCGCCGACTTCGAACGCAACGGCATCGCCCAGGCCCAGCGCACCTTCATGGCCTCCGGCGCCCTCAGCACCGCCCGCACCCCGTCACCGGCGGGCGAGAGCGCCATCCGCTACGCCGTCCAGCAACTCGGCAAGCCCTACGAGTGGGGCGCGGAGGGCCCCACGTCGTACGACTGCTCGGGCCTGACGTCCCAAGCATGGGGCCGGGCGGGAATCCCGATCCCCCGGACCAGTCAGGAGCAATGGGCGCAGCTCCCCCGAATCCCCTTGGAGGAGCTACGCCCCGGCGACCTGGTCGTCTACTTCCCCGACGCCACCCACGTGGCGATGTACGTGGGCGACGGCACGGTGGTCCAGGCCCCCCGCCCCGGCGAGAACATCAAGCTCTCCCCGATCGCGTCCAACCCGGTACTGGGAGCAGTACGCCCGGACCAGCAGACCGAGGGGCGCGAGGCTGAGACATATGCGGCTCCGCCGCGTGGGCGCGACCAGCAACAAAACAACCCGCAGCCGCCCACGAACTCCTAGGCTCCCGACACCTCCGCGAGATAAGCCCCCGCCTTCTCCGGCTCAGAGAAACGGGGGCCCGTCGGGGCTACTGGCTACCGGCTAGCAGCCAGTCGAGGCACATTCTTCAAGCCCCAATGCCGACTTGGCCGCGTTGCACACCGACCGTCGAGCAGAAATCAGCGTTTGGCTCACTGGTTGATATCGAAACCAAATAGAGTCCTTGCATCCCATGGACGCAGAGGCGCAGTCTAGACAAAAAGGACAAGAGCTGGAGCAAATCATGTTTGCCAGGTCCTTCCTCGTCGTGCTCATTCTCCCGCTGGCCCTACTGGGCTTCGGGCCCACCCAGTCAGCGCACGAGAATGTCCGGCCGAATCCGTCCATTCTTCAACAGCAATCTGCTGAGCGTGGGCCATGCTCCCAGGATCCGGGCACATTGCTGTTGGCTGCGTCGAACAAGAAATGCGCGGGTATCGTATGTCCGTCAGGCACCACCTGCAAAAATGGCCAATGCGTGCCGGTGGATCCCTGCACTGGCATCGTCTGCCCGAGCGGAATGAAGTGTCATAAGGGTCAGTGCAAGTAACTGTTCCCTCGCGTACAGCGGGATTCATCGCCAGGCCCACGTCCACTTTGATGGACGCTCGGTCCGGAGGGACAGCCTCTGGGCGACAGAAGGGCGGTCCTTCTTGTTGTCGTCCGACTCATCGCCTGCCTTCTCGCTTGTCGCATCCCAGGTGAGGGGCGGTCTTCGGGCGCCTGCCCGCTGGAAGTCGTTCATGTCTTCCCGGACGACAAGCGACAGTCGGTTGTCCTGCAGGCAACGACGGCCGGACCTGCAGGTCAGGAACCCATCAGGCTCCGGCGGCCGAGGCCAGATAGGCGGCCGCCTTCTCCGGCTCATAGAAGAAGTTCTCGAAGTCCGCCGGATCGTTGAACCCATTGGCGAATCGATCCGCCACCGGCTGCAACTGCCCCGCCGCACCAATGAGGTTCAGAATGTGCTCCGGCGGCGGAGCCAACATCGCGTTGGTCCACTTCGTGACGTGCTGCGCAGTCTCCCAGTACCGGTCGAAAGTCCCCTGCATCCACTCCTCGTCGAACGCCTTCTCCCCGCGCTCCAGGATCGAGGCGAGGTAGGACGCCGCGCACTTGGACGCCGAGTTGGAGCCCTGCCCGGTGATCGGGTCGTTGGCGACGACGACATCAGCCACACCGAGCACCAGGCCCCCGCCGGGCAGACGGCCGATCGGATTGCGCACCGTCGGCGCATACCGGCCGGCCAGCGTGCCACCGGCGTCCGTCAGCTCGACCTTGGTGGCCCGGGCGTACTCCCACGGCGTGAACTTCTCCATGAGTTCCAGGGTCAGGGAGAGGTGCTCCGCCGGGTCCTTGACGCCCTTGAAGACGTCGAGCGGGCCGCCGGGTATGCCCTCCCAGAAGAGGATGTCGGCGCGGCCGGAGGTGGTCAGGGTCGGCATGATGAACAGCTCGCCGACGCCGGGGACCAGGTTGCAGCGGACCGCGTCGAACTCCGGGTGCTCCGGACGCGGGCCCAGCCCATGGACGTACGCCACCGCGAGGGCGCGCTGCGGCTCGCTGTACGGGGAGCGCTCGGCGTCGCGGCCGAACATCGACACCAGCTCGCCCTTGCCGGCCGAGACCAGCACCAGGTCGTACGTACGGGAGAAGTAGTCGAGGTCGGAGACCGCCGCGCCGTGGATGACCAGCTGGCCGCCGCGCTGGGCGAACGTCTCCATCCAGCCGGCCATCTTCACGCGCTGGTCGACGGACTGGGCGTACCCGTCGAGCTTGCCCACCCAGTCGATCGCGCGCTGCGTCGGGCCCGGGTCGTGCGAGCCGGGGGCCGCGACCGAGACGCCGAGTCCTTCGATCTTCGGGGCCTGGGACTCCCAGAAGTTCAGCTGGAGATCGCGCTCGTGCTGCAGGGCCGTGTGGAACATGCACTGCGTCGACATGACCCGGCCGGAGCGGATCTCGTCCGCCGTCCGGTTGGACATCAGGGTGACCTCGTACCCGTGCGACTGGAGGCCGAGAGCGATCTGGAGTCCGGACTGGCCGGCTCCGACGACGAGTATCTTCCGCATGCGGGGAACTTCTCCTACTCGGGGGTTTCGTCGAGGGCGTGGCCGACGAGGGCCAGGAGGGTCTCGATCACCGAGATCCGGCGCCGCGCATCCATGATCATGACAGGTACGTGCGTGGGGATCGTCAGCGCCTCCCGCACGTCCTGCGGAGCGAACCGCTCGCTGCCGTCGAAGTGGTTGACGGCCACGACGTACGGCAGTCCGCAGCTCTCGAAGTAGTCCAGCGCGGGGAAGCAGTCCTTCAGGCGGCGGGTGTCGGCCATGACGACCGCGCCGATCGCGCCGCGCACCAGGTCGTCCCACATGAACCAGAACCGCTGCTGGCCCGGGGTGCCGAACAGGTAGAGCACCAGGTCTTCGTCGAGCGTGAGGCGGCCGAAGTCCATGGCCACGGTGGTGGTGAGCTTGCCGGGCGTGGCGGTGAGGTCGTCGACCTCCTCGCTGGCCTCGGTCATCAGCGCCTCGGTCTGCAGGGGCGTGATCTCCGAGACGGCGGTGACGAGGGTGGTCTTGCCGACGCCGAAGCCACCCGCCACGACTATCTTCGTGGCGATCGGGGCTCGGGTCCGGTCCGTCTGCCAGGGCAGCAACGTCTCGTCGGGTTCGAGTTCGACGAGGGGTTCGATGTGGGGGGAGACGCCACGAGCGGCGTCAGAGACGACGGAGTCCACTCAGCACCCTTTCCAGCAGAGCGCGGTCCGGGCGGCCGGTGCCGTGCCCCGTCCCGGTTCCGTACACACGGATCTTTCCCTGGTCCGCGAGGTCGCTGAGCAGCACGCGGACCACGCCGAGCGGCATCCTCAGCAGCGCGGCGATCTCGGCCACCGTGCGCATACGGCGGCACAGTTCGACGATGGCCCGCATCTCCGGCATCACGGCCGTCTTCAGCGAACCGTTCGTCAGTTCCCGGCGCTCCTCGGGGGCCTCCAGGGCGGCCACGAAGGTCTCGACGAGGAGGACGTGGCCGAAGCGGGTACGGCCGCCGGTGAGCGAGTAGGGGCGGACGCGGGCGGGCTTGCGGTCGCCGCCGCGGACGGGGAGCCTCTGGGGCGCGGTGCTCATCGGGTACTCCCTGCCGACTCGATCTCCAGGGACTGCCTCAGCTCGCTGCGGAGTTCGGGCGTCAGGACGTGGCCGGCGCGGCCGACGAAGAGCGCCATGTGGTACGCCACCACGCTCATGTCGCAGTCCGCGGAGCCGTGCACACCCAGCAGGGAACCGTCGCTGATGGCCATCACGAAGAGGCTGCCCTCGTCCATCGCGACCATCGTGTGCCTGACCGGGCCGAACTCCATCAGCTTGGCGGCGCCGACGGTGAGGCTGCCGATGCCGGAGACGATGGTGGCGAGGTCCGCGGAGGAACCGCGCGGGCCGGTGGGTTTGCCGGTCTGCGCTCGGCGTGCCTCGGCGTTTCGGCCGTGGTCGGAGGAGAGGAGGAGCAGGCCGTCGGAGGAGACCACCGCGACCGACTGGATGCCCGGCACCTCCTCGACGAGATTCGTCAGTAGCCAGTGCAGGTTGCGGGCTTCACTGCTCAGTCCGAAGGTACTGGGCGCGGTCAACTGCTTGCCTCCTCGACGGTGCCCCCCGTGTCATCTTCGGCGTGTGCGTGCTGCGGTGCGGGTGAGGTGGCCTCGCCGGGTGCCGGGGGCACCTGGTTCTGGCCGGTCTTCTCGGCGATCTCCGCCTCCACGTCGCGGTACCCCGCTTCCGCCCCCCGGCGGAAGCCGCCGAGACGGCGACGCAGCGCCTCGGCATCCACGGAACCGGCGCGCTGCCGCGGCGGCGGGGCAGGCGCGTTGATCTTCGGGGTCCGCTTGGGCAGCCCCTTGTCGGTGAGCACTTCCTCGGGCTCGTCGGGAACCCGCTCATGCACCGCCTCGGCTTCCCCGCCGTCCCCTACAGGCCAACTGGCAGCGGACGCGGACTCCCCGCCCGATCCCCCGAGCGCCGCCCGCAAAGCCGCCCGGCGCTCCCGGGCCGTGCCCCCACCGGACTCGGGCCCAGCGGGCTGGGCCTCGGAGGACGCAGCCGCCCAAGGCTCACGGCCTACGCCCTCAGCGGGGTCGCCGGCGGCCCGCGCGGACTCGCCGGACCCGGGCTCGGCAGGCGCATGTTCGCCCACGCGCGCAGCCGCCCAGGAATCACGAGCCGCGCTCCCGGCCGGCTCGCCTGCGGCGGATGCAGACCCAGCAGGCTGGGACTCGCCGGACGCCTCTTCAAGAGCCGCCCGCAAAGCCGCCCTACGCTCCCGGGCAGTGCCCCCGGCGGACTCGGACTCGTCTGCCACGGGCCCAGCGGGCTCATCCTCGCCCGCACGCCCAGCCGCCCAGGGCTCACCAGCCGCGCCCTCGGCGGGCTCGGCGGCGGCCCACGGGGACTCACCCGCGGCCGACGCAGGCCCAGCCGACGCGGACTCGCCGGACGCCTCTTCAAGGGCCGCCCGCAAAGCCGCCCTGCGCTCACGGGCAGTGGCCCCGGCGGACTCGGAGTCGGGCTCGTCGGGTGCGTTCTCGGTCGGTTCCCGCTCGTGGGTGGAGGGCTCGGTGGCTGCCTGGGGCGGGAGGAGCAGCTCCATCGTCATCTCGGCGGGCCGCTCCGGGGCCTTCGGGGCCGGCTCCGGTTCGGCGGAGGGCGCTTCCGGCTCAGCGCCGGTGGTCGGCTCGGGGCCAGTACCGAGCGCCGTCGGCTCCTGCTCCTGCTCCGCCGTCTCCGGTACGGCCTCCCGCGCGTCCCCGGTCGTCTCCAGGGCACCCTCGGCCGCCGGAAACTCACGTACGGCCTCCTCGGTTGCCTCCGCCTCCGCACCGGCTCCGGGCTCCCGAAGAGCCGCGTCGGTCCCAGCAGTCCCCTCGGAATCCCGTACGACCTCCTCGGCCACCCCGGACTCCGCGTCGGCCTCGTCGGCGTCCCGCACCGTCTGCTCCGCCAGCCTCACCAGCGGGTCGCCGCCCGTGGAGCGGCCGGAGAGGATGTTGGAGTTGACCTCGGCGTCGGCGCCCGGGAGGGAGAAGGTGTTCGCCGTGCCGGCCAGCGGTGACGACGACGAGGAGGGGACCGCGGCGGACGGGGCTGCCGCGAGCAGGGACTGGGGGAGGACGACGACCGCGGCGATGCCGCCCTGCTTCTGCTCGCGCAGCTGGACGCGGACGCCGTGGCGGTGGGCGAGGCGGGCGACGACGTAGAGGCCGAGGCCGAGACCCTCCTCACCCTCCTGGTCGTACGGCGTCTCCGGGGCGAACTCGGCGAGGCGGGTGTTGAGGCGGGTCAGACGGTCGCCCGCCATCCCGATGCCCTCGTCCTGGACGGAGAGCATGACCTCGCCGCTCTCCAGCAACCAGCCGGAGACCTCGACGGGCAGGTCGGGCGGGGAGAACGACGTCGCGTTCTCCATGAGTTCGGCCAGCAGGTGCGAGAGGTCGTCCGCGGCGAATCCCGCCACGTGCGCGTGCGGCGGCAGTGCCGCGATGCGGACGCGTTCGTAGCGCTCGATCTCGCTGACCGCCGCGCGGACCACGTCGACCAGCGGCACCGGAACGGCGCTCTGCTGCACGTGCTCCGTACCGGCCAGCACGAGGAGGTTCTCGCTGTGCCGGCGCATGACCGTGGCGAAGTGGTCGAGCTTGAAGAGCGTGGCGAGGCGCTCGGGGTCCTGCTCGCGGTCCTCCAGGTTCTCGATGACGGCGAGCTGCCGCTCGACCAGACCCAGCGTGCGCAGGGCGAGGTTGACGAACGTGCCGCCGATGCTCCCGCGCAGCCGCTCCAACTGGGCTGCGGAGTCGGCGAGTTCCGCGCGCAGTTCCTCGCGGGCGTCGGCCATCTTCTGGCGCTGCCCGACGAGGTGCTTGCGGTCGTCCTCCAGGGTGGCGACGCGTTCGTGGAGGGCGGCGGCGTGCGCGTGCAGGGCGTTGACGGAGCGGACGACCTGGGCGAACTCGTCGTTGCGGCCGGTGAACTTCACCGGCTCCTCGGCCACCGGGTCCTCCGCCCCGGCCAGCCGGGCCGAGCCGAGGCGCAGGGCGGCGAGCGGGCGGGTGAGGCTGCGGGCCATGGCGGTGGCCATGCCGACGGCCACCAGCATCAGCACGCCCAGCGCCGCGATACGGATCTCCAGCGCCGTGACGTCGTCGTCCCGCAGCTTCTCGAGGTCCTTGGTGCGGTGGTCGAAGAGCGACGACTCCACCCCCCGCATCGCGTCGATGCGGGCGGACAGGGCCTCGTCCAGCTTCTTGGCGTCGGTGCCGAGCTCGCCGTCGCTCAGCTGCGGCTGGTCGGTGAGGGAGGCGAGGTACTTGTCGGCGGACTGGACCTCGGAGCCGGTGACCGTGGAGTCGTACGACGTCACGGCCGCCTTGGGCGCGCTGTCCCGGAAGCCGGCGAGGGCGGCGTCGGAGCGCAGCCGGGCCTGCTGGGCGGCGGCGGTGAGGGCGTCGCGCTGCTTGGTGTCGGCGTCGGAGGAGACGAGCTCGGTGCTCGCGAGTCCGGTGATGGGGTTGACGACCGTCTGCTTGCTCGTCGGCACGTTGAGGGCCGCGAGGAGCAGTCCGCGGGCGGCGGCCGACTGCTGCACCGCCGCGTCGAGCTCGGCGAGGGAGTGCGTGCCGGAGCCCGCGCGGGGCGGCATCTCCGCCGCCAGCTGCTCGGCGAGCCGGTGGAGCGCGGTGATCGTGGCGGAGTACGCCTGGTGCGCCTCCAGGGCGGTGTCCTTGCCGGTGAGGGCGGACCTGCGGACGGAGGCGATCGCGTCGAGGTCCCCGCGCACCGCGGCGGGTGTGTCCGTGTCGGCGCGCATCTCCTCGACCTGCCGGTCGACGCGGGCGCTGCGCTGCTCCGAGGGTGCCTCGGACTTGACGCGGCCGGCCGCGATGTAGGAGGTGATCTCGTCGCGTTCGTCGGCGAGCGAGTGGGCGAGGGCGAGCGCGTCCTGGGTCTGCTCGGCGAGGACCACCAGGTCCTGGGAGTCCTTGAGCTGCCCGGAGGCGGCCAGGACGGACGGGGCGCCGGCCCCGGCGATGGCGGCGGCCACGACGGCCACGGCGACGATCAGCCGGTTGCGTACGTGGGTGGGGCGGCCCTTGCCGACAGGGGTGCGCTCCGCGTCCCCTTCAGGGGCCGTCTGCCTGCCTGTGCGCCGCGGCCGCGTCTTCTGCACCGGTGCTCGCATTCCTGACTCGTGTGCCCATGGGTCGGGGTGACTTTTCGTCAACTGTTGCGTACGTCTTCCCCCGCGCTCTCGGCGTCGTCGGAGCAGGGGGTCCCACCGGTCCCTGACCCTCCCAGCGCCGATGGACAGGGGGCGCGCATCATCTGACCCGCCACCCGAAGGAGTGAACATCCAAGGAGAGTTGGCGGGCAAGTTCCTCCGGCGCTTGCGACGGCCTTGCGCGGTGGGCCGGTTGGACGTGGGCGACCGGCTTTGACAGTATTCGCCGCCACGTCTTCCCGGAGCGCAGCATTCCACCTCAAACGGGGCGCCTGACCTGCGTCGGTGCATCGGTCCGGCGATGGATGCCAGCCTTTTGCGGGCCTTGTGGAGACCTCGTGCAGACTGGCCGGATGCGAACGGAACTTGTATCGGAGCCCGGCGACCGGGCGTACCCCAACGAGGACTTCGCGAGTGTCGGACTGCCCGCCTCCGGACAGGGCGGTTCGCTCGTCGTCCTGGACGGCGTGACACCACCACGAGGCAAAACGGGCTGTCTTCATTCGGTCCCCTGGTACACCGCGCGCCTCGGCGGGGCGTTGACCGAACTGACCGTTTCCCTCACGGATGTTCCCCTGGCCGACGCCCTGGCCCGCGCCATCGCACGTACCTCCGAAGCCCATGCCGAAACCTGTGACCTTTCTCACCCACGCACCCCTCAGGCCACGGTGGCCGTCGCCCGCTGGTCCCCGGACACGGTCGAGTACCTCGTCCTGTCCGACGCGGCCCTGCTGCTGGAGTCCCCCGACGGCGTGGTCACGCCGGTCCTCGACGACCGCCTGTCCCGGCTGCCCCGCTCGGCCCTGGCCTCGGACGCCGTGATCGACGCCACGCTCCGCAACAAGGAGGGCGGATTCTTCACGGCGGCCGCGGATCCCGCGGTGGCGGGCCGGGCGGTCACCGGCGCCCTGCCCCGCACCGAGGTCCGCGCCCTGGCCGGGCTGACGGACGGGGCGACGCGGTGGGTCGAGAAGTTCCGGGAGGGCGATTGGACGGACCTGTTCACCTTCGTGCGCAAGGAGGGCCCTCGCGCCCTGGTGGACCGGGTACGGGCCCTGGAGCGGGCCGACGGCGAGGAGCGCGTGTTCCTGGGCCGCAGCAAGACGCACGACGACGCGACCGCGGTGTACGTGGAGCTGTGAGCCTCGGGCCCGCCCGGCGAGGTACCCGGGCCCGCCCGGTGGGCTACCTCTCCATGCCGCGATTCAGCTGGTGCAGCAGCCGGGCCAGTTCCGCCACCTCGCCTCGGTCCCAGTGGGAGAGTTCGCTGACGTAGCGGGCGCGGCGGGCCTCGCGGACCTTGCCGACGCGGGAGCGGCCCTCCGGGGTGAGGTCGACCAGCCAGGCCCGCCCGTCGGCCGGGTCGGGCTCGCGGGCCACGAGGCCGAGCTCCTCCAGGGCGCGCAGCTGGCGGGACATGGTCGCCTTGCCGACGCCGATGTAGGCGGCGAGCTCCGTGGCGCGCTGGCGACCGCACTCCTCCAGCCGGACGAGCAGCCCGTACGCGGCGGACTCCAGGTCCGGGTGGACCTCGCGGGCCATCTCGCCCTGGTTGGCCCGGGCACGCCGCAGCAGGACGGTCAGCTCCCGCTCCAGGGACAGGAACTCCTGGTCCATTTTCGCGTCCTCGTGCACGTCAGCACCCCTGATCCGGTTTCCCGCTCGTCCCGAAGAATCCTGCCGCACCCAGGACCTGTCCTGGTGACCGCCGCAGCTCCGCAAGTATTTCGCAGGAATGGACCAATGACGGCCTCCGGGCCCCCTGCTGCCCGAGCGGGCAGGGCAAGGCCCGGGCCTCCCTCTCGGGGACCCGGGCCTTCCCTCATCCGGGAGCGTCCGTCACGCCGCCACCGGAACCTCCGGCGCCGCGCCGTTCGTGGCCGGTGCCAGCGCCAGCTCCAGGACCTGGCGGACGTCCGTGACAGTGTGGACGTCGAGCTTCTCCAGCACCTCCGCCGGGACGTCGTCCAGGTCGGGCTCGTTGCGCTTGGGGATGATCACGGTGGTGACCCCGGCCCGGTGCGCGGCGAGCAGCTTCTGCTTCACCCCGCCGATGGGCAGCACCCGGCCGGTCAGCGAGACCTCGCCGGTCATCGCCACGTCCGTGCGGACCAGGCGGCCGGAGAGCAGTGAGGCCAGCGCGGTCGTCATCGTGATACCGGCGCTCGGCCCGTCCTTCGGGACCGCGCCCGCCGGGAAGTGGATGTGCGCGCCCCGGTCCTTCAGGTCTGCGACCGGCAGCTCCAGTTCGGCGCCGTGCGAGCGCAGGAAGCTCAGCGCGATCTGCGCCGACTCCTTCATCACGTCGCCCAGCTGGCCCGTCAGCGTCAGTCCCGCCGCACCGGTCTCCGGGTCGGCCAGCGACGCCTCGACGTAGAGCACGTCACCGCCCGCGCCCGTGACCGCGAGGCCCGTCGCCACACCCGGCACCGACGTGCGCCGCTCGGCCGGGTCCTGGGCGGACTCCGGCACATGGTGCGGCCGGCCGATCAGGGCACGCAGGTCGCCTTCGCGGACCGTGAGCGGCAACTTCCGCTCGCCGAGTTCGTGCTGGGCCGCGACCTTGCGCAGCAGCCGCGCGACGGACCGCTCCAGGTTGCGCACACCCGCCTCGCGCGTGTACTCGCCGGCCAGCTTGCGCAGCGCGCCCTCGTCGAGAGTCACCTCGTCCTTGTCCAGACCGGCCCGCTCCAGCTGGCGCGGGAGCAGGTGGTCACGGGCGATGACGACCTTCTCGTCCTCGGTGTAGCCGTCGAGGCGGACCAGCTCCATACGGTCGAGCAGAGCCTCCGGGATGGCCTCCAGGACGTTGGCGGTGGCGAGGAAGACGACGTCGCTGAGGTCGAGCTCGACCTCCAGGTAGTGGTCGCGGAAGGTGTGGTTCTGCGCCGGGTCGAGGACCTCGAGGAGGGCCGCGGCGGGGTCGCCGCGGAAGTCGGAGCCGACCTTGTCGATCTCGTCGAGGAGCACGACCGGGTTCATGGACCCGGCCTCCTTGATGGCGCGCACGATCCGGCCGGGCAGCGCGCCGACGTACGTACGACGGTGGCCGCGGATCTCGGCCTCGTCGCGGACGCCGCCGAGGGCGACGCGGACGAACTTGCGGCCCATGGCGTGGGCGACGGACTCGCCGAGCGAGGTCTTGCCGACGCCGGGCGGGCCCACCAGGGCCAGCACGGCACCGCCGCGGCGCCCGCCGACGACGCCGAGGCCGCGGTCGTTGCGCCGCTTGCGCACCGCCAGGTACTCGGTGATCCGCTCCTTCACGTCCTCCAGGCCCGCGTGCTCGGCGTCGAGGATCGCCTTCGCGCCCTGGATGTCGTACGCGGAAGCACTGTCATCGGTCCGCTCGTTCCAGGGCAGCTCCAGGACGGTGTCGAGCCAGGTGCGGATCCAGGAGCCCTCCGGGGACTGGTCGCTGGACCGCTCCAGCTTGTCGACCTCCTTGAGGGCGGCCTCGCGGACGTTCTCGGGCAGGTCGGCGGCCTCGACGCGGGCGCGGTAGTCGTCGGACTCCTCGCCGTCACTCTCGCCGTTGAGCTCGCGCAGTTCCTTGCGCACGGCCTCCAGCTGGCGCCGCAGGAGGAACTCGCGCTGCTGCTTGTCGACGCCGTCCTGGACGTCCTTGGCAATGGTCTCGGCGACGTCCTGCTCGGCGAGGTGGTCGCGCAGCTGCTGGGTGGCGAGCTTGAGGCGGGCCACCGGGTCGGCGGTCTCGAGCAGTTCCACCTTCTGCTCGACGGTCAGGAAGGGCGAGTAACCGGAGTTGTCGGCGAGGGCGGAGACGCCGTCGATGGCCTGGACACGGTCCACGACCTGCCAGGCTCCGCGCTTGCGCAGCCAGGCGGTGGCCAGGGCCTTGTACTCCTTGACCAGTTCGGCGACGTGGCCCGGCAACGGCTCGGGCACGCTCTCGTCGATGCGGGTGCCCTCGACCCACAGCGCCGCGCCCGGCCCGGTCGTCCCGGCGCCGATCCGCACGCGGCCGCGGCCTCGGATCAGGGCACCCGGGTCACCGTCGGCCAGCCGTCCGACCTGCTCGACGGTGCCGAGGACGCCGGTGCTCGCGTAGGTCCCGTCGATGCGTGGAACCAGGAGGACCCTGGGCTTGCCGGGCTCCGAGCGGGCGGCGGCCTGGGCTGCCTCCACCGCGGCGCGCACATCGGCGTCGCTCAGATCCAGCGGAACCACCATCCCGGGCAGCACGACCTCGTCGTCGAGCGGCAGCACGGGCAAGGTGAGCGGTGTGGACGTCGAAGCCATGATCTCCCCTTCGGCAGTCAAGTTGAGTTATGCCGACTCAATGCTTGGCCCCGCTTGAATGTTCCCCAACCCTCGTTCGCTCTCAGCGATCACCGTGGGGCGAGCCGTTGACGGTGCCGTGCGGCCGGCCTGAGCCTGCCGGCGAGGGCGCCGCCGACCAGCGCGAAGTTCACTCGGCGGCCGGAGCTCACCCGAGGGCGCGGCCCCGCCGCCACCGCCGTACCAGCGGCCAGGTCGCGATGCCGATGCCCAGGGAGATGAGGTGGCCCCAGTTCGTCAGGGGGTCCGTGAAGGCGATCAGGTCCGAGACGAGCATCCAGCCGACGACCGCGAGCAGGGGCCACCGCAGCCAGGGCGTGAGGAGGCCGGCGAGGGCGCCGACGCTCGTGGCGACGCCGAAGCTGACCCCGTAGTCGAGGCGGTGCAGGGCGCTGTCGGGCAGGTGACCGGCGAGCACCGCGAGGCCCACCGGGACCTCGGTGGCGAGGGTGGCCAGCACGTGCCCCAGCAGGAAGACACCGGCCGTGCGCGCACCGCCGATCCGCCGCTCCAGGCCGGTCAGGACGAGCAGGAGCCCGATCGCGTACGGCGAGAGGAACCCGCCCGCGACCCACAGCGCGCTCCCCACCAGCACCAGCACCGGTGTGCGCACCAGGTGCGCCACATCCGTGCTGGACCCCTGGTACAGGGCGTGCACGAGCGCGGGGCCGGCATGTTCGGTGACAAGTGAGGTGACGACGAGGACGGCGACGTAGGCGAAGGTGAACGGGGTGCCGGTGGGGGTGGGGAACAGACGCCAGGGACGCGGGACACGGCGGACGCGGGGTGCCTCGGGCGCGGTGATGGTCGTGCCGTCCGCCGGTCCGCGCTGCCTGGGTATCCCGTCCAGCAGGGGCGCCGACGAGGTCGGTGCGTCGGCCCGTACCGTCCGTTCCCGCGCAGTCCGTTCCAAGGTGAGGCGCTCCTTCCGCTACGCCCCACCACCCTTCGCGGCGCACGGACCGCCTGTCTGTGACCGACGCCACCCCGACGCCGATTCACAGCGACTTCCCAGCTCGCGCTCACCAGCGTCTTAATTCCTCCAACGCTCCGTCACATCGGTGTCAGGATGAGCGCATGAGCACCGCTTACGACATTCCCGAAGTCCTGGACCGTCGTGAGGGCCCTTACGGCGAGGTCGTACTGCGCCGCCACGGCGAGCTGCTCCAGATCATCGCCAACGGCTGCTTCCTGATGGACACCTCCGACGGCCGCTCGGAGCGTTTGCTCGTCGACGCCACGCTGAACGCCCTGGACGGGCGGGCCGCACCGCACGTCCTGATCGGCGGCCTCGGCGTCGGCTTCTCCCTCGCCCACGCCGCCGCCGACCCCCGCTGGGGACGGATCACGGTCGTCGAGCGCGAGCCCGCCGTCGTCGACTGGCACCGCACGGGTCCCCTGTCGGAGCTGTCCCGCGACGCCCTCGCCGACCTACGCACGGAGATCGTGCAAGCGGACCTGCTCGATTTCGTCAATGAGACATCCGACACATACGACGCCCTGTGCCTGGACATCGACAACGGTCCCGACTGGACCGTCACCGACGGCAACCACGGGCTGTACGGTCCGGCCGGACTGGCAAGCTGCGCAAGGGTGTTGAGACCCGGCGGGGTGCTTGCGGTGTGGTCGGCGAGGCCATCGCCGGAATTCGAGGGAACCATGGGGAATGCCGGGTTCCAGCAGGTGCGTACCGAAGAGATCCCGGTTGCCCGAGGCGTTCCCGACGTCGTGCACGTTGCTGTAAGACCTGGATAGCAAAGGCGCGGTGCCTCCCCGTACGCTGCTCCCCTGACGCGGATCATTCAAGCGTCAATCGCAACCATGCGCAGACCGAGGAATCACCCCACTGGTTCCGGAAAGCACACTCAGGGGCGGGCGATGGAGCAGACACACACCTCCCACAGCGGCACGACGACGGCGACTCCGGGCGCCCAGCGGCGAGTCCTGGTGGTCGAGGACGACCCGACGATCGTCGACGCCATCGCAGCCCGCCTGCGCGCCGAGGGATTCCTCGTGCAAACAGCGGGCGACGGTCCGGCGGCCGTCGACACCGCAGAGGCCTGGCAGCCCGACCTGCTGATCCTCGACATCATGCTGCCCGGCTTCGACGGTCTGGAGGTCTGCCGTCGCGTGCAGGCCGCCCGCCCGGTGCCGGTGATGATGCTCACCGCGCGCGACGACGAGACCGACATGCTGGTCGGGCTCGGCGTCGGCGCCGACGACTACATGACCAAGCCCTTCTCCATGCGGGAGCTGGCCGCGCGCGTGCACGTCCTGCTGCGCCGCGTGGAGCGGGCCGCGCTCGCCGCGACGACCCCGCGCAGCGGGATCCTGCGGCTCGGCGAGCTGGAGATCGACCACGCGCAGCGCCGGGTGCGGGTGCGCTCGGAGGACGTGCACCTCACGCCCACCGAGTTCGACCTGCTGGTCTGCCTGGCCAACACCCCGCGCGCGGTGCTCTCCCGTGAGCAGCTCCTCGCGGAGGTGTGGGACTGGGCGGACGCCTCCGGCACCCGGACCGTGGACAGCCACATCAAGGCGCTGCGCCGGAAGATCGGCGCCGAGCGCATCCGTACGGTGCACGGCGTGGGCTACGCGCTGGAGACCCCGACTCCATGAGCGAAGGGCGGTCGGCCGCACGGAGGAGCCCCGGGGAGCCCTGGGGCGGCGTACGCCCGTTCTCGATCAAGACCAAGCTGGGCGCGCTCGTCGTCATCTCGGTGCTGATCACCACCGGTCTGTCGATGATCGCGGTGCACACCAAGACGGAACTCCGCTTCATCACGGTCTTCTCGATGATCGCCACACTGCTCATTACGCAGTTCGTGGCGCATTCGCTCACCGCTCCGCTGGACGAGATGAACACGGTGGCCCGGTCCATCTCGCACGGTGACTACACGCGCCGAGTGCAGGAGAACCGCTGGGACGAGCTGGGCGACCTGGCCCAGACGATCAACATGATGGCCGACGAACTGGAGGCCCAGGACCGCCAGCGCAAGGAACTCGTGGCCAACGTCTCGCACGAGCTGCGCACACCCATCGCGGGTCTGCGCGCCGTCCTCGAGAACGTCGTGGACGGCATCGCCGAGGCCGACCCCGAGACCATGCGCACGGCTCTGAAGCAGACCGAGCGGCTCGGGCGGCTGGTGGAGACGCTCCTTGACCTCTCCCGCCTCGACAACGGCGTCGTACCGCTGCGCAAGCGGCGTTTCGAGGTGTGGCCGTACCTCTCGGGCGTGCTGAAGGAGGCCAACATGGTCGCCTCCGCGCGCGCGACGATGGGCTCGGGCGGCAGTCACACCCGTACCGACGTCCATCTGCACCTGGACGTCTCCCCGCCGGAGCTGACCGCGCACGCCGACCCGGAGCGCATCCACCAGGTCGTCGCCAACCTGATCGACAACGCGGTCAAGCACAGCCCGCCGCACGGCCGCGTGACGGTCAAGGCGCGGCGCGGGCCGCTGCCGGAGTCGCTGGCCCTCGAGGTCCTGGACGAGGGCCCCGGTATCCCCAGGTCGGAGTGGCACCGCGTGTTCGAGCGGTTCAACCGGGGGGCGGTGCGCCGGCCGCACGGGCCGGGCAGCGACGGCGGTACGGGGCTCGGGCTGGCGATCGCCCGCTGGGCCGTGGATCTCCACGGGGGCCGGATCGGAGTGGCCGAATCCGAGCGGGGTTGCCGGATTCTTATCACTCTCCCGGGAGAGACTTCCGTGCCAAGTTGACGTAAAGTCCGAACCGGAGCCTCAAGATCCACCACTGTCCGCGCTGACGGACACGTGTGATCAGGCACAGGTCTGCGCGCTGCGCGCGCACGGCCCCCATCTCCGTACCCCTGTGCGGCACTTCTGTAGCGGAACCACGCTTGTTTCCCGCCATTTCCAGCCCCGAAACACACTTTCCGATGTGACTTACGCGACGATGAACGGGCCCGACCTGACCTTCACCGTCTTGGGGGCGTAGCCTTTATTCCCGCTGTCCATCACCTTGTGAAGCGGAAGAGGGCGGTTGCCGCCGTGTCGCCACAGTCCCCCAGTAACTCGAGCATCTCGACCGACGCCGACCAAGCGGGCAAGAACCCCGCTGCCGCGTTCGGTCCGAACGAGTGGCTCGTCGACGAGATCTATCAGCAGTACCTCCAGGACCCGAATTCGGTCGATCGCGCCTGGTGGGACTTCTTCGCCGATTACAAGCCGGGCGCCGCTGGCGCCCCGGCTCCGGCGGGTACTGCGGCCGCGGGGGCCGCAGAGACCACGGCTCCGGCGGCGCCCGCCGCCCCGGCCGCCGCGGCTCCTGCGCCCCCTGCCGCCGCGCCGGCCCCCGCGGCCCCGAAGCCCGCGGCCGCAGCTCCGGCTCCCGCGAAGGCCGCCGCCCCGGCTCCGGCCCCCGCGAAGCCCGCGGCCGCCAAGCCGAAGGCCGCGCCGGCCGCCGAGGCCGCAGCGCCTGCGGAGGGTCCCGAGTTCGTGACGCTGCGCGGCCCGTCCGCCGCGGTCGCGAAGAACATGAACGCCTCCCTGGAGCTGCCCACGGCCACGTCCGTGCGTGCGGTGCCGGTGAAGCTGCTCTTCGACAACCGCATCGTCATCAACAACCACCTCAAGCGCGCCCGGGGCGGGAAGATCTCCTTCACGCACCTGATCGGCTACGCGATGGTGCAGGCCATCAAGGCCATGCCGTCGATGAACCACGCGTTCGGCGAGAAGGACGGCAAGCCGACCCTCGTCAAGCCGCCGCACGTCAACCTCGGCCTCGCCATCGACCTGGTCAAGCCGAACGGCGACCGCCAGCTGGTCGTCGCGGCGATCAAGAAGGCCGAGACGCTGAACTTCTTCGAGTTCTGGCAGGCCTACGAGGACATCGTCCGTCGCGCCCGCGACAACAAGCTGACGATGGACGACTTCACGGGTGTCACGGTCTCCCTGACCAACCCCGGCGGCCTCGGCACGGTCCACTCGGTGCCGCGTCTGATGCCCGGCCAGTCGGTGATCATGGGCGTCGGCTCCATGGACTACCCGGCGGAGTTCCAGGGCACCTCCCAGGACACCCTGAACAAGCTCGGCATCTCCAAGGTCATGACGCTCACGTCGACCTACGACCACCGGGTGATCCAGGGCGCCGCCTCCGGCGAGTTCCTGCGCGCGGTCGCGAACCTCCTCCTCGGCGAGAGCGGCTTCTACGACGACGTCTTCGAGTCGCTGCGCATCCCCTATGAGCCGGTCCGCTGGCTCAAGGACATCGACGCCAGCCACGACGACGACGTCACCAAGGCCGCCCGCGTCTTCGAGCTGATCCACTCCTACCGGGTCCGCGGCCACGTCATGGCCGACACCGACCCGCTGGAGTACCAGCAGCGCAAGCACCCCGATCTCGACATCACCGAGCACGGCCTCACCCTGTGGGACCTGGAGCGCGAGTTCGCCGTCGGCGGCTTCGCCGGCAAGTCGATGATGAAGCTGCGCGACATCCTCGGCGTGCTGCGCGACTCGTACTGCCGCACCACCGGCATCGAGTTCATGCACATCCAGGACCCCAAGCAGCGCAAGTGGATCCAGGACCGCGTGGAGCGCCCGCACTCCAAGCCGGAGCGCGAGGAGCAGCTGCGCATCCTGCGCCGTCTGAACGCGGCGGAGGCCTTCGAGACCTTCCTGCAGACGAAGTACGTCGGCCAGAAGCGCTTCTCCCTGGAGGGCGGCGAGTCCGTCATCCCGCTGCTCGACGCGGTCCTCGACTCGGCCGCCGAGTCGCGCCTGGACGAGGTCGTCATCGGCATGGCCCACCGCGGCCGCCTGAACGTCCTGGCGAACATCGTCGGCAAGTCGTACGCGCAGATCTTCCGCGAGTTCGAGGGCAACCTCGACCCGAAGTCGATGCACGGCTCCGGCGACGTGAAGTACCACCTGGGCGCCGAGGGCACCTTCACGGGCCTCGACGGCGAGCAGATCAAGGTCAACCTGGTCGCGAACCCCTCGCACCTCGAAGCCGTCGACCCGATCCTGGAGGGCGTCGCCCGCGCCAAGCAGGACATCATCAACAAGGGCGGCACGGACTTCACGGTCCTGCCGATCGCGATCCACGGCGACGCGGCCTTCGCGGGCCAGGGCGTGGTGGCCGAGACCCTGAACATGTCGCAGCTGCGCGGCTACCGCACCGGCGGCACGGTCCACATCGTCATCAACAACCAGGTCGGCTTCACCGCCGCCCCGGAGTCCTCGCGTTCGTCGATGTACGCGACGGACGTGGCGAGGATGATCGAGGCCCCGATCTTCCACGTGAACGGCGACGACCCCGAGGCCGTCGTGCGCGTCGCACGCCTCGCCTTCGAGTTCCGTCAGGCGTTCAACAAGGACGTGGTGATCGACCTCATCTGCTACCGCCGCCGCGGTCACAACGAGTCGGACAACCCGGCCTTCACCCAGCCGCTGATGTACGACCTGATCGACAAGAAGCGCTCGGTGCGCAAGCTGTACACCGAGTCCCTGATCGGTCGCGGCGACATCACCCTGGAAGAGGCCGAGCAGGCTCTGCAGGACTACCAGGGCCAGCTGGAGAAGGTCTTCACCGAGGTCCGCGAGGCCACCTCGCAGCCCGCCTCCGGCGACACCCTCGACGGCCAGGACACCTTCCCGGTCGCGGTGAACACCGCGGTCTCCGACGAGGTCGTCAAGCGCATCGCCGAGTCCCAGGTCAACGTCCCCGACCACATCACCGCGCACCCGCGTCTGCTGCCGCAGCTGCAGCGCCGTGCGGCGATGGTCGAGGACGGCACGATCGACTGGGGCATGGGCGAGACCCTCGCCGTCGGTTCACTGCTCCTTGAGGGCGTGCCGGTCCGCCTGGCGGGCCAGGACTCCCAGCGCGGCACCTTCGGCCAGCGCCACGCGGTCATCATCGACCGGGCGACCGGCGAGGAGTTCACGCCGCTGAACTACCTCTCCGAGGAGCAGTCGCGGCTGAACGTGTACAACTCCCTCCTCTCCGAGTACGCGGCGATGGGCTTCGAGTACGGCTACTCGCTGGCCCGCCCCGACGCGCTCGTGATGTGGGAGGCGCAGTTCGGCGACTTCGTCAACGGCGCGCAGACGGTCGTGGACGAGTTCATCTCGTCGGCGGAGCAGAAGTGGGGCCAGACGTCCGGCGTCACCCTGCTGCTCCCGCACGGCTACGAGGGCCAGGGCCCGGACCACTCGTCCGCCCGCCCGGAGCGCTTCCTGCAGATCTGCGCCCAGAACAACATGACGGTCGCCATGCCGACCCTGCCGTCGAACTACTTCCACCTCCTGCGGTGGCAGGTGCACAACCCGCACCACAAGCCGCTGGTCGTCTTCACCCCGAAGTCGATGCTGCGCCTCAAGGCGGCGGCCTCGAAGGCGGACGAGTTCACCACGGGCCAGTTCCGCCCGGTCATCGGCGACGCGTCGGTCGACCCGGCCGCCGTCCGCAAGGTCGTCTTCTGCGCGGGCAAGGTCTACTACGACCTGGAGGCCGAGCGTCAGAAGCGCGGTGTCACGGACACGGCGATCATCCGCGTCGAGCGCCTGTACCCGCTGCCGGGTGCCGAGCTCCAGGCGGAGGTCAACAAGTACCCGAACGCCGAGAAGTACCTGTGGGCCCAGGAGGAGCCGGCGAACCAGGGTGCCTGGCCGTTCATCGCGCTGAACCTGATCGACCACCTGGACCTGGCGGTCGGCGCCGACGTGCCCCACGGCGAGCGTCTGCGGCGCATCTCGCGCCCGCACGGCTCGTCCCCGGCGGTCGGCTCCGCCAAGCGCCACCAGGCCGAGCAGGAGCAGCTGGTGCGCGAGGTGTTCGAGGCGTAACCGCCCTCGCAGGCCGTACGTGACCGGGCCGCACCCCTCTTCCGGGGGTGCGGCCCGGCCGTTTCGGCGCACTTATCCTTGAGCCATGTACTTCACGGACCGTGGCATCGAAGAGCTGGAGAAGCGGCGCGGCGAGGAGGAGGTCACCTTCGAGTGGCTCGCCGAGCAGCTGCGGACGTTCGTCGACCTGAACCCGGACTTCGAGGTACCGGTGGAGCGGCTGGCGACGTGGCTGGCCCGGCTGGACGACGAGGACGACGACGACGAGTAGGTTCGTCGGGTGGATTTCCTGGGGGCGCCTTTGCGGCGCCCCTTTTTGGTGTCGTTTCTGGGGTCGTTTGCGGCGGTGTTTCGGGGGTCGTTTGCGGCGGTGTTTCGGGGGTCGTTTGCGGTGGTGTTTTTGGTGTCGTTTTCTCCGGCGGCCGTCAGTCGGGCGGGTGGCTGAGGTCGTACGCCAGGGCGAGCGCGCCGTGCGCCAGGAGGAGCGCTCCAGCGGCCGCCCAGCCGCCTCTGCGGCACCGTAGGCCCGAGAGCGCGAGGGACAGGCCCGCGGCGATCTGAGCGAGGGCCAGGGCGCGGGAACGGTGCGTCGGGGACCAGGGGAGCCAGGGGTTCGGGGGGCTGCTGGTGAGGGTGCGGGGCGCTGCCGTGAGGGTGCGGGGCGCTGGAGGGGCCGTGGGTGCCGGTGGCTCCGGCTCCGTACGTCGCACCGGCCAGTCGATCTCCCGGGCGCCCGACTGCGCACGGGCCGCCTCGCACAGGCGGCTCGCGGGGGCGCCGGGGGTGAGGGCGGCCGGGAGGGAGACGCCCGCGCGCGTGAGGACCGCGAGGAGGGCACGCAGGCGGGCGGGGGCGTCGGCGCCGGAGTCCGGTTCCGTGAGCGGCGCGAGGGACTGCACGTCCAGGACGGGGTCCAGGCCCAGACAGGTGGCCAGGGTGCGCATGGCCTCGTCCTCGCCCGCGGGGGTGCCGCTGGCGAGCCAGACGTAGGCGACGGTGCGGCGGAAGCCGGAGGCGAGGGTGCAGCCGGCGCGGTCGGCGTCCCACCAGAGCGCCAGTGCGGGCGAGGAGGCGCCGACGGCCAGGGCGGTGGCCCAGCCGGTGAGGACGCGGTCGACCGGGTCGCCGCCGTACTGCCACGGGGTGCCCTCGGGGACGAGGACGCTCCAGCCCTCACCGGCGCTCGTCAGCAGCAGGGGCTCGCGCAGGAGGCGGGCGGCGGGGGCGACGGAGTCGGGGGCCGCCCGGCAGAGCAGCAGGGCACCGGAGGTGGCGCCCGCCCGGGAGCGGGCGGGCAGGTCTTCCGTCGGCATGCTCACACGCTAGGACAATTCGTCATCCTTGGGGCTCGTCGATCACCAGAACGGGTGTCTTGACTTTCACCAACCGCGATATATCGTGTTTCACGTAAGACGCGATATGGCGTGTCGTGTCGGGGAGGTCGTCAGCATGTCCGAGTGGTCCGTGTCAGAGCCGGGGAAGCTCACCTTCGACGAGCCGGTGAGCGAGCTCCAGGTGCGCATCGTCCATGGAACGGTGAACGTCGTGGGGACCGACGAGGGTTCCGCCCGTCTGGAGGTCTCCGAGATCGACGGCCCGCCCCTGGTGGTCACCCAGCAGGGCGGCACCCTCACGGTGGCGTACGAGGACCTGCCCTGGAAGGGCTTCCTCAAGTGGCTCGACCGCAAGGGGTGGCGCCGCAGTGCCGTGGTCTCCCTGGCCGTTCCGGCACTGACGCGCGTGGAGGTGGGCGTGGTGAGTGCCGCGGCCGTGGTCTCCGGGATCGAGGGGCGCGCCGAGGTCAAGGGGGTCTTTGGGGACACCACGCTCGTGAGCCTAGCGGGGCCGGTGCGCGCGGACACCGTCTCGGGGAACGTGGAGGCCCAGGCCCTCTCCGGCGACCTGCGCTTCAACTCCGTCTCCGGGGACCTGACGGTGGTAGACGGCGCGGGCTCCTCCGTGAAGGCCGACTCGGTGAGCGGTTCGATGATCGTCGACCTGGACCCGACGGCCCGGCCCACCCATGTCAGCCTCACCAGCGTGTCGGGCGAGATCGCCATCCGGCTCCCCCACCCGGCGGACGCGGAGGTGGAGGCGAACACGGCCAGCGGCGCGGTCTCCAACGCCTTCGAGGATCTGCGGGTCAGCGGCCAGTGGGGCGCCAAGCGGATCACCGGGCGCCTGGGCGCGGGCAACGGCCGGTTGAAGGCGACGACGGTGTCCGGGTCGATCGCGCTGCTGCGGCGGCCGCAGGAGGACGAGGAGGGCGACGGCGCCTGGGAGGCCGAGCCCGACCCTCCCTTCGACGACCGGGTGAGCCCGGCCGACCGTCCGAGGACTCCCGGCGACGACTCGGCGACCCCGTCGGCAGCTTCCGCTTCCGACCCGGCAGACCCGACGGACCCGGCGGACGGAGCACGAGCCGCCTCAGGGGACAATTCCGGTTCCGGCCCGGGCGGGGACGCGACCGCGACCGACGCTCCGGCCGACGGCACGACCGACAAGAAGGTGCTCTGACATGCCTCCCGTCTTCGCCCACGGCCGCCTCCGCCTCTACCTGCTGAAGCTGCTCGACGAGGCCCCGCGTCACGGCTACGAGGTGATCCGCCTCCTGGAGGAACGCTTCCAGGGGCTCTACGCCCCGTCGGCAGGCACGGTCTACCCGCGCCTGGCCAAGCTGGAGGCCGAGGGGCTGGTCACGCACACCACCGAGGGTGGGCGCAAGGTGTACGCCATCACGGACGCGGGCCGCGCCGAACTGGCCGACCGCAGCGGTGAGCTGGCCGACCTGGAGCTGGAGATCCGGGAGTCGGTGGCGGAGCTGGCCGCCGAGATCCGGGCCGACGTCCGGGGCGCGGCGGGCGACCTGCGGCGCGAGATGCGGGCGGCGGCCTCCGAGGCACGCCGGGGCACGACCACCGGCGCGGGCGAGAACGGCCCCTTCGGGGAGTTCGGCGACCACGGTCAACATGGCGAGTACGGCGACAAGGAGGCGTGGCGCGCCGCGAAGGAGGAGATGCGCCGCGTCAAGCAGGAGTGGAAGGAACAGGCGAGGCGGGCCAAGGACGAGAGCCGCCGGGCCCGTGACGAGGCCCAGCGGGCCCGGCGCCAGGCCAAGGAGGCCCAGGACCGGGCCCGGGCCCAGACGCAGGAGGAGGTGCAGCGCATCGCCCGGCGGGTGCAGGAGCAGGTGCAGGACCACTTCACGCGGGGTGACTGGCCCACGGGGCTGCGGGAGGGGCTGACCGAGTTGGCGAAGGAGTTCGGCGACTTCGGCAAGGACTTCGGGAAGGAGTTCGGCAAGGACTTCGGATTCGGCCGGCCGGGCCCCGGCGGCAGGGCGGCGACCACCCAGCCGGAGTACGGGCAGACCCCGGAGGACTTCCCCGCCGACTACGAGCCCGCCTGGGCTCACGAGGACCCCACCGGCGATCCCTCCCGCGACCTGGACCGCCTCCTCGACCGCTTCCGCGACGACATCCGCGACGCGGCCCGCGACCACGGTGTCACCCCCGACCAGCTCCGCGACGCCCGCCGCCATCTGTCCACGGCGGCGGCGCACATCGGGGTGATACTGCGCGCTCCTAAGGGCTGAACACCCAAGGAGAGTGCCGAGTGCCGACCGCCGGGAGAGCGTACGGGTGGGCCTCAGCCCGCCTGTGCCTCTCCCCCGCCGTACAGCACCCGCGTCACCGACTCGTACGTCACGCCGTGGTCGGCGAGGACCTCGGCTGGGACGCCGGGCAGGCTGGTCAGGGAGAGGAGGATGTGTTCGTCGCCGACATGGCGGTCACGGCGGGCCACGGCGGCTCGCAGGGACCTTTCGAGGACGTCCTTGGCACCTCGGCTGAAGCTGCGACGGCCCGACCACCAGCCTTTGTCCCCGCGGTCACCGGACATCGCTCCGACGCCGTGCACTTCCTCGACCCGGGAGACGATCTCGGAGACGTCGATCCCCAGCCCGGCGAGGGCGTCGGCCTCCGCCCGGGTCAGGCCCGCACGTCGGCGCGCCGCGTCCAGGGCCCGTCGCACCGACTCCCCGCGCTCGGCGAGCCCCAGCGCGGCCAATGCGAAGGAGGCACGGCTGGCCTCGCGGTCGAGCAGTGCGAGGAGGATGTGCTCGGCGTCGACGCATTGCGAGCCGGAGCGTTCGCCGTGGGCCGCGGCGCCCCGCACCACTTCGCGGGCGTCCTTCGTGAACCGTTCGAACATCACTGCCTCCCGTACTTCTTGTGCACGGCCTGCCTGCTGACGCCGAGTTCGGCGGCGATCTCCTGCCACGACCAGCCCTGATTGCGCGCACTGCGCACCTGCACCGCCTCCAACTGCTCCAGCAGCCTGCGCAGCGCGGCGACGGCGCGCAGTCCGACCCGCGGATCGCGGTCACCCGCGCGCTCGGCGAGATCCGTTGCTTCGGTCATGACGTCAACTTACGTTGACAGGCGAATGATGTCAACCACAGTTGACACAGCGGGCACACGAAAGGCGGGCCCGGCGATCCGGACCCGCCTACGCGGCGCGCGAGGCGGAACCTCAGGCGCTGTTGGTAAGGACGATCTTGCCGAACTGATCACCCGAGGCAAGGCGTTCGAAGCCGTCGCGGGCCCGGTCCAGCGGGAGCACCTCGTCGATGACGGGGCGTACGCCGGTGGCGGCGCAGAAGGCGAGGAGGTCCTCCAGTTCGTCCTTGGTGCCCATGGTGGAGCCGACGACCTTGAGCTCGAGGAAGAAGATACGGGTCAGCTCGGCGTGCGAGGGCCGGTCGCCACTCGTCGCACCGGAGATGACGAGCGTGCCGCCGGGCCGCAGGGACTTGATCGAGTGCGACCAGGTGGCGGCGCCGACG
Organism: Streptomyces sp. NPDC002888; assembly: GCF_042888465.1. Taxonomy (NCBI): domain Bacteria; kingdom Bacillati; phylum Actinomycetota; class Actinomycetes; order Kitasatosporales; family Streptomycetaceae; genus Streptomyces; species Streptomyces sp. NPDC002888. The sequence continues at coordinate 5,575 of NZ_JBIAPU010000020.1, read as the reverse complement.
GTCTCGATGACGGCGTCGACACGCTGAGGCAGCCGCGCCCCCGACTCGACCGCCTCGACGGCACCCAGCTCCAGGGCCCGCTTCCGCTTGGCCTCGTCCCGGCTGGTGGCGAAGACGCGCAGCCCGGCGGCCTTGCCGAGGACGATCGCGGCCGTGGCGACACCGCCGCCGGCGCCCTGGACGAGCACGGAGTCACCGGGTCGCACGCCGGCATTGGTGAAGAGCATGCGGTAGGCGGTCAGCCAGGCGGTGGGCAGACAGGCCGCCTCCTCGAAGGAGAGCTCCTTGGGCTTGGGCAGGACGTTCCAGGTCGGTACGGCGACCTGTTCGGCGAAGGTCCCCTGGTAGCGCTCGGTGAGGATGGAGCGGGGTTCGTGGGGGCCGACCCCGTGTCCGGTCTGGCCGATGACGGAGTGCAGGACGACCTCGTTGCCGTCCTCGTCGACGCCGGCGGCGTCGCAGCCGAGGATCATCGGCAGCTTGTCCTCAGCGAGGCCCACGCCGCGCAGGGACCAGAGGTCGTGGTGGTTGAGGGAAGCGGCCCTGACGTTGACCGTGCTCCAGCCGGGACGGGCCTCGGGGGCCGGGCGCTCCCCCAACTCCAGGCCGGAAAGCGGCTGGTCGCGGTCGATTCGGGCGGCGTAGACGGCGAACATGATGCCGACGATAGGGTCCCGACGGTGCCGACGAAACCGCGGGACCGTGTGAGACATCCCCTCTTGCGGAAGCCCGGCACGAGCTGCGGCGGGGCGGGCTCCTCCAGCCGCGCGCCCGCACCCGACGAGCCCTCACCCCCCCCACCTCCCACCCCGACAGGCGGGCGGGAGGGCAAAGGAAATGGCCCCGCCCAAACAGACGAGGCCATTCAGCGCGAGCTCAGCTCAGCGACGCGCAACCCCCTCCGCCCGAGCCGCCGCAGCCACCGCCGCGGTAACGGCAGGGGCGACCCGCTCGTCGAAGGGCGAGGGAATCACGTAGTCGGCGGCGAGATCGTCACCGACGACCGCCGCCAGCGCCTCAGCCGCCGCGATCTTCATGCCCTCGGTGATCCGGGAGGCCCGCACCTGCAGCGCCCCGGCGAAGATGCCCGGGAACGCCAGCACGTTGTTGATCTGGTTCGGGAAGTCGGACCGCCCGGTCGCCACGACCGCCGCGTACTTGTGCGCGACGTCCGGATGCACCTCGGGGTTCGGGTTGGCCATCGCGAACACGAACGCACCCTCGGCCATCGAGGCCACGGCCTCCTCCGGCACCGTACCGCCGGAGACTCCGATGAAGACGTCCGCGCCGGCCAGGGCCGCCTCCAGCGAACCGGAGATCCCCGCCTTGTTGGTGAACTCGGCGAGCTCCGCCTTCACCGACGTGAGGTCGTCCCGCTCACGGGAGACGACACCCTTGCGGTCCGCGACCGCCACGTCTCCGATGCCCGCCTCGACCAGCATCTTCGCGATGGCGACACCCGCCGCCCCCGCACCCGAGATGACGGCCCGCAGATCCCCGATCGTCCGCCCGCTCAGCCGCGCGGCGTTCCGCAGCGCCGCCAGCGTCACGACCGCCGTACCGTGCTGGTCGTCGTGGAAGACGGGAATGTCCAGCCGCTCCTGGAGCTTGCGCTCGACCTCGAAGCACCGCGGCGCCGAGATGTCCTCCAGGTTCACGCCGCCGAACGAGGGAGCCAGCCGCACCACGGTCTCGACGATCTCGTCGACCTCCGTGCAGGCCAGCGCGATCGGCACCGCGTCCACGCCGCCGAACTGCTTGAAGAGGATCGCCTTCCCCTCCATCACCGGGAGGGATGCCTCGGGGCCGATGTCCCCGAGCCCCAGGACGGCCGTACCGTCGGTCACCACGGCGACCACGGACGACTTCCACGTGTAGTCGTGGACGAGCTCCGGCTGCTCCGCGATCGCGGTGCACACGCGCGCGACGCCGGGGGTGTACGCGAGGGACAGGTCGTCCTTGTCGCGGACCGGGACGGTGGCCTGCACGGCCATCTTGCCGCCGCGGTGCAGCGCGAACGCCGGATCGAAGGAGTCGAGGGGCTCCGCACCGCCCTCCTGGTCCGTTTTGTTCTTGCCGCGAGGATTGACGATCTCCGCTGCCACTTTGTCTTACCCCTTAGATGTTCATGGTTTGAGGGTGGCCACTCCCTGGTGAGGGGTGGGCGGGCACCACGTACGGCCCTGTCAGTGATACGGGCACATACGCGACGGGCGCGCCGCACACGCGCCCTGGGCCCCGGATGAGGGGTGTAAAGAACCTTCTTACCCGACGGACCACGGTCAGGACGAGTCCATAACGTGAAGGTCACACACCATGGGAGCACTCATGGCTGATTATGGCGACAAGTTCTGGACAACCTCTTGACAAGGGCTCAAGTGGACACACGTCAGACACCTGGGCCGCGTGCATCGCGAGAAAAGCCGCAGATCTTCCGGCCGGAAGGGTGCCTTCCCAATAGAAGGTCCGGCCGTGATGTACCGGGCTGGTGCGGTTCGGGGGTCTCCCGTTATCCGATTTTGACATGGCCAGTCGTCTGAACGGTTCAGTCCGAATGGCAAGATGCCGTAATCACACAAGGTCGCTACACACGAAGACGTGTGCTCTCGTCGACCTCAGGCTCCTGCCGAACCCGTCGGCAGGCGCCCGCCCCATCGGCAACTCCATCCATCCGCCGGAGGAACCCACCATGACCGCAAGCTCCACCCGTCGTACGACCGCCGCGAGCTCCCGGACAGCCGCGGTCGGTGCGATCGCGGTCGCTGGCGCGCTGCTCCTCACCGCCTGCGGTGACCAGACAGACAAGAGCAGCAGTGAGAGCACGTCGGAGTCGTCCGCGTCCGCCGCGCCGCTCGCCGACAAGCTTCCCGCGGACATCAAGAAGGTCGGTGTCATCAAGGTCGGCTCCGACATCGCCTACCCGCCGGTCGAGTACATGGAGGGCGGCAAGGCCGTCGGTATCGACCCGGACGTCGCGGATGCCCTCGGCAAGCAGCTGGGCGTGAAGTTCGACTTCCAGAACGGCAAGTTCGCCCAGCTCATCGTGGGTCTGCAGTCCAACCGGTTCAACGTGATCATGTCGGCGATGAACGACACGAAGGACCGCCAGAACGGCATCGACTCGGACACGGGCAAGAAGGTCGGCAACGGCATCGACTTCGTCGACTACTTCACCGCCGGCACCTCGATCCTGGTCCAGAAGGGCAACCCCAAGGGCATCAAGACCCTGGACGACCTGTGTGGCCAGGTCGTGGCACTGCAGCAGGGCACGACATCCGAGGGCATCGCCAAGGAACAGAGCAAGAAGTGCACCAAGGCTGGCAAGAAGGCCATCAAGCTGCAGACCTTCGACACCGACCCCGAGGCGCTGCTCCGCCTGAAGCAGGGTGCCTCTGTCGCCGACCTGAACGACTTCCCGGTGGCCGCGTACAACGCGAAGATCTCGGGCGGCGGCAAGGACTTCGAGGTGGTCGGCGAGCAGATCGAGGCGGGCCCGTACGGCATCGGCGTCAGCAAGGAGAACGCCCAGCTGCGGGACGCCCTCAAGGCGGCCATGGACGCGATCATCGAGAACGGCGAGTACAAGAAGATCCTCGAGAAGTGGAACGTCACGGACGGCGCGGTGACCGAGGCCAAGATCAACGGCGGCTCCTGACCCTGCCTGACGCAACATTGAAGGGCAGTCACTGTGACTGACACTGTCGACAAGGTTCCGGCGTCGGTGCCGCCGGAGCAGATCAAGGCCATCCCGGTGCGCCACTACGGCCGCTGGGTGGCCGGCGCCGTGGTCATCGCGGTCCTGGTGCTCATCGGAATCGCCTTCTCCAACGCGAAGATCAACTACGACATCATCCCGGACTACCTGACGGACGACCTGATCCTGGACGGTGTCTGGCACACGCTGTACATCTCCGTGCTGGCCATGGTCCTCGGGCTCGCCCTGGGCGTGATCCTCGCGGTGATGCGGATGTCGTCGAACCCGGTCACCAGCACGGTGGCCTGGCTCTACATCTGGTTCTTCCGCGGCACCCCGGTGCTGGTGCAGCTGCTCCTCTGGTACAACATCGCCCTCGTGTTCCCCATACTCAACCTGGGGTTCTACAAGGACGAGATGAACCAGGTGATGACGCCGTTCCTGGCGGCCCTGCTCGGACTCGGCCTCAACGAGGCCGCGTACATGTCCGAGATCGTCCGGGCCGGCATCCAGTCGGTCGACGAGGGGCAGACGGAGGCCTCGCACGCGCTGGGCATGACCCAGGGCAAGACGCTGCGGCGCGTGGTCCTCCCGCAGGCCATGCGCGTGATCGTGCCGCCGACCGGCAACGAGTTCATCAACATGCTGAAGACCTCGTCGCTCGCCTACGCGGTGCAGTTCAACGAACTCATCAAGCGGGCCCAGGACGTCTCCAGCACCTCGCTGGCGGTCGTCGAGATGTACTTCGTCGCGTCGATCTGGTACTTGATCCTCACCAGCGTCTTCAGCGTCGGCCAGTACTACCTGGAGCGCCGCTACGCCCGCGGTTCCTCGCGCAACCTGCCGCCGACGCCGCTGCAGCGCATGAAGAAGAACCTCCGTCTGTTCGGTTCGTTCCGCCGGCCGGAGGTGACGCGATGAGCAGTATCAGCAAGGAGTTCGCCATGGGCACGAGCGGCCATCCGATGGTCAAGGCCGAGGGCGTGCACAAGTCCTTCGGGCTCGCGCACATTCTCAAGGGCATCGACCTGGAGGTGAACCCGCGCGAGGTGTTCTGCCTGATCGGCCCGTCCGGCTCCGGCAAGTCCACCTTCCTGCGGTGCATCAACCACCTGGAGAAGATCAGCGCCGGCCGGCTGTACGTCGACGGCAGCCTGGTCGGCTACCGGCAGAGCGGCGACAAGCTCTACGAGCTGAAGGAAAGGGAAGTGGCCGCGCAGCGGCGGGACATCGGCATGGTGTTTCAGCGCTTCAACCTCTTCCCGCACATGACGGCGCTGGAGAACGTCACCGAGGCCCCGATCCAGGTGAAGGGCGAAACCAAGGCCGTCGCCCGGGAGCGCGCCCAGCGGCTCATGGACCGGGTCGGCCTCGGCGACCGCAAGGGCCACTACCCGGCCCAGCTCTCCGGCGGCCAGCAGCAGCGCGTCGCCATCGCCCGTGCACTGGCGATGGAGCCCAAACTGATGCTGTTCGACGAGCCCACGTCGGCCCTTGACCCGGAGCTCGTCGGCGAGGTCCTCGACGTCATGCGCGACCTCGCCGAGGACGGCATGACGATGATCGTCGTCACGCACGAGATGGGCTTCGCCCGCGAGGTCGGCGACTCCCTGGTCTTCATGGACGACGGGGTGGTGGTCGAATCCGGCCACCCCCGTGACGTGCTGATGAACCCGCAGCACGATCGCACCAAGTCGTTCCTGTCGAAGGTGCTGTAACCGCAATACCCACGCAGGAGGGGGGGGGGGGGGGGGGGGGGGGGGGGGGGGGGGCGGGGGGGGGGGGGGGGCCGCGCCCCCCCCCCCCCCCCCGGGCGGGGCGCCCCCCCCCCCCCCCCCGCCGGGCGCGGGGCGGGGCGGGCCGCGGCGGGAGGGCGCGGGG
>NZ_JBIAPU010000019.1:0-228675 GCF_042888465.1 Streptomyces sp. NPDC002888 | reverse complement strand
CTGCACCGCCGCTACGAACGCAAGGCCGAGCACTTTCTGGCCTTCACGAGCATCGCCTGCACCCTCATCTGCTACCGCAGGCTCACCAAATGAGACGACCTCTAAGCCCCTGCCGCAGCATCGACCTGCCCACCATCGCGGTGAAACCGCCGCAGTGGTTCACGCTCGACCAGGCGCAGAGCATCCTGGACGAACTCCCCGCCCCGTGGCGGACGATGTGCCTGCTCGGCTTCTACACCGGTCTGCGCTGGGGAGAACTGACCGGCTTGCACCGCCACCGCATCGACACGCGTCGCGCGCGCCTGTTCGTGGTGGAGGTCAACAGCAAGAGCGGCATCAAGGAGTACCCCAAGAGCTCCAAGAGCCGCCGGGAAGCCCCGCTCCCGCCCCACGTCCTGGAGGCCCTTGAACGCCACATCCACTGGCTCGACCGGGACGCCGTGGTCTTCACCACCATCACCAAGGGCCGTACCGGACGGCTCCTCGCCGACAGCAACTGGCGCCGGCAGACCTGGTGGCCCACCGTCGAAGCCTCCTACTACTTCGACACCGACGGCGAGCAACAGCTCGTCCCGCACTACCCGCCCCACTCCATGCGGCACACCTGCGCCTCGTGGCTGGTCCAAAAGGGAGTCTCGCTCTACGAGGTCCAGCACCTCCTCGGCCACGAGAGCTTCCAGACCACCCAGCGTTACGCGCACCTTCAACCGGACGCGCACAAGGCGGTTCTTGGTGCCTGGGAGCGCCTTGACGTTCCGCTCACCATCGCCGCATGAATGATCCTCCGTCCTGTCCCTGCACGGACAGGACGGAGGCGTCGCCCTGATGAGGGGCGCTGCTCACGCATTTCCATCAGTCCTCCCCCCACGCATCACGACGGCGCCGGTCGCCGCGCGTCACGTCACGCGAATGCCCTCGCGGTCTTCGAGGGCGCTGATGGCGGTGGCGGTGAGGCTGTGGGTGATGTGGCCGCGCATCAGCTGGGCGGCTTCGGCGGCGCGGCCGTCCACGATGAGGGAGACAAGTTGATGGTGTTCCTGTAGGTCCCGGGTGCGGGGTTCGTCACCGGGCGGGAGTTCGAGGCCGAGGCGCCGGTAGCGGTCGGACTTGTCCCACAGGTCGTCCAGGAGACGGATGAGAACGTCGTTGTGCGAGGCCCGGTACAGCGCCTGGTGGAAGGCGCGGTGCGCCGTGAGTGCCTCTTCCCCCCATTGGCGGGTGACGGGGAGGAGTTGGTCGACGGCGGCCTGCATGGTGGCGATGTCGTCGTCGGTCCGTCGCTGGGCGGCGAGTTCGGCGGCGGTCGGGTCCAAGGACAGGCGGACTTCGAAAAGCTGGCGGGCCTCGTTCGAGCTCATGACGGAGACCCGGACGTCGCGGTGGGTTTCGACGGTGACGAGTCCCTCGCTGCTGAGGCGGCGGATGGCCTCGCGCAGGGGCGTGATGCTCATGTTGAGGGACTCGGCGAGGTCGTACTGGGCGAGCCGTGACCCGGCAGGAAGAGTGCCGAAGAGGATCCGATCGCGCAGTTCAGCGTAGGCGAGGTCGCTCTTGCTGAAGAACAGGTTCTGTCCCGCCATAGCCCCCTGACCGTTCCTTTCCGGAGGTTCCCTCACCCTTGACATCCCGCAACGGACCCGCTCACCCTAACAGGCGTCACATCTTATAAGATATGAGAGAGGATCCGCAGTGAAGATCACCAACGTCCACGAGGGCGTCGTTCCGATCAGCTCCTCGATCCGCAACGCCTGGATCGACTTCAGCTCCATGGACTGCTCGATCGTGGCGATCGAGAGTGACGTCATCCGGGACGGCAAGCCCGTGGTGGGCTACGGCTTCAACTCCAACGGCCGCTACAGCGCCGGAGAGATCCTGCGCCGCCGGGTCCTGCCCCGCCTCCTCGAGGCCGAGCCCGGCAGCCTGCTCGACGAGCAGGGCGGCCTGGACCACGCCAAGGCGTGGGAGGTGATGATGACCAACGAGAAGCCCGGCGGGCACGGCGAGCGCTCGGTCGCGGTCGGTGTGGTGGACATGGCCCTGTTCGACCTGGCCTCCAAGATCGAGGGCAAGCCGCTGTACCGGTATCTGTCCGAGCGCTACGGCGACGGGCAGCCCGACGACTCCGTCTTCGTCTACGCCGCCGGCGGCTACTACGCCCCGGGCAAGACCCTCACCGACCTTCAGGACGAGATGCGCGGCTTCCTCGACCTGGGCTACGACGTCGTCAAGATGAAGATCGGCGGCGCCGACCTGGCGGAGGACCTGCGCCGTATCGAGGCCGTCATCGACGTCCTGGACGGCGACGGCTCCCGGCTGGCCGTCGACGTCAACGGCCGCTTCGACCTCAACACGGCCCTGGAGTACGGGCGGGCCATCGAGCCCTACGGGCTGTTCTGGTACGAGGAGATCGGCGACCCGCTCGACTACCACCTCAACGCCACCGTCGCCGAGCACTACACCGGCTCCGTCGCCACCGGCGAGAACCTCTTCTCCCTCCAGGACGCCCGCAACCTGATCCGCTACGGCGGCCTGCGCCCCGACCGCGACACCATCCAGGTCGACCCCGCGCTCTCCTACGGTCTGGTGGAGTACCTGCGCATCCAGGACATGCTCCGTCAGCACGGCTGGTCATCGAGGCGCTGCATCCCGCACGGCGGGCACCAGTTCTCCCTGCACATCGCAGCCGCCCTCAAGCTCGGCGGCAACGAGTCCTACCCGGGCGAGTTCCAGCCCACCGGCGGCTTCGCCGACGACGCCGTCGTCGAGAAGAGCCGCGTCGGCCTGACCGACACCCCCGGCATCGGCTTCGAGAGCAAGGCCGCCTTCTACAAGGTGCTGCGCGCCCTGCACACCTGACCGCCACCCCACCGCAGACGCGCCCGCCACCGGGCGGGCGCCGACGGCCGGCCCCGCCGAACGGGCCCCACACACGAGATCCGCCACACACGAGATCGGGGGCGCGCGAGCCGCGTCGCGTCCCCCACACCCCCCCACGGGACAGGGCTACACACGATCGTCGTGCAAAGGAGCACCAACGATGACAAGCACCACCACCGCCGGGCGCCCGCAGCGGTCACGGCTGAGCCGTCTCATACGGGAGCTGTGGTTCCAGGTCGTACTGGCCGCCGTCCTCGGCATCGCCGTCGGCATCCTCGCGCCCGGGCTGGGTGAGGATCTGAAGCCGCTCAACGACTGGTTCATCGCGCTGGTCAAGATGATCGTGATCCCGGTCGTCTTCTGCGTGGTCACCACCGGCATCGCCTCCATGGACAACCTGCGCAAGGCGGGCCGGATCGGTGTGAAGGCGATCGGCTACTTCCTGGTGCTGTCCCTGGCGTCCATGCTGATCGGGCTGGTCGTCGCCAACATCTTCCAGCCCGGCTCCGGCCTGCACGTCGACCCCTCGTCACTGAACGCCGACGACGTGCCCAAAACCGCCACCGAGCACGCCACCTTCACCGGCTTCATCTCCTCCCTCATCCCCGCCTCCCTGCTGGGCGCGATCACCGGGGACGCGATCCTGGCCGCCCTGATGGTCTCGATCGTCTTCGGCGTGGCCCTGAACATGGCCGGCGAGGAAGGCGCGCCGCTGACCCGCGGCATCAAGGCGCTGTCGGACGTCGTCTTCCGCATCGTGGGCTGGGTGATGCGGCTCGCGCCCTTGGGCACCTTCGGCGCCCTGGCCACCGTGGTCGCCACCTACGGCGCCGAGAGCCTCAAACAGCTCGGCTACCTCATCATCCTGTTCACCGCGACCTGCATCGTCTACGTCCTGGTCGTCCTCGGCGCCATCATGCGGGCCTGCCGCCTGAGCCTGTTCGGCCTCATCCGCTTCCTCAAAGCCGAACTGCTCGTCGCCCTCAGCACCTGTTCCAGCGAGGCCGTCCTGCCCCAGCTGGTACGCAAACTGGAGATCCTAGGCATCGGCCGGCCCGTGGTCGGCATCGTCATCCCCTCCGGGTTCTCCTTCAACCTGGACGGCTCCGCGGTCTACCTCACGATGGCCTCCCTCTTCCTGGCCCAGGCCATGGGCATCGACCTCTCCTGGCAGCAGCAGCTGATCATGGTCGGCGTCATGATGCTCACCAGCAAGGGCACCGCCGGGATCGCGGGCGGCGCCTTCATCGTCCTCGCCAGCACCGTCACCGCGGTCGGCCACATCCCGCTCGCCGCCCTCTCCCTGATCGTCGGCGTCGACCGCATCCTCAACGAGGGCCGCGTCTTCATCAACGTCCTCGGCAACGCCGTCGCCACCATCGTGATCGGCAAGTGGGAGAACGACTTCGACACCGAACAGGCCCGCAAGGTCCTGCACTCCCGCACCACCACGCCGCCGCAGGCCGAGCTGGACACCGCCAAGGTCGGCGCCGACAAGTAGCCGTGCCCGTTGAGTGCGCTCACCCCTCGACGGCATAGACGTCACCCACCGGCGGCATCCTCCGGGCCGCCGTGGACCGGGACAGATGAAAACCCTTCCCGTGAGCACGCCCAGCGTCCTACTCGATGACCGTTCGGCTCGAAGTCCCGCGGCAGGCAGCGCGGTCCACACATCCCCCGAAGGCACCCGCTGGTCAGACGTGGTGCGAAGCCCTCCGTGATCACTTGATCAGACAACGCGACGTACTGACGACCGACCAGGAACGGCCTGGCGGATGCGCGCCTGTGCGTGTCGTCTGAGGGGCTTGGGCTGGGGTGGCTGGACCGTTCAGGGACCTCTCCACCAGCCAGAGACCGCCGATCCATGGATAAACCTTCCCCTCCCGAACCTGCGCGGGCGCTCCTACGGTCGAGGCCGCAGGCGCTCACCCGCCCGCCGCAACGAAGGAGCGAGCCCTCTATGGAGAAGACATCGACGACCACGCGGCCGCCGACTGACCTTGTCGAGACGGCCTTCACCGTCAACGGCGACGAGGTGCGCCTCGCTTTGGACCCTCGCGAGTCTTTGCTCGACGTGCTGCGCGAGCGTCTCGTGCTGACCGGAACCAAGAAGGGGTGCGATCAGGGGCAGTGCGGCGCCTGCACGGTGCACATCGACGGCCGTCGCGTCGTCTCCTGTCTGACTCCGGCGGTCCAGGTCGCGGGACAGGACGTGACGACCATCGAAGGCATCGCGGCCCCCGACGGCACACTGCACCCGTTGCAGCAGGCGTTCGTCGACTGCGACGCCCTGCAGTGCGGCTACTGCACACCTGGGCAGGTGATGTCCGGCCTGGCCTGCCTGGCCGAAGGCCACACCGAGACCGACGGCGACATCCGTGAGTACATGAGCGGCAACCTGTGCCGGTGCGGCGCTTATGTCGGCATCACCGCCGCCATCCGCCGGGTGGCCGACCAGGCCGCGCAGAGCGAGGTGTAGACGGTGCGCTCATTCGCCTATGTAGTGCCCGACAGCGTCACCGGGGCCGTCGATGCTCTGGCCGCCGCCGAGCCGGGCACCAAGATCCTGGCCGGTGGCACGACCCTGTACGACCTGATGAAGCTCGGCATCGAGGCGCCGCCGGCCGTCATCGACATTCACCGTCTGGCCGAGCTGACAGAGATCAGCACGGGTGAGGACGAACTGTCGTTCGGTGCGGGGGCGAGAATGGCCGAGGTCGCCGACCATCCGGTCGTACGCCGCGACTATCCGGCGCTGTCGGAATCCCTGTGGCGGGCGGCGTCCCAGCAACTGCGCAACATGGCGACGGTGGGCGGGAACCTGCTGCAACGCACGCGATGCGGCTACTTCCGCGGCGGAGCGGAGTTCCCCTGCAACAAGAGGAATCCCGGCAGCGGCTGTGCGGCTCTCGAGGGACTCGACCGTACCCACGCGTTGCTGGGCACCAGTGACACCTGCATCGCCACCTACCCGGGCGACTGGGCCGTAGCCCTGATCGCGTTCGACGCCGAACTCGACGTGGTCGGCCCGGCAGGCGAGCGGACGCTGCCGCTCGGCGAACTGCACGTCGAACCGGGAGACAACCCCCTGCTCGAACACACCCTGGCTCCCGATGAGTTGATCCTGCGGATCCGCGTTCCCGCGACACCCGCCGGTCGCGGCTCCACTTATCACAAGATCCGTGACCGGGAGTCCTACGCCTTCGCCCTCACCTCGGCCGCCACGGCCGTGACGCTGGACGCACAGGGAATGGTCACGGACTGCCGGATCGGTTTGGGAGGGGTCGCCACGAGCCCCTGGCGGGCGACGGCAGCGGAACGCTCACTGATCGGCGAGCGACTCACCAGGGAATCCGCCCGCCGCGCGGGGGAAGTCGCCTTCGCCGAGGCCCGCCCTTCTCGCACCGGCGCGTTCCGAGTGGAGCTGGGCATCCGCACCGTTACTGACGCACTGCTCACCGCCGGGAAGCGAGCCGCCCGATGAAGACCCCAGACCTGCGCCGCGTCGACGCCCACGAAAAGGTCACCGGCAGCGCACGCTACGGCGCCGACCGTGTCCCGGACGACCTGGCGTATGCCATGTTCGCCGTGGCCACGATCGGCAGGGGCCGCATCGTGGCCATCGACACCGCCGCGGCCGAGGCGGTCCCCGGTGTCCGTCTGGTCCTGACCCGGTTCACCGAGGACGAACTGCGTGGCCCCGGGTTCCTGATGGGTGGAGGCTTCGCCTTCCAGAGCCTGCAGCCGCTGCTCAGCGATGTTGTCGCCTACCGGGGACAGCCGATCGCGCTGATCGTCGCCGACACCCTGGTCGCCGCCACCGAGGCGGCGGAACTCGTCCGGGCACGCTACGAGACCGAGCCGTTCGCCGTCGGACTCGATGACGAAGGCGCCACCTCCGTCATCCAGGAAGAAGCCCTGGCCTGGTTTCCCGACGTCAAGGTGGGCGACGCCGAGAGCGCGTACGCGGCGAGCCCGGTGCAGATCGACGAGACCTACCTGCACCCGGCGCAGCACCAGGTCCCGATGGAACTGATCAGCTCAGTCGTGGAATGGCGGGGCGACAGGCTTGTGGTGCACGAGAGCACCCAGAACGCCGGCGCACTCCGCCACGGAGTCGCCACGCAACTGAACCTCGATCCCGCCGACGTCGAAGTCATCTCGCCCTACATCGGAGGCGGCTTCGGATCCCGCAACGCACTGCAGCCGCACATCGGGCCACTGGCGCTCGCCGCACGCCGGCTGATGCGTCCGGTCAAGCTGGTCATTCCGCGCCCGCAGACGTTCCACGCCGGCAGCTTCCGGCCGGTCAGTCGTCATCGCATCCGGCTCGGCGCCGACCCGTCGGGACGGCTCCTGGCCGTCCTCCACGACGCGGAGCACCAGACGTCCCGCCACGACCTGTACCCCGCCATGTTCACGGAGATGACGTCGAGGCTGTACGCCGTACCCAACTTCGGGGGACGTCAGCGCCTGGTTCAAACCGATGTCCAGACGCCGGGATTCATGAGGGCTCCGATGGAGGGCCCGGCCAGCTTCGCGTTCGAGTCGGCCATGGACGCACTGGCGTACGCCACCGGCCAGGACCCCGTCGAGCTGCGGTTGGCCAACGACACCGCCACGGACCCGGTCACCGGGCTGCCCTTCTCCTCCCGCCACCTGGCGCAGTGTCTGACGCGGGGTGCGGAGCGGTTCGGATGGGGCAAACGCGATCCGCGTCCGGGGTCGATGCGTGCCGCTGACGGATCGTTCGTGGGCCTGGGCGTCGCTGTCGGCGCCCACCCGGTCCTGGTCGCTCCGGCTGTGGCCCGTATGTCCGCGGCGGCCGATGGCCGGGTGACCGTCAGTGTCGACGGCCACGAGATGGGGCAGGGCGTCCGCTCGGCCATCGCTCTCCTGGTCGCGGAGGACCTCGGTGTTCCCGTGCGGGACGTCGTCGTACAAGTCGGTGACACGCGCTTCGCGCCGCAGCATCTCACCGCCGGTGCGTGGGGCACCGCCACGGCGTTGCCCGCGGTGCACAAGGCACTGCGCGAGCTGCGGGGGCAGCTCGGCACGGGCGACACCGGGACAGTGGATGTGGCAGCCGCGGTCCGAGCCACCGGAGGCGGGTCGCCGGAGGTGGAGGTGACCTCCGTGGGACAGGGCCAGCCCCCCGAGATGCTCGACCGTTCACGGGCCGGCCTGTTCTCCGCCGCGGGTCCGGTCTTCCCGGACTTCACGGCCTTCAGCTGGGCCGCTCACTTCGTCGAGGTCCGCATCGAGGCCACGACACGGCGCATCAGTGTGCCCAGAGCGCTCTGCGTGGCCGACTGCGGACGGGTCGCCAGCCCGGTCACCGCGGCCAGTCAGGTCCGCGGGGGCGTGGTCTGGGGCATCAGCCAGGCGCTCCGCGAGTCGAGCGAGGTCGACGGGCGCTTCGGCGGATTCCTCAACACCACGCTGGAGGAGTACCCCTTCGCGGTCAACGCCGACATCCAGGAGATCGACTTCGACTTCATCGACGAGCCCGACCTGCTCCTCAACGACATCGGGGTGAAGGGCCTCGGCGAAGTCACGATGATCGGCGCGGCAGCCGCTGTCGCGAACGCGGTCTTCCACGCCACCGGACAGCGACAGAACCAGCTGCCCATCCGGATCGAGCACGTGATGTAGGCCGACCGGGACCACTGGAAACGCGCCCTCCCGGGAAATGCGCGTCCGGGGCTTGCCCGGGTGTTGTTCTGCACGGCGCAGGCCCCGTTCGCCAACGCGGTCTTCAATGCCACCGGCCTTACCGGCCGTCGGTCCCCGTCCGACCGCCGGACCTACCAGGGTCGCCCCGCGTATGCGCTCAGCGTCCGCGCGCGGCGGCAACCGCCCTACCCACCCCTGCGGCGAACCCGGAGAACGCCCCATGCTGAACATCGCGGACACACTGCACCGCTGGTGCCGCGAGGCACGCCCCTTCGCCCTGGCCACCGTCGTCGACGTCACCGGAAGCGCACCCCTGCCCCTCGGTACGTCGGTCGCCGTGGACGAGGACGGCAACGCGGTCGGCAGCATCTCCGGCGGCTGCGTCGAGGGCGCCGTCTACGAACTGTGCCGACAGGTGCTCAGTGACCTGGGTGCCCCGCAGCGCGCCTGGTTCGGCTACTCCGACGACGACGCCTTCGCGGTGGGCCTGACCTGCGGCGGCGAACTCGACGTCCTCGTCCAGCGCATCGACCCCGCGACCCGGCCGCATCTCGGCGCGGCCCTCGCGGAGGTTGTCGGGGGCCGGCCCGCCGCCGTGGCACAAGTCGTCGACGCCCCCGACGGACTGATCAGCGCCACCCTGAGCGTTCTCGGTGACAGCTGGATCGCCGACGGGTCGCTGGCCGCAGGGCCGACAGGCATGGCCGTGGCGGACCGGGCCACAGCCCAGCTGCGGGTGGGCCGCACCGCGGTCGTCTCGCTCGGCGGGGACGCGGACACCTGCCCCGACCGGCTCTCCGTCCTCGTCCACGTGGCCGCGACCCGCCCCCGCATGCTGATCTTCGGCGCGGTCGACTTCGCCACCGCGCTCAGCCAGGCCAGCCGCTTCCTCGGCTACCGGGTCACCGTGTGCGACGCCCGCCCCGTCTTCGCCACCGCGGCACGCTTCCCGCACGCGGACGAGGTCGTGGTCGACTGGCCGCACCGCTATATGGAACGCACCGAGGTGGACGGCCGTACCGCCGTCTGCGTCCTCACCCACGACTCCAAGTTCGACATCCCCCTGCTGCGGCAGGCACTCGATCTGCCCGTCGGTTACGTGGGTGCGATGGGATCCCGTCGGACGCACGACGAACGCCTGCGTCTCCTGCGCGAGGCGGGCGTCGCGCAGGACCGATTGGCTCGGCTGCGCTCCCCGATCGGTCTCGACATCGGCGCGCGCACGCCTGAGGAGACGGCGATCTCCATCACCGCGGAGATCATCGCCCACGCCAACCAGGGCACGGGTCTGCCCCTGACTCTCGGCACGGGCCCGATCCACCGGCCGGGTCACCAGGCAGTCGACGAGCGTCGTGCCCTCAACGCCCGCAACTGACGCCGTGACCGGGCACGCCCTCCGGGACGGCCCCTCCCACACAAGGACTGATCATGACGACCTTTGCCTTTGCCGGCGCCGTCCCCGGGCCCGAATTCCAGCGCGGCCGGGACGGCTGCACCCGCCGCTCTGTCAGACCTTCGGGCAGGTCGGGTGATGCGACTGCTCACCCCCGTCGGGCACCGCTGGTCGGCGCCGTCTTCGCAGTGCAGCGGAGAGAGCTGTTGACCGGAGTTTCTTTGCAGGGTCGGACTTCCTCCGGACCGAAGGCTCGGATGTCGGTTTTCCGGGATCTGGCGGTCGTGGCTGGCTTCGGCTCCCCGGCGGGGCGGAACGTTGCGGCGGAAGCCGGCCGATCACAGCGCCTGGCGCCTGAGGGAGAGAGTCTTTCGTGAACGTCACGACCACGGCGAACGCGCCGCAGGACCGGCGGGTGCCCACACTCGTCATGGCCTGCGTCGGCGTGTTCGTCGCCTATCTGCCGGTGACCACCGTCTCGGCGAGCCTGCCCGCCATTCAGCGGGCGCTGGACACATCGACCGCTCAGCTGTCCTGGGTGAGTGTCGCGTTCGTGCTGCCCATGGCCGCGCTCATCCTCACCGCCGGCGTCTTCGGTGATGTGCACGGCCGTAAGAAGGTGTTCCAGGCGGGCCTGGCCTTCAGCGGTCTGGGTGCCCTGATCGCCCTGTGTGCCCAGTCGATCGAGGTCGTCTGGGCCGGGCAGGTCTTCGCCGGTCTGGGCGCGGCCGCGCTGCTGCCCTCGACCCTCGCCCTGATCAGCCACGCCGTTCCCGATCCGCGCGAGCGCGGGAAGTTCATCGGCGTGTGGGCGACCTCCCTGATGGCCGCCCTCGCATTCGGCCCCGTCATCGCGGGCGTGGTCCTCGACCACTTCGCGTGGCGCTGGCTCTACCTGCTGCCCGTCCCCGCCTCGCTGATCGCGCTGGTCGTCTCGACGAAGCTGCTCACCGACTCCCGTGCCCCGGGCGCACGCCGACTGGACTGGCCCGGCCAGTTCACCTCTGCCCTGGCCATCACCGCACTGGTCTACGGGATCATCGAGGCCGGCGCCGACTCCTTCACCGACACCAAGGTGATGCTCGCCCTGTTCACTGCCGTTGTCGCATCGGTCGCTTTCGTCCTGGTGGAGCGGAGCAGCTCCAGCCCGATGCTGGACCTGACACTGTTCCGCAGCCCCTCCTTCACCGCCACCGCACTGATCGCCATGATCAGTTTCCTCGGGCTCATCGGGTTCTTCTTCGCCCTCAGCCTCTACTTCGGCATGGTCCAGCAGCTCAGCACCCTCGAATCGGCCTGGCGGCTGCTGATGGTGTGCATAGTGCCGATGGTCCTCGGCGTCCCCATGGGGCGCCTGGTGCACCGGGTGTCTCCTCGGGTGCTGATTCCCGGCGGCCTGCTGGGCGCGGCGGTCGCACTGCTGTCGCTGACCACGATCGACGTCGGCACCTCGTTCGGTTCAGTGGCCTGGCGGCTGGCCCTGCTCGGCCTGGGCTTGTCGTTCGTCATGACCCCGATGACCGCGACCGCCGTCAGTTCGGTGCCGTTCCACCAGGCCGGTATGGCCGCTGCCGCCAACAACGCCTTCCGTCAGCTCGGCGCCGCCCTCGGCCCCGCTGTCCTGGGCGCGCTGCTGTCCTCTCGGGCCGTGGACGCTCTGCCCGGACATCTCACCGCCGCCGGGCTGAGCGGGGCGACGGTCCGGCGCGTCACCGCGACCGCGGACGCCGACGGACTGAGTGCGGTCGGCAGGCTTCGCCTGGGCGCGGACACCCCGCACGTCCTCGGCGCCCTGTCGCAGGCGTTCATCGACGGTCTTCAGCTCTGTCTGATCGCCTCGGCCGCCCTGACCCTGCTGGCAGCCGCGGTGGGATTCGTCCTGCTGCGCCGGCCGCAGCAGGACGCCCCATCGGCCACAGGTTCGGCTGCCTCCGTCCAAGGGCCTCGCACCCCCGACCTGCCCACCGCCGACACTCGGACGGTACCGGCCGCAGGAAGCGGCCCCTCCTGAGCGCCGGCCCCGCACCGAGGTGACACCAGACGTACCGGCACGGGCTCAGGAGCGGACAGTCACCGCGCCGGTACCGGCGCCGTCCGTGGGGACGGGCACGGCGCCGCCCAGTGGCCTGGGACCGGACCTTGCCGGTCCCAGGCCACACAGCGCTGTGACCGGACCTTGCCGGTCCCAGGCCACACAGCGCTGTCGTACGACCTGACGTGAACAAAACCCGCTCGAAACAGGAGCCATCGTTGCAGTCCCCTTCACCCGACGCGCTTGATCTGAAACTGCTGCACGCGCTCCAGGTGGACGGGCGGGCGCCGTTCAGCCGTATCACCGAAATCCTCGGAGTGTCCGATCAGACCGTCGCCCGCCGCTTCCGCAAACTGCGCACCACCGCCGGACTCAGGATCGTCGGCATGACCGACGAGAGCCTGCTGGGCCGCCAGAGCTGGATCGTCCGGCTGCGCTGCACTCCCGACGTGGCCGAACAACTCGCCACCGCGCTGGCCCGGCGCCCCGACACCTCACACGTCGATCTCATCTCCGGCGGTACCGAAGTGCTGTGTGCCATGGGAGCCCGCAGCCGACAGGACCGCGACGAACTGCTCTTCGACCGCCTGCAACGCACGCCTCAGGTCCTTTCAGTCAGCGCCCACTGCCTGCTGCACACCTTCTACGGCGGTCCCCTCGGCTGGCTCGACAAGACTCAAGCGCTCGAACCCGACCAGGAGGCGGCACTGCGTCTCCCGTACAGCGAACCGGTGGCTGCCCCCATCGCTCTCGAAGAAGCGGACGAGGCGCTGCTCGCCGTGCTACGGCGCGACGGCCGGGCAACCTTCAGCGAACTGCAGACCAGCACCGGCCAGTCGGAGTCCGCGGTCAAGCGGCGCCTGGAGCGTCTGCGCTCCACGGGCATCCTCTACTTCAAAGTGCAGCATGACCGCGAGTCCCTCGGACACGACATCAGCGCGATGCTCTGGCTCACCGTCGCCCCCTCCGCACTCGACGCCGCCGGACGGAAGCTGGCAGAACACCACGAGGTCCGCTTCGCCGGCGCCACCACCGGCCAGGCCAACCTCGTCGCCACCGTCGCCACCTCGAGCACCAGCGAGCTCTACACATACCTCAGCGAGAAGATCGGCGGCCTCGACGGCGTGCAGGCCGTTGAAACCGCCCTGACCCTGCGGCATGTCAAGCAACTCACCTACGAGCCGAGCCGCTGACCGCCGAACGGCCACCAAGCGACTGAGATCGCCCACGGGCCCCTGCGTACGGAACGACCCGTGGTCGGGTGCTGCACCGTCGACGGACGCGCTCGTCACCTCTTCGTCTTTTCGACTCGGGGCGGGGTACGCGGCAGGTGGCCCGGCAGCCCGCCTTGCTTTCCAGCAGCCCTATGGCCGCTTTCTCATCGGCGACCACAACGGTGCTCATGCCCGTTGCCGTCCAGCGAGGTCACAACCGGGGCGCGTTTGCCGACCGTCGTCCGGGCCACCACCGGCATCGACCTGGAGGGAAGACCGCAGGACTGTCCGTGGTTGCCCGCTCCCTGGACCGACCCCGGCTGTTCAGCGGGATTGGGTGAGCTGACGTCCTGACGGTAGAAAGGTGCAGCTGACCTGCAAGGATGCGAGTGACGAGTACGTATCCGGTGCGGGCGTCAGGAAACCTTTCCGGTGGTCAGGCGTACCGGGTGGGGCCATGGCTGTCGGCGGCGGCCGATGGGAAGGCGCTGGTTGTGCACGCGGGAGCAGTGCTGCCGCGGAGGCCAGCGGACGCTGGAGTCGGCCGGGTCCGCGCAGGTGCTGCGGTGCAACGACGGATCCGCCGTGACCGCACAGGCTGTGATCCTGGCCACCGGGTTCTCCTACCGGGGGCTCGCTACGCCCGCTCTGGAGGCGCTGACCGGCAGGGGCGTCTTCTACGGCTCAGCCATGGACCGCCGATCCATGGATAAACCTTCCTCTCCCGCCCCTGCGCGGGCGCTCCTACGGTCGAGGCTGCGGGCGCTCACCGGCTCGCCGTACCGAAGGAGCAGGACCCTCATGAAGATGACTGGCAACACGATCCTGATCACCGGCGGCACCTCGGGCATCGGCCTCGGTCTGGCCCTGCGTCTGCACGAGGCCGGCAACAAGGTGATCGTCGCCGGCCGGCGCAAGGAACTCCTCGACGAGATCACGGCCGAGCACCCGGGCGTCGACGGGCTCGTCCTCGATGTCGCGGACCCCGACTCGATCGCCCGGGCCCGTGAGACCGTGGCTGCGAGCCACGCGGGGCTGAACGTCCTGGTCAACAACGCGGGCATCATGCTGCGGGAGAACCTCCTCGACCCGGCCGAACTCCCGATTGCCGAGGATCACGTCGCGACCAATCTGCTTGGCACGATCCGGATGACGTACGCCTTCCTGCCGCTGCTGGTGGGCAAGGACGGCGCGGCCGTCATGAACGTCACCTCGGCGCTTGCGTTCGTCCCGTATCAGAGCACCCCGACCTACAGCGCGACCAAGGCCGCGCTGCACTCCTTCTCCGAGAGCCTGCGCATCCAGCTCGCCGGTGCTGACGCCGGCGTCCAGGTGATCGAGGTGGTCCCGCCGGGCGTGCGCACGACCCTGCTGGGCCAGGAGGACAGCGACCACGCCATGCCGCTGGACGACTTCCTCACCGAGACCCTCGACCTGCTGCGTGAGAAGCCCGACGCGAAGGAGCTGGTCGTCGAGCGCGCCAGTTTCATCCGCGACGCGCAGGGCAACGGCTCCTACGACGACGTCCTCGCCATGATCAGCGGCAGCTGACCGACCTGTTGTTTCCGACGGGAAACAACAGCACGCGGGCGCCGTCACACGACGAACCTCGTCGTATCGGCCAGACCGGGCGACGAGGCAGGGGGCCCGGGGCCCGGGGCCCGGGGCCCGTCCAGCGTCAGGCGTCCTCGACGGAGACCGTCGCCGCAGGCCGCCTTCCATGCCGACGGCCTGCGGCGTACCGCCGACAGTCGGCGAATTGCCCAGCGGGTCACGCAGGGGCGGGTGATCATCGGGTCGTCTCGCCGCGCGCGCCCTCGCGTCGGCCGTATGAGCGGCTTCGCGCGGGTGGGAGAGGTGGGCTCAGCCATGGATCGGGGGTCTCTGGATAGCCGGGCCAGATGCGGCGAGGATGGGTGGCATGGACAAGAAGGAACTGGCGGAATTTCTGCGGCACCGGCGTGAGGCGCTGCGGCCCCGCGACGTCGGGCTGGTCGAGGGGGCGCGCAGGCGTACGCAGGGGCTGCGCCGCGAGGAGGTCGCGCAGCTCGCCGGCATGTCCACCGACTACTACGCCCGGCTGGAACAGCAGCGTGCTCCGCAGCCCTCAGTCCAGATCACCGCGGCTCTCGCCCGGGCACTGCGGCTGACGCTGGACGAACGCGACCATCTCTTCGTCCTCATCGGCCACAACGCCCCGGCCCGCTTCCACCGCTCCGAACATGTCAGCCCGACCCTGATGCGGGTCCTGGACCGCCTGGACGACTCCCCGGCCCTGGTACAGACCGACCTGCTCGACACCCTCGCGATGAATCCGCTGGCCATCGCCCTGCTCGGCGACCAGACCCGCCACACCGGTCTGGCCAGTAGCGGCTACTACCGCTGGTTCATGGACCCGGCCGAGCGACTGGTGTATCCCGAGGAGGTCCACGAACACCACGGCCGCGCCCATGCAGCGCGCCTGCGGGCCGCGCTGACAGCCGGCAGCGACACCCCCCGAGCCGCCCGGATCCTCGCCGAACTCCGGGAGCACAGCCCCGAGTTCGTCCGCATGTGGGAACTTCAGGAAGTCGCACAAAGCTACGACGACTGCAAGACCATCCTCCATCCCGAACTCGGTCGCATCGATGTCGACGCCCAGCTCCTGTTCACCGAGAACCGCGCCCAGACCCTGGTGGTGCTGACCACTCGCCCCGGCACGGAGAGCCACAGCAAACTCGAACTGCTATCCGTCATAGGGCACCAGCAGCTCACTTCCTGACGTCCTGGGCCGGGCCGGGCTCGGCGCGGGAGAGGCCGAACAAGTTGGAGACCTGTGTGCCGAATCCGGTCAGGGGCGCGGGTGATGCATACGGGTCACGGTCCAGGACTCCGGAATTCGTCGGCACGGCAACCAGACGCGGAATACCTTGTCCGCCTGAACCGCGCAATTTCCATGTGAGGAGGGACGGGGGCCGACGCGGTGACCCGTGAGAGGCCCTCGTGTCTCGCCCTCGTCTCCAGCTGCTCCGCGACGAACGCCGCCACCCCCGGTGGCACGTGGGCCGGCGCAGACAAGAAGGTGCCCAGCATCTGGGCGGTGCCCCACTGCACCGCCCCGCCCAGCCGGTCATGAGACCGGCGCTTGGCCCGTGCCTGTTCCAAGGCCACCGCGTCCAGCCAGAGGAACTCCTCCAGCTCCCACGGACGGCTCGCCGGCGAAGCGCGCGTACCGGTCTTCTGCTCTCCTGAAAGACACTAGCGTTCAATCCGGGAGCACTGTGGAGACCCGTACTGTGGGGCGCATCCCACTCGAGCAGGGTGTTGCCCTGCACGACGCTCCGGGTGTCCTCAAGGCCCGGCCACCCCGCCGACGGCCTCAAGTCCAGCCCCTGAAACGGCGATATGCAACGGCCTCCTAGCGGCGATGTGGCCACGTGAGATGGATGACCCGCCGGGAAATGCGCCAGCCGTCATCGGTGCGTCGCAGGTCGTCGGCGTAGACGACGCTGGCGACACCGCCGCCCTCCAGCAGGCTCAGACCTTTGGATCGGGCCCGCACCTCGTCGCCCGGGCCTTCCGACACGACGATGTTCGTCGTGTGGTGGGCTTTCGCGTGTCCGGGGGCGTTCATGAAGGTCGCGATCGCGTCCAGCCCGACGACCGGGTCGCCGCCGAAGACGCTGCCGTCCCACACCGCGTCTTCGGTGAGGCATTCGCCGAGACGGTCCAGTTCGTGGTCGTCCATGATGTGCGCCCACAGCGCCAGGGCCCTGCTGATTTCGACGGTGTCTTCAGTCGTGGGTTTCACGTGCGGCTCTCCATTTTGTGCGTTGCTGGATCAGGTCTTGGCGCCGCTCAGCATGGCCAGCACCTGGTCGTAGGCGCCGTTGGCCTCGGCGATTCTCTCCTTCGCCGCAGAGGCCGGGCGCCCGGCAGTCTCGACTATGGGGGTGTATCGGCGGGGGCGGGAGAGGATCACATATCCATGGACCGACGATCCTCCCCAGCCGGCCACCATCGAGTCGCCAGGACTTGAGGCGGGCGAAGGCGCCTTCGCCCGGAGCGCGGAGACGGGCGTGGTCGCGGTTGTACTGCTGGTAGCACTCCGGAAGTTCACGGTGGCCGTAGTAAGAGGTGCGGACGGTGGCGCAGGCGCTGTCGTAAGGCGCGATCGGGCGTGGATGAGCCACGAGGCGTGCTCAACCAGCTCGTACGGGACGTCGAGCATGGGCTGCACACGGAGCACAGCCGGGTACCGGGATGCTTCGCGGCGTCCAGCGCCTGGTCCAGGGTCAGCAGCGGCGCCCCGGTGGGTGCTTCCTCGCAGTCGACGGCGTGGACGACGCCTCGGCCGGGACCGCGGCCCGCCGTCCGGCTTCTGCAGGACCCAGCCCGACGGGCGGCGTTCGCTTCACGAGGCAGAGACCGCCGATCCATGGACAAACCTTCCTCTCCCGCCCCTGCGCGGGCGCTCCTACGGTCGAGGCTGCGGGCGCTCACCGGCTCGCCGTACCGAAGGAGCAGGACCCTCATGAAGATGACTGGCAACACGATCCTGATCACCGGCGGCACCTCGGGCATCGGCCTCGGTCTGGCCCTGCGTCTGCACGAGGCCGGCAACAAGGTGATCGTCGCCGGCCGGCGCAAGGAACTCCTCGACGAGATCACGGCCGAGCACCCGGGCGTCGACGGGCTCGTCCTCGATGTCGCGGACCCCGACTCGATCGCCCGGGCCCGTGAGACCGTGGCGGCGAGCTACCCGGGGCTGAACGTCCTGGTCAACAACGCCGGCATTCAGCTGCTGGAGAGCGTCCTCGACCCGGCCGGACTCCAGGCCGCCGAGGATCACATCGCGACCAATCTGCTTGGCACGATCCGGATGACATACGCCTTCCTGCCCCTCCTGGTGGGCAAGGACGACGCGGTCGTCGTGAACGTCACCTCCGCGCTGGCGTTCGTACCGCTCCCGTTCACACCGACCTACAGCGCGACCAAGGCCGCGCTGCACTCCTTCTCCGAGAGCCTGCGCATCCAGCTCGCCGGTGCTGACGCCGGCGTCCAGGTGATCGAGGTGGTCCCGCCGGCTGTGCGCACGACCCTGATGGGCCAGCAGGACAACGAGCAATCCATGCCGTTGGACGATTTCCTCACCGAGGCTCTCGGCCTGTTGCGTGAGAAGCCCGACGCGAAGGAGCTGGTCGTCGAGCGCGCCAGGTTCCTCCGCGACGCGCAGGCCAACGGCTCCTACGACGACGTCCTCGCCATGATCAGCGGCAGCTGACCGACCTGTGGCAGGCGCGGAACCACAGCACGCGGGCGGTTCCTGTCGGGCCGCATCATGGACGAACGCGAGCTGGACCGCCTCGGAGCTCCTCGCCGAAGACGCGGAACGGTAAGGAAGCGCCTTCGGCTCCGCCCCGGTCGTCGCAACGGAGGCGACCGGCTCCGTCCTGAGCGCCGAGGGGCACGCGAGCGCCCGTCTGACACGGCGAACATCGTCGTGTCAGACGGGCCGGGCGACGAGGCCCGGGGCCGGTCAAAGCGTTGGGTCCAAAGCGGCGCAGCGCCGACAGCCGGCGAATTGCCCAGCGGGTCATGCAGAGGTAGGTGGTCATCGGGTCGTCTCGCCGCGCGCGCCCTCGCGTCGGCCAGTCAGCCATACGAGCGGCTTCGCGCGGGTGGGATAGGAGGGCTCAGCCATGGATCGGCGGTCTCTGGATAGCCGGGCGGGATACGGCGAGGATGGACGGCATGGACAAGAAGGAACTGGCGGAATTCCTGCGCCACCGACGTGAGATGTTGCGGCCCCGCGACGTCGGGCTGGTCGAGGGGCCGCGCCGGCGTACGCAGGGGCTGCGCCGCGAGGAGGTCGCCCAGCTCGCCGGCATGTCCACCGACTACTACGCCCGGCTGGAACAGCAGCGTGCTCCGCAGCCCTCAGTCCAGATCACCGCGGCTCTCGCCCGGGCGCTGCGGCTGACGCTGGACGAACGCGACCATCTCTTCGTCCTCATCGGCCACAACGCCCCGGCCCGTTTCTTGCGCTCGGAGCATGTCAGCCCGACGCTGATGCGGGTCCTGGACCGTCTGGACGACTCCCCGGCCCTGGTAACGACCGACCTGGTCGACACCCTCGCGATGAATCCGCTGGCCGTCGCGCTGCTCGGCGACCAGACCCGCCACACCGGTCTGGCCAGTAGCGGCTACTACCGCTGGTTCATGGACCCGGCCGAGCGTCTGGTGTATCCCGAGGAGACCCACGAACGCCACGGCCGTGCCCAGGCAGCACGCTTGAGGGCCGCGCTGACAGCGGGCAGCGACACCCCCCGAGCCGCCCGGATCCTCGCCGAACTGCAGGAACACAGCCCCGAGTTCGTCCGCATGTGGGAACTTCAGGAAGTCGCCCGCTACGGCGACTGCAAGACCATCCTCCATCCCGAACTCGGTCGCATCGAAGTCGACCCCCAGCTCCTGTACACCGAGAACCGCGCCCAGACCCTGGTGGTGCTGACCACTCGCCCGGGCACGGAGAGCCACAGCAAGCTCGAACTGCTCTCTGTCATCGGACACCAGCAGCTCACCCCCTGACGTCCTGGACCGGGGACCGGGCCGGGCTCGGCGCGGGAGGGGCCGGACAAGGGCACGCTGGAACGGTGCAGCCCGCACCCCTTCTGTCCTGCGATCTACGGCCAAATATGTTGGCCCCCTGCGATGTCCGGGCTCCGCGCTCAGGCCGCCGGTTTGACCGGACGCTGCCTCCGTTTTACTCTCGACTAAGTGCGGAGGCAGCATCCGTTTTGATGCGGCCGCAGGATCACGAGAGGCAGGAGGGCGCATGAGCGCCGGTGAACAGCGGGGACGCAGGCCCCGCGCGGACGTTCAGCGCAACCGCACGGCCCTTCTGGAGACCGCGCAGCGTCACTTCCTGCAGCACGGGGTGGGCACCTCCCTCGAGGCGGTGGCCAAGGAGGCGGGCGTCGGGCCCGGCACCCTGTACCGGCACTTCCCCACCCGGGAGGCACTGCTGGCGGCCGTGCTTCAGACCCGCTCCGAGGAACTCGTGGCCCGCCAGGCGGACATCGAGCAACTCGGCGACCCCGCCGAGGCGCTGGAGCAGTGGCTGCGGGCGATGGAGGAGTACTTCAGCGCCTTCAGCGGGCTGCCCGACCCGCTCATGGCCGCAGCCCGGGCGCAGGAGCCGGACAACCCCCTCACGATCCCCTGCGACATCCTCATCTCCGCCACGGATCAATACGTGCGAGCCGCGCAGCTCGCGGGGCGCGTGCGCGCGTCGGTGCGGGGAAACGACCTGTTCCTCGCGGCCTGTTCCGTTGCCTGGATCAAGGGCACCGGTACCGATGAGGAGTCGCTCGACCGGCTCCGCACGCTCATCGCGAGCGGCTACCGCCAGCAGGACACCCAGGCGTAAATCGCCAGGCACCCAGCCCCGCCCCGCAACGCCAGGCGGCACCACCACCCATCCATCACATCGTGCTGCCCCCAGGGGCGGCGCAACCTCCTAAGGAACAAATCATGAAAATTACTGTTATAGGCGCCGGTGTCATCGGCGGGAACCTTGCTGCCAAGCTCAGCGTGGCGGGTCACGACGTCCAGGTGGCCGACGCCCGCGGCCCTGAGGCCATCCGGGCGGAGGTGCTGGAGTCCGGGGCCCGCGCGGCGGACCTCGCCGACGCCGTCCAGGGCCGGGACGTCATCGTCCTGTCGATCCCGTTCGGGGTGGCGGGCCAGCTGGCGGACCTGTTCGCGTCGGTGCCCGAGGAGACGGTGGTCATCGACACCTCGAACTACTACCCCGGCATGCTCACCGAGCCGATCGAGGCGGTGGACAACGGCCAGGTGGAGAGCGTGTACACCGCCGAGCTGCTCGGCCGCCCCGTGGTCAAGGCGTGGAACGCCGCGCTGGCAGAGACCCAGCGGACCAAGGGCGTCCCGGCCGGAACGCCCGGCCGCCTCGCCATCCCCGTCGCCGGCGACTCCGAGGAGGCGCGGAGGGTGGCCATGAGCCTGGTGGACGACACCGGCTTCGACCCCTACGACGCCGGCCCGCTGGCCGACTCCTGGCGCCAGCAGCCGAACAGCCCCGCCTACTGCACCGAGCTGACCCTTGATGAGCTGCCGGCGGCCCTGGCCGCGGCCGACCGCGTCAAGGACGCGGCCGTCCGCGACAGCCTCCCGGAACGCTTCGCCGCCCTCGGTGCCAATCCCACCGTCGACGACGTCGTCGAGATGAACCGGGCCGCCCACCGCTGAGGCACCCGACGCGGCTCTTGTGCACCCAACGGCACGAGGGCGGCAGCGCTGGGCGCCACGAACACACAAAGACGAACACGAAGAGCGCACAGTCCCCCCACGCTGCAGCCTCGGCACCCCGCCTGCCTGCGAACATCCGCAAGCCTGCAGGTACCCGCAAGAGTGCATCTCGCGTCCGGCTCTCACTTCGGTTGCCGCCTCACATGGCCTGCCGTACTGCGCTGTGCCGCGGCCGCGGAGGCGGCGACTGCGCGCGCCATGGAGAGGAATCGCCTTGCCCGGCACCACGTCAGCCTTCACCGAGATCGCACGCTCTCGACGCTCTCCCCGGCAGTTCCTGCCCACCGCCCTGTCCCCTTCGGACATCTACGGCGTGTTGGAAGACGCGCAGACGGCGCCCTCGAACAGCAACACCCAGCCGTGGTCAGTGCACGTCGTCTCGGGTGCGGCGCGGGACGCCCTGGCCAAAGAGCTGCTCCGGGCCGAGGAGGAGGGGCGGACCTCCCCGGATTTCACCGACGGCTACGGCGACGGCCTCTACCTCGAGCGCTCGCGGGCCCTGGGCGCGAGTGTCTACCGGGCCCGGGGCGTCGAGCGCTCGGACCGGGACGGCAGGAGGGCGGCGGTCCGCGAGAACCTGGAGTTCTACGGCGCTCCCCATGCCGCCTTCCTGTTCATGCCGGCACTCGGCGACGGGGTACGGACGGCCGGTGACATCGGCATGTACGCGCAGAACTTCCTGCTCTCGCTGGCGGCCCGGGGGCTGGCCGGCATCCCGCAGACCGTACTGGGCGTCTACGCCGACACCGTCCGCGGGTTCCTGGGTGTCCCCGCGGAGCTCAAGCTGCTGTTCGGCATCTCCTTCGGCATGGCGGACCCGGCGGCACCCGTGAACACGCTCCGCACAGAGCGGGTTCCGCTGCAGCGGAGCGTGGTCCTCCACGACACACCCGGAGTCCTCGACAGGCCGTAGTTCCTCCGCCCGCAGGAACCATCCGGTGCCGTGCCTGGGTTTGGGGCCGACAATCGGCCGACCTCAAACCCGGGCGTCCGCACGGCCTTTGACAACCCCGAAGATGCCTCCGCCCTCGAGAAAGCAAGTGGAGGTGTTCTCCCCTTTTCATCGCTCATCCTGGAGAAGTAACCGTGACAAGCCGACAGATGGTCCTGGGCATGCAGTTCAGCGGCGGATACGGGGCCGCACCCGGAGCCTGGCGGCTGCCGGGCGCGAACCTGAACAGCTACACCGACATGGACCAGTTCGTGCGTTACGCGCAGGCCGCCGAACGCGGCAAGATCCAGCTGCTGTTCATCGCGGACACCCCGGTCCTGGACGTCGGCCTCGACCACCATGCCCCGCACCACATGATCGACCCCCTGCTGATCCTGACCGTCCTCGCGCGCGAGACCGAGCGGATCGGCCTGGTCACCACCGCCTCCACCACGTTCACCGAGCCCTACAATCTCGCCCGCCAGTTCAAGGCCCTGGACGTGATCAGCCACGGCCGGGCCGGCTGGAACGCGGTGACCACCTCCGACCCCGCAGCCGCGGCGAACTTCGGCGCGACGATCCCGCCGCGCGCGCAGAAGTACGAGCGTGCCCATGAGGTCATCCAGATCGTGCAGGGGCTGTGGGGCAGCTGGGAGAAGGACGCCTGGCTGCTCGACGTCGAGGCGAAGCGGTTCGCGGACATGGACAAGATCCAGCCGGTCAACCTGCAGGGTAAGCACGTCGCCTCCCGCGGCCCGTTGCCCATCCCGCCGTCCGAGCAGGGTCAGCCGGTCATCTTCCAGGCGGGCGGAGGCAGTTACGGCCTGGAGCTCGCGGGCCGTTACGCCAGCGGCGTCTACGCCAATCCGTACACCATCGAGGACGCCCGGGCCCAGCGCCAGGCCCTGCGGGACGCCGCCGAGCGCGCCGGACGCGACCCGGACGAGGTGAAGATGCTCGCCGGCTTCATGCCGACCATCGCCCCCTCCCGCCAGGCCGCCCTGGAACGGCGCCGCTTCCTGGACGAGGTCGTCGACCTGAACCAACGCGTCCGCTACCTCGGCGCCATGATCGGCCTGCCGCTCGGCCCCGGCCAGCTCGACGAGCCCTTGACCGCGGACCAGCTCGCCGACGCCATACCCAGCCCGCACGACCCGCGCTCCGCCCGCGCCCTCGAAGTGGCCCGGGAAGGCTGGACTTTGCGCGACGTGCTCGCCCACGGAGTCATCGACTACCACCCGGTGGTCGCCGGCACCGCCGCCGACGTCGCCGACCACATGCAGCAGTGGTTCGAGGCAGGGGCATGCGACGGCTTCTCGATCGCCATCGACAGCTACCACGACGGCTTCGACGCCTTCGTCGACCAGGCCGTCCCGATCCTGCAGGAACGCGGCCTTTTCCACGACGACTACGAAGGCCCCACACTGCGCGAGAACCTCGGCGCCCATGAGCAGTACGGCCTGGACCCGCGCCTCACGAAGCCGGCCCGGTCATGACCACCACCGGAAAGGTCAGAGAGGGTGCCTCGTGAGCGGCCGCCACTCCAGCCCGAACAGGTTCCACGACTCCGTGCCGCCCTTGGCGCGGTAGGCGAACCGCAGATCCAGGGGGTATGGGGAGCCGAGGGCGATCACGTCCGCCAGGAGCCGTGCGGGCGACTCCGGCATGTCCGTCATGCGGCTGCCCGGGTGCGGGAGGCGAGCTGCGGGAGGGCGTCCTCCCATACGGTGCGCACGGTGCGACCGACGAGGATGCGCAGCACGGGCCACATCTGGAGAAGCAGGTCCTGGTCGAGGTAGTGAGGCAAGTCGTCGTGCAGGCCCTCGTGCAGGACAGTGCGGTACAGGCCCATGCGCTGGCGAGGATTGCCCATGTCGTACGAGGTCATCCCGGACCAGGCCATGTGCAGCGGCAGCTCCACGACCCCATGGGTCGGGCCGTGCAACTGTCGCCGCCGGAGACGTTGCGAGGGCCATGATGTGCGAGCCGGCGTCCGGAGCGAGCGGGGGCGGATCCCCGGGTGAGCTGGTTGCCGCAGTCTGCTCAGCCCTCAGCAGGACGGACTCTCGGCCTTGACGCTCGTTTGACGCTCTGGGCGTCTGCACGAAGGGCGATGAGCCGAAAAACCGGCTCTGACCAGGTCTTTTCTGGGATCTGTTCAGGCCGACATCTTTCCGATGACCCACCATGTGGAGTGCGTGGCGATTCTGGAGCCTGCCGCAAAGGGCCGCTGACCTGCGGTTCAACAGTAGCGCCGGTGGGTCTCGACCTGTTTCGCGATATTCAGCGGATCGAGCCCATCGGGCCCGCCTCACCTGCGGATTTGTGCTGGAGTGACTGGTGGGAGCGGCTGCGTGATGCCCGGTCGTCGGGACTCTTGACCCTCATATGACGCTGGACTCCCATCGGTGAGACCGACTGAGGCCCCAGCGCCTCACTTCCGGGCACATCGACGGGCAGACTCATGGACGACGGCCGTTCCTCGCCAGGTCGGGTGACCAGCGATGTTGAACGTCAAGCTCAGCAAGTGGCGTCTTTGAGGGTCATGTTGATCCCCTGGTGCAGAGAGGCTCTTGGACCTGCCGAGGCCGGCAGGCTGTGAGACGGAGCTCGCGGCCGTCATAGCGGGTGCAACACCTGGCGTGCGCGAATGCGGTGTCTCGAACTGGGCCGCTCACTGGGTATTCACCGGAGCGGCCTCCGTCCTACTGTGGGGTGATGGCCGACTTGCGTGGAACTGTGTGCGAGGCTCTCTGCGGCACGTTCTGGGGTGCGCGGTACGGGGCCGGAAATGCGTAGCCGCGCGGAAGACGCGGAGGCGGCGGTCATCCGTCAGGAACGCGCTGGTCGGCCGGTCCCTACCGAGGACGCGAGAGCCCCGTCTCGGGGTATGACCACGGCCGCGGCCACGGCGGTAACCTCGGCGGCGGCTGCCCCGCGCCCCGACCGTACCCGCCCGGCCGACGTCCTGGCCCTGCAGCGCGCGGCGGGCAACGCGGCGGTCGGCAAGATGCTCGCGTCCGGCCGGGGAGATCAGGCCGGCCAGGCGCGCACGCCGGACAAAGCGCTCGTACAGTGGTCCGCCCGGCAGCCGTCCAGCCAGATCGCGGGCCCGGTGGCGGTGCCGCTGGTGCTCCGGCAGACCGCGGTAACACCCGCCCTGCCGACGGGCGGCGGAGGCAAGTGCGAGGACCTGCTGCAGGCCATCATCGACCTGCTGAACGAGGTTGCCAAGCGGTTCAGAGACGCTCAGGACGACCCGCACGACCTCTTCAAGTACCACCGTCATTTGGATGAGTCCCACCCGGAGCACGGCTCTTGGGACGGCCACCGCAGCAAGTACGACCAGAAGCGCGAAGAGTTGCGGCGCAAGATCGCCGAATGGGAGGCCGACGACGACTGCGGCAAGTTCCGGCTCTCCCGCGAGCAGCAGGAGGACCTGGCGGAGGCCCGGGAGTTCGGCGACAAGCAATTTCCGACCAAACCTGTGCGTAGCCTACGTGAAGCGGAGGAATCGGAGCAGGAGTCCATCTGGGACAAATTGCGCAAGCCGCTGCCCGACTGGGTGGTCAAGGCGCTGATCGCCCTCGGCGCCGTCGCTCTCGCGGTCGTCCTCGTGGTCGCCTTTGCCACCGGAGCCGGCGAGATCGCCCTCGCCCTCGCGGGTATCGGGCTCGTGCTGGGCCTCGCCATCAAAGCAGCAGTGCGCGCTGCAGGAATACGGGACACGTCCGGGGATGCCTGAGTAGGGTCGGGGACTGTCGCGGTGGCCGATGGGCCCGCCGTGCAGCATGCCCCGCCGGAAGTTCAGACGCGCGAGTCGTTCGCCAGCTCCGTAGACACCGACCAGGCGTCGAGGGAGACAGTCAGGGGCTGCCTCCGGGTGTCCTTCGAGTCAACGCGGTGCTCCACGGCCGGGTCCCGGGGCGGGACTTCGCCCTGTCGCTGTCGAGCGACGACAGTCGGGGCGTCGTCCGGATCGAGGTGATCGACACTCACCCCGCCCCACTGTCCGGGCCGAGTGCGCCCTGCCTCGGATGCACAGCCCGGGTGTTGACGTCGAGCCATGCATCACGTGCCGCCGCAGCGGGCGCACTTCGGCGGGCGGGTGCACAGTTCGGCGTACTCGTACTCCATGAGCCTGCGGGCGAAGTGGCCGCCCCGCATCGCCACCATGACCTCGCGGGTCCGCGACCGCGACACGGGGCTGCCGCATCAGCGGCGACACGGGCGTGGCCGGTCAGGTCCTCCTGATCCTGTGGCAATCAGGCTGCTCGCCCTGGTCTGCCGGTCCACATGACTTAAATCTCGGAGTTCGGGGATTCGAACCAGATCATATGTACGAGCAGGTTTTCCGCTGTCGCGGTATGCCCCGAGGGACGGAGTGTTGCCACGGTTGCCACCGAGCATGACCGAGTTTCTGACCCCGCAGCGGTCAGGCGCCATCCTGCCTTGTTCCGTGCTGTATGGCGCCGCAAGAACCCGCGACTCCGCCGGTCCGACATCACGGTGACGGACGATCAGGCCGTCAAGCGGGCGGTGAAGGCCGCCTCGCTCGGCAACGCCATGGAGTGGTTCGACTTCGGCATATACAGCTACCTGGCCGCCACCATCGGCCGCGTCTTCTTCCCATCCGGAAATGACACGGCACAACTGATCTCCTCGCTCGCCACCTTCGGCGTCGCCTTCCTGGTGCGTCCCTTCGGCGGCATGGTCTTCGGCCCGATGGGCGACAAGATCGGCCGGAAGAGGGTGCTCGCGCTCACGATGATCCTCATGGCGCTCGGCACCGTCTCCATCGGACTGATCCCCTCGTACGACTCGATCGGCTTCTGGGCCCCGGCCCTACTGGTTGTGTTCCGCCTCCTCCAAGGGTTCTCCACCGGCGGGGAGTACGGCGGCGCGTCGACGTTCATCGCCGAGTACGCCCCCGACAAGCGGCGCGGTTTCTTCGGCAGTTTCCTGGAGCTCGGCACACTCGCCGGGTACAGCTGTGCGGCCGGACTCGTCACCGCCCTCACGGCCTGGCTCGGCACCGACGCCATGGAGGCATGGGGATGGCGCGTCCCCTTCCTCGTCGCGGGCCCTCTCGGCCTCGTCGGCCTCTATCTGCGGCTCCGGCTCGATGACACCCCCGCCTTCCTGAAGCAGGAGAACAAGAGCGTCCACGTCTCCGAAGCCGCGGACACGGTGGAGACCTCGGCCAAGGGCGACCTCGCCCGGATCTTCCGAGAGCACTGGCCCACTCTGGTGCTGTGCATCGGGCTCGTCGGCGCGTACAACGTCAACAACTACATGCTGCTGTCGTACATGCCGACCTACCTCACGGAAGAGCTGCACTACCCCGAGACGCACGGGCTGCTGCTCCTGTTGGGCACCATGGTCCTGCTGATGCTGATCATCAATCAGGTGGGCCACCTGTCCGACCGCTTCGGCCGCAAGCCCGTCCTCATGGCCGGCATGCTCGGCTTCCTCGGTCTCTCCGCCCCGGCCTTCCTCCTGGTCCAACAGGGCAGCCTGGTCGCCGTATCGGCCGGGATGCTGATGCTCGGCCTCTCCCTCGTCTGCCTGCTCGGCACCATGTCGGCGGCGCTCCCGGCCCTGTTCCCCACTTCGGTCCGCTATGGCTCCCTGTCGGTCGGCTACAACCTGTCGGCCTCCCTCTTCGGCGGTACGACCCCGTTGGTCATCACCTCCCTGATCAGTGCCACCGGATCCGACATGATCCCCGCCTACTACTCGATGGCGGCATCCCTGATCGGCATCATCGCGGTGGCCTGCATGAAGGAGACCG
The DNA here is from genome assembly GCF_042888465.1 of Streptomyces sp. NPDC002888. Lineage (NCBI taxonomy): Bacteria > Bacillati > Actinomycetota > Actinomycetes > Kitasatosporales > Streptomycetaceae > Streptomyces > Streptomyces sp. NPDC002888. Next base: position 200,445 of record NZ_JBIAPU010000019.1, on the reverse strand, counting down.
CCCGCAAGCCGCTCGCAGGCTCCCCGCCCTCGGTCCAGACCGAGGAGGAGGCAGCGGTGCTGGTCGAAAAACAGGACTCGGCGCCGAAAAACTGACGATGCGTTCTACGACGACGCCGTGCGAGCCGCCCTGACGAGCGTCAAGGGAGAACGCGATCAGCTCAAGGCGCGGGTCCGGCAGCTCGCACGGCGCGCGACGCGGTCCCGTCGGCCGGCGTTCGGCAGCGGCTGCTGGTTGTGGGTGCCGTGCGGGCACAGGTCACTTTCGCGGCTGACCCCGTGGGAGCCTGCCCGGGCCGGGCTGCGGTCGAAACGGGCGGCCCGAACGCTCATGACTGCCTCCCCAGGGCGACGAGTTCGGCGAGATCGTCGTCGGACAGTTCGGTCAGAGCGGCCTCACCGGAGCCGATCACGGCGTCGGCGAGCACGCGCTTGGCTTCGAGAAGCTTTGCCAGCTTGTCCTCCACGGTCCCCTCCGCGAGGAGTTTGTGGACCTGTACGGGCTTGTCCTGGCCGATGCGGTAGGCACGGTCGGTGGCCTGGTCCTCGACCGCCGGGTTCCACCAGCGGTCGTAGTGCACGACGTGGGTGGCACGGGTGAGGTTGAGTCCGGTGCCCGCTGCCTTCAACGACAGCAGGAACACCGGTACTTCACCGCGCTGGAAGCGATCCACCATCTCCTCGCGCGCGGTGACGGGGGTGCCGCCGTGCAGGAACAGGGTGGGGATGCCGCGTTCCGCGAGGTGCTTCTCCAGCAGGGTCGCCATCTGCTTGTACTGGGTGAAGACCAGCACCGACTCGCCTTCGGCGGTGATGGTGTCGAGCAGTTCGTCGAGCAGGTCGAGCTTGCCGGATCGGCCGTGCAATGGTGTGGACTGGCGCAGGCTGTGCTCTTTCAAATACTGGGCGGGATGGTTGCAGATCTGCTTCAGCGCGGTGAGGAGCTTCAGGATCAGGCCGCGGCGGGCGATGCCCTCGACTTCGGCGATCTTCGCCATGGTTTCGCGGACCACCGCCTCGTACAGACTGGCCTGCTCGGCGGTCAGTGGTACGACGCGGTCGGTCTCGGTCTTGGCGGGCAGTTCGGGCGCGATGCCCGGGTCGGACTTCCGGCGGCGCAGCAGGAACGGGCGGACGAGGCGGGACAGCCGTTCGGCGGCCTGCGGGTCCTCGCCCGATTCGATCGCTCGGGCGTGCCGGTCGCGGAAAGCCGTGAGCGGGCCGAGGAGTTCGGGGGTGGTCCAGTCGAGGAGCGCCCACAGTTCGGAGAGGTTGTTCTCCACGGGGGTGCCGGTGAGGGCGACGCGGGCGCGGGCGGGCAGGGCGCGCAGCTCACGGGCGGTGACGGCGTAGGGGTTCTTGATGTGCTGGGCCTCGTCGGCGGCGATCAGCGACCAGGCGTTCTCGGTGAGGGTCTCCCGGTCGCGGCGCAGGACACCGTAGGTGACCAGGACGATCTCGTCGTCGGCGAGGTCCTTCAGGTGGCGGTCGCCGCCGTGGTGGCGGCGCACGGGGGTGGACGGTGCGAACCTGGCTGCCTCGCGCTGCCAGTTGCCGAGCAGTGAGGCGGGGCAGACGACGAGCGTGGGGCCCGCGGTGGCGGGGCTGGTCTGGCGGTGCAGGTGCAGGGCGAGCAGGGTGATGGTCTTGCCCAGGCCCATGTCGTCGGCGAGGCAGCCGCCGAGGCCTAGCTCGCACATCTCGGCCAGCCAGGCGAGGCCCCGCTTCTGATAGTCACGCAAGGTGGCTTTGAGCGCGGCGGGCTGGGCGGCGGGGGTGCGGGATTCGGGGTCGCGGATACGGGCGACGAGGTCGGCGAGCGCCCCGACCGGTGCGCAGCGAAGAGTCTCCCCGTCCCGCTCCACCTCGCCGGTCAGCGCGGCGCCCAGTGCCTCCATGGGAGTGAGCGGTTCCATTCGGCGGCGCCTGGCGCGGGCCACCAGCTTCGGGTCGGCGACCACCCACTGGTCGCGCAGCCGGACGAGGGGGCGGTGAGTCTCGGCGAGGTCGTCCATCTCGGCCTCGGTGAGCGGGTCTCCGCCGAGCGAGAGCTGCCAGCGGAAGTCGAGGAGGGTGTCGACGCCGAGCATGCCGGCCGCGCTGGAGCCGGGCGCGGTGCGTTGCCCGATCTCCGCGGTCGCGGTGAGTGCCTTGACCAGCTCGCGCGGCCAGTGCACGTCGACACCGGTAGCGCGCAGTGTGTCAGTGGCGTCGCCCAGCAGGTCGAGGGCCTCGTCGTCGGTCAGCCGCAGCTGGTCCGGAGCTGCGTCCTTCAGCAGCCGGTGGCGGTGGCCAGACGCGGGCGCCGCGGCGCAGCGCAAGCAGCGTCTCGGTCTCGGCGCGCGGGCCGAGCAGCCGCTCCACTTCGGCCGGTTCGCTCCACAGTTGTGGGCTCGGACAGAAGCTGTTGGGCAGTATGCCGCCTTGGGGTGTTGAGCCGTTGAGACTGCAGGGGGAACATGGCGATCAAAGTGCTGCCGGTGTCGGGGGAACAGACGGAGCTGCTGCATAGCCCTTGGGATCACCCGATAGAGGAACGGTAGGGGCGTCCGCCAGTAGGTCATCGGATGGCTGGGCACCATCGGCGGATCATGTGAGGGGTCTGATGAATCGCGAGTAGTCGTTTCTGGGGCCGCATCTGCCGCCTTCGGTCAGGCGGGGAGGCCGCTTCCACGGGGCATGACCCTGCCGGGATTCGATCGTTGTCGTCCGGGCTTCGGGGAATCAACTACCGGCCGCCCCGTGGGCGGTGATGATACAAGAGACGGGTGATCAGGTCGGTGGCCGCGCGAGTACGGTGGAGTGGCCTGCCCGGATGGAATTGGGGGAATTCATGACGTTCGAGCAAGAATGGGCCGAACTGCGCGCGGCGGCGGCCAAGCGGACTGCCATGCAGATCAACAGCATTCCGGCCGACGGCGGCGGAGGTGGTGGTGGCGGGAGCGACCTGGTGGTCAATCGGGACGACCTCGGCGCTATCGGCAATGACGCGTATGACCTGCTGGGTCGGCTGGCGAAGGAGGGCGACATCGCCCGTCCTTCCACGTTCGACGCGGCGACGGCGCTGACCAACGGGAACTTCGTGAGCGGTTCGGCCGTGCTGAAGGTGCACGACTTCTGGCAGACCCACCTGAAGACGCTGTTGGACGCCTGCGCGCAGATTTCGAATCACCTCGATTACAGCAAGGCCCAGCACGCCAAGGACGAGGCGAAGATCGAGGGAGATCTGACGCGGATATCCGTGCTCACGGAATACATGAAATAGGGCTCGGGGGAGCGCGCAACATGCTGAAGTACGAGGACATAATCGACGCCCCGGTGGCGAAGCTGAAGGCCGCCGCCGACGACTGGTCGGAGATGGCGGGGAAGCTGGACAAGCTTGCCACCGACGCCGCCGACGGGATGAAGGCTAAGGCGGAAAAAGCGGCCTGGGAGGGCGTCAACGCAGGGGTCACCAAGGCGTTCATCGGTAAGACGGCCAAGGAGTTCGCGGACGCCGCGGCCGAGGCCAAGGGTGTGAAGCTGATCCTGGAAGAGGGTCACGCGGCCATCAAGAAGGCCAAGGACGACCTGGTCAACATCCGGGACCACGAGGGGCCCGCGGCCGGCATCCGCGTGGACGGCAACGGCAAGGTCACGGCACGGAAACCGTTGTCCGAGATCCCCGCGGCGCGGCACGACCCCGACTACAGCGAGCTCCTGCAGGAGGAGAGGCGGAACATCGAGTCGTGGCAGAAGAAGATCGACCTCATCGTCGACAACTGCAACGACACCGACCTCGCCCTCAAGAACACCCTCGAGGCCAACGTCACCGACCGCAAGGACTTCAGCTCTCCGACGTACACGAAGCTGGACCAGGAGGAGGCCGCCCGCGCCGCCGCCCTGGCGGCCAAGGGCCGGGACATCACGCACACCGAACTGCAGCAGCTCAATGAGCTGCTGAAGGACAACAGTTCGTCGGTGGAGTTCTCCAAGAACTTCTACGAGAAGCTCGGCCCCGAGAAGTCACTGGCGTTCTTCGGCCAGCTCTCCACGGACACGTACGAGTACGGCAAGGTCGACGCGGAGCGCCTCAAGGACGTCCAGGAGCTCCAGAAGAACCTGGGCCTCAACCTGGCCACCGCCTCCCACGACAAGGAATTCACCGACAAGTGGGGTCCGGAGCTCCGCAAGTTGGGTACGGAGCGCATTCCGCTGGCCAAGAACGACTACGGCGGGCCGTTCGGATACCAGCTGCTCGGCGGGATCATGCGGTACGGGAACTACGACGCGAAGTTCCTCAACCCGATCGCGGAACACGTGGCGCAGCTGCACCAGAAGGATCCGTACATGTTCGCCGAGAACAAGGTGGTGAACAGTCCGTTCAAGAACCCGTTCAACCCCTCCGGCGTGAACGGTGCCGGCTACGACCCGGCCACCGCCATGCTGGAAGCGCTCGGCAACAGTCCGGAAGCGGCGAAGAAGTTCTTCGCCGACCCCCCGACCGCGTACAACGAGGACGGCACGGTCAACCACGGCGCCACGGCCGACCTCGGAAAGAACAAGGACGGCGAGGCGATCGACAACTACCTCGACTTCTTCGGCAACGAGAAGTGGGAGTCCTTCCCCGACGTCAACTCGCTCGACGAGAAAGAGCTCAAGGCGTCGCTCGACCAGATGCCCGACGCCCTCGGCCACGCCCTGGAGGCGGCGACCCTCGGCTACCCGGCCGGGCACCCGGACGCCGACGTGGTGCGGGACGCGGACAACGCCACGGTCATGCAGAAGGTCATGGAGAAATACGCTGCGGACCCGGGTCTGCTCAAGGAGCACCACGAGGCGATGGCCGACAGCCTGGGCGTCATGGGCGCCGGCTACATCGACGACATCAACTGGGCGTTGACCAAGAACGATCCGGACAGCGTGTTCGCGCCGGGCAAGAACCCGGACGGGCACCTCGACTTCGCGGACACCGCGGACGGGAACGGGCGGAGCGTCGTCCGGGGCTTCCTCAGCACCCTGGGTCAGCACCCGGACGCCTACGCGACGGTCTCGACCGCGGAGCAGGTCTACACCCGCAGCGTGCTGGAAGGGACAGTGGGCCCGGACGGAAAGATTGACGACGAGGTCGCTGCCAGGGCCAGGGCGACTGTGCGCGTGGGCGCCGAGGTGCAGGGCATGCTCGACCAGTCCCGGGCCGACCAGGTGGAGGCGACGAACCTCAAGACCCACGAGGACTACGAGAAGGCGGTCGCCAAGCGGGCGGGCTGGGTCGAGTTCGGGGCCACGGCGGGCGTCGCGGCGGGCGTCGCCTTCCTGCCCGCGACCGCGGCCGTGGGCACGGCCGCAGTGCTCATCCCGCTGGCGACCGATACCGCCAGTGGTGCTGCCGAACAGGTCATCGGCCAGGTGGTCGGCGACATCTCCGACAACTCGGTGGATGAGCACAAGGAGAAGATGGAGGACCTCACCGACAAGGAGAAGAACGCGATCTACTCCGCCGGTGAGAGCATGGCCGAGGCCCCGATGGAGGACTTCCTGCGGCACAACGACGTGGACCCCAACAGCGACTTCGCACAGGACCTACACGAATCGATGCTGATCGGCTACGGGGTCGGCAACGACCGGGAGAACCAGCAGGGCAACGACCCGGAGACCGGCTGAGGCCGGTGGAGGGCCGAGGAGACATGAGGATGCGGACAGTGATCAGTCGTGGGTCGGTGCGCGGGGGACTTCTTGCCGCGGCCTTGGCCGGCTCGTTGTTTCTCGGGGCCACGGGTTGTGGAGGGGACGGGGATGAGGACCAAGTTCCGAAGGACTACAAGGTCGTTGCGGGGACACAACTCTGCGGTGGCGATGCCGTGTCCGCCGACGCGTCCAAGGCACTGAAGGTGATCACGGGGTCGTCGCGGTTCGAGGCGTCGGGAGAGAGGTACACCGTCGCGCAGGCCGCGGCGGATTTTGTCGAGGCGTTCTGGGACCCCAAGGTGTATCGCGGGGACGCCTGCCGTGTTTACACGCCCCGCGGCACGCCGGATTTCGAGCTCAGGATCACCTGGAGGCGGATCGACGGCGCCCCGACGGGCACCCCCGCCCCGAAGTTCACCGTTCTGAAGATGGGGGAGCGGGCCGTGGCGGCGGCGGACAGTGCGAACGTCCAGTTCGCGTGCAAAAGCGACAAGTTGGACGGCTCGTCGACAGCGGCCCACATCATGATCGGCGTGGAGCGCTGGGGCATGCCGACGGAGCCCGAGGGTGACGTCGAGGCGTTGAAGGACGCCTACGCGACCGTGGCCCACTCCTTCTCACTGGCCATGGCCAAGGAACTGCGCTGCGAGAAGAACGGCGGGCTTCCCGCGAGGCCCGTGCTGGATCCCGCGTAGCCGCCGGCGTATGCGGAAACGACCATGATCAGGCGGCCCTTCCTGTCCGGAGGAGGGGCCGTCTGCTGTATGCGGTGCGCCACGGACGAGCGGTGCACGGACCTCGTCTCCAGGGGGCGCAGACCTCGCGCTCGCCCACGATTCCGACCCGGCCCGGCTCCCGTACCGGACGGTGCGGAGAAGCCCTCCTCGGCGAAGACCCGGTCGAGATCTGCGTACCGGTCGCCCACCCCCGCGCCGGCTGGGCCGTGCTGACCCGCCAGGACCCGACCGGTGAACGCTGGGGTCACCCCTGGCCGACGGTGACGAGTGCCACATGTGGATCCTGCTGCCTGTGCGGACCCGCTGGAGCTCAACAACCGCGTGCAGATCGCACCCCTCCCGGCCGTGGAGTGCTGCACGGCGACCCAACCCGGCGGCTCGACCGCGATGCTTCCCGACACGATCCGCCGGAGGCTCCCGAGCCTTCCAGGAGCTCGCCCGCCAGTGGTGTTTCGAACATGCCGCGCCGGAAGGCCTCGGGGGCCGGGCAAGATGGGTGCGCCCGACCGAGATCGCCTTCCGGGAACATCGACGCGGTCACGAACTGGACCTGGTGGTCGCGGAGTCGCCGGCGTTCGGAGCCGAGCGGATCACCGCGATCGGTGAGGCCAAGGGGACGCTCACGCCTGTCGGCCTGCCGCAGTTGGAGCGGCTGGAGCACCTGCGGGGGCTACTGCCCAGCGCCAGGGTGGGGCCCTGCCGAAGCTCCTGCTCTTCGCCCGCTCTGGCTTCACCGGCGATCTGAGGCGCGAGGCCGACCGGCGCGGTGATGTCGAGCTGGTCGACCTGCACCGCATTTACCGCGGAGAGTGATGCACATGCGGGTACGGCGGTCGGACCAGGCCTTGCAGGTCGCAGCCGCACGCCTCGGCCCACTGCGCTCGCCGCCTCTTCGTCCCGCACAACCCCACATGCATTGCCATGAAACTTGAGGCTCGTTTGACGCTCAGGGTCTTGGGGGCGTCAGGGGCACTCGGAAGACCGCTTCTGACCTGGGGTTCTGTACCGTCAGCGGCCCTTTCCCGCAGGCTCCAGAATCGCCTGTTTGCCCTGTGAAATGCCGGTTAAGCTGCCGCTATGCATGGCAGGCATGGATGCGGCGAAGGGGCGCGAGGGGCATGGATGTCGAACTGCGTCACCTGCGGGCCTTCACGGCCGTGGCCCGTCATCGTTCGTTCTCCCGTGCCGCCGAGGAACTGCTGATCACGCAGCCTGCACTGAGCCGTACGATCGCGCAGTTGGAGGGCAACCTGAGCATCCGTCTGCTCGACCGGTCCTCACGGCACGTCGAACTGACCGACATCGGTGCGGAGTTCCTCGTACACGCCGAGCGTGTCCTCGCGACCTTGGACCAGGCCCTCGCCGCCGTGAGCCACCGTGTCACCCTCCGGCTCGGCTTCAGCTGGCTGCTGCCCGATCCCTGGGCGCAGCAGACCGTGAGCCGCTTCGAGGAGAGCACGGGTGCGTCGGTCGCCCTGACCCGGACGGACGATCCTCTTCAGGCACTGCGCCGGCGCACCCTGGACATCGTGCTGGTCCGGGGTGATGTCGACGCGACAAGAGGGGCACGGACCATGCACCTGTACGACGAGCCGCGCATCGCCGTATGCTTCCTCGCGCTGCTTGCCAGCTACACCTTCGAGGGCATCGGCTACATCATCGCCGGTACCTTCCTGGTCGCCGCGATCCAACAGGGCGTCAAGGGCTGGCTCGGCTCCGCGGCCTGGATCGTGGTCGGCCTCGCCGCCCTTCCCTCCTGCGCTCTGTGGACCCGGCTGGCCCGCCGCTGGTCCAGGCCGGTGCTCCTGCTCGCCTCGCTGACCATCCAGGCCATCGGCATCGCCCTGTCGGCGCTGCTCGGCGGTGCCACGCCCGCACTCGTGTCAGCGGTGCTGTTCGGCGCCACCTTCATGGGTGTCAGCACGATCGCGCTGTCCATCGGAAGCCACCTTCAAGTGCCCCGCGCCGTCGCCCTGTTGACCGCCGGATACAGCGCCGGCCAGATCCTCGGCCCGCTGCTCGCCGCTCCGCTGCTGAGTCATGGCTACCACCAGGCGCTCCTGCTGGGCAGCGCGATGGTAGTCGTTGCCGCGGTCTCGGCCGCCGCGGTTTGTGTCCGCTTCCCGCACCACCTCGGTCCCGTGACTTCGGCGGCCTGACAGCCCTACCGTCCAGCAGGAGTTGTCGTGAGCACACTGCTGTCCGACATCGGAGCAGACCTTCCCGTCATCGCAGGCCCGATGACCGGTAGGACCGAGCACGCCCGGGGCCGGTCACCGCTGCCGCCCGCGCGGGCGGACTGGGCTTTCTGGCCGGTGGACAACCATGGCGGGGCGATGGTGCTTGCCCGGTTCATCCCGGCAGGCCCGAGCAGATCGAGCGCCTCGAGAAGGCCCTCACCACGGCGGGTGTGCAGCGCCGGTCAGTAGCCCACCGTGAAGCGGCGGTTGAGGTGATGCCGGTGGTCGATCTCGTCGACCAGGGCGACCGCGTAGTCCTCGTAGGAGATGCGACCCGTTCCCTGAGTCGACGTCAGGCACTGGCCGCCGGCACCGCCGTCCTCGGCGCGGGCGCCCTTGCCGCCCCCGCCGAGGCAACACCCCTCGTAAGTAAGGCCGTTGACGAGGGAGACTCGAACCCTCGACGAGCTCTACCGGGCCGCCCTGGCCGAGGGCGGCAAGCTCATCGTCTACGCCGGCGGCGACATCGCGTCCCAACAGGCCGCGAACGTGCAGGCGTTCACCCAGCAGTTCCCCGGCGTCGAGCTGACGATGGTCGTGGACTACAGCAAGTTCCACGACGCCCGCATCGACAACCAGATCGCCACCGACAGCCTGGTGCCGGACGTCGGCCACTTCCAGACCCTCCAGGACTTCCCCCGCTGGAAGAAGGCGGGCCACCTGCTGCCCTACAAGCCGGCCGGGTTCTCCAAGGTCCACCCGGCGCTCCGGGACCGGGACGGTGCCTGGGTCGCCGTCCGGTTGTCCGCCTTCAGCTTCATGTACGACATCGCGGCGGCCGGCGCGGGCGCGCCCCGCACGCCGGAGCAGCTGGTCGACCCGCGCTGGAAGGGACGGATCGCCTCCTCCTGCCCCAACGACGACGACGCGTCCCTTTTCCTCTACAAGCTCTACGCCGAGACGTACGGCTGGGACTGGGTGGCGCGACTGGCCGCTCAGGACATCCGGTTCGCGCGCGGCACGCACACCCCGGCCCTCGCCATCAACAGCAAGGAGAAGGTCATCGGCGTCGGTGGCAGCGGTGCGGCCGTCGCACCCGCCGGTGCCACGCTGCGCTGGGCCATTCCCGAGGACGACGCCCCGTTCATGGCGTGGGGCCAGCGCGCCGCGATCTTCCGGCGGGCCGCGCATCCCGAGGCCGCGAAGCTCTACCTCAACTGGTGGCTGTCGACGGCCCGTCAGCAGTCGGCCACCGGCTGGTCGGTCCGCACCGACATCACCCCGCCCACGGGCCTCAAGCCGGCCTGGGAGTACCCCAACGCGCACTTCGCCGACTTCCCCCGGTTCATGGCCGACCGTGCCGAGGTGGAGTCCTGGAAGCAGACGTTCACCCTGTACTTCGGCGAGGTCAAGGGCGACCCGAGCCCGGGGTGGCTGGGGCTGCACCCGGGCAGGTCGGCCGTCACGAGTGTCGGCAGCGCGCGCTGATGCGCCGGATCACGACGGTTGCGGCCCATGCTCCGGCGGGAGGGGCGAGCAGATAGGCGGGCAGCAGCGAGGGGGTGCCTGCGAGCAGGGCGGGGCCGAACTCGCGGGCGGGGTTGGCGACTCCGCCGGAGAGGGTGCCGAAGGCGATGATCTGGGCGGCGATCATGGTGCCGACGGCCCAGGGGGTGAACCGGGCGAGGCGGTGGCTGGAGATGCCGATGCCGGCGACGGCGACGATGGCGAACATCGTGGCGGCCTCGATCGCGGCGACGGCGGCCCAGGACCAGCCGGGGGCGGGCCGGATGGCGGCGTAGTCCACGGCCGCAGTGGTGATCGCCGGTCCCCACACCAGTCGGCCCATCGCGACACCCAGGATCGAGCCGACCAGTTGACCGGCGATGAAGGGGGCGACGCCGCGGCCCGGCGTACGGCCGTAGCGCCACATGGCCAGGGTGATGGCCGGGTTGACGTGACCGCCTGTCACCCTGCCCCAGGGCGAGAACATGACGGCGGTGACGGTGTAACCCGAGAGGGGTGCGATCGCGAGAAGTCTGCCTTCGGGGGTGTTCCACCAGCCGTCCGCGCCGGGGTCGAGGGTGCCCATCAGCCAGCGGACCGTGGTGACCACGACGAACAACATGAGCGCGGTGAGGGCGAGTTCGAGCAGGGCGGGCTGGAGGGTGCGCCGCCGGGCGGGCCGTGGGACACCGGAGCCGACCTGGACGGGTTTCGTGGTCACAGTGGTCACAGCGGTTTCGTCCAGGTGGCGTCGGAGCGGGTCAGCGTGAACGCGGTGACCGTGGCCGCTGCCAGGAGCAGCGTGGCGAACAGCAGAGGCAGGGCTGAGCCACCGTGCAGGACGGCGACCGCCCCGGCGAGGCCGCCGGTGAACATCGCCGCCGCCGAGAGCGAGCGGCGGCCCGCCTTGCCGCCCTTACCGCCCGCGGCGCGGCTGGCCGCGGCGACTCCGGTGATGGTGAGCGTCAGTACGGTCGTGGTCAGATCGGGTACGGCCAGTGCGCGTGCGGCGGCGTTCTGCACGCCCATGGCCAGGCCGAGGAGTGCGATCAGGGAGTACTGGACGGTGCTCGCGTAAGGGGTGGCGGCGGCCTCGGCGATGACGTACGCCACCAGGACCAGGCTGGTCTCCAGCAGGGCCAGGTGCAGCACCCGGCCACGGTGGGCGCGGGCCCCGTGCGCCAGGCGGCCGCCGAGCAGGGCGCCCACGGCGAACGTGGCGAGTGCCGCGAGCGAGGCGGTCAGGGTGAAGCCGGCCGCGCCGGCGAGGGCGAAGCCGGAGAAGACGACGTTGCCCGAGGTCACCCATGCCTTCGACGCCTCCGCCGGACCGGTGGTGTCCCGGCGGGCGGAGGCGTCCTGAAGCAGGGCTACTTGGTGGCGGCCAGCGGCTGGCGTTCGGCGTTACAGCCGTTGTCGGAAGCCATGCCCGCCGAAGGCGTCCCTGGCCGGTGTTTACGCTTCCTGGAGCTTGGCCAGGATCCACCGGCCGAGTTCCGGGGTCATGACGGTGTGGCCTTCGTTGGTGGTGGCGCAGAGGAAGTCGTGGAGGTCGCTGCTCTCGCGGTCGACCTTGGTGTAGAGGGCGGTCTGGTCGTCGATGTCGGCCGACGCCACGGCGCTGATGGTGGGGATGAAGGTGGAGGTGTTGTGGGTGAGTTCCGGCTGATGCTCGTTGATGATCGCGGTCAGCACGGCGGCCATGCCGAAGTTGGCGGCGTCTTGCAGGAGCGGGGCCTTGGGGAAGAGGCCGCCGGGAGCGCCGTCGAGTTCGGGGAAGCCGGTGGTGTTGATCGAGACGGCGGCCTGGCGTGCCTTCGCCATCTGGGCGACGGTCTGTTTTCCGGAGCCCTGGGTGCGGAGGTGGGCGTTCACCTTCGGTCCGAGGGCGGCCATCGCGGTGTCGTCGGCGGGGATGTTGTTCCCGGCGCCGGTGCCCGTTCCGTTGGCGACACCGAGCAGGCGGGGGCGCTGGGGCCAGTCGCCCATCCGGTGGAGTGCTTTCAGGAAGTCGGTCCGTTCCCGGTCCTGGCCGGCGGCTACGTCGAGGGTGACCTCGGTGCCGGTTTCGACGTGCCAGCGCAGCATCTGGCGTGCGGCCGGGCTGTTGACCAGGTCGGAGTAGAGGCTGAGGAGCGGGTTGGTGTTACCCCAGTGCTCCTTCACGAAGTGGGCGTATGCCTGGACTCCGAGGGGCAGCCACGCCCCGCGGTGCGGGGTGTCGTAGGAGAGGTAGGTGGAGGTCTCGTGGTCCTCCTCCTGGCTTTCCATGCTGGCCAGGGCGTAGCGGGTGACCAGTCCTCCCATGCTGAAGCCGCCCACCGTCAGCATGGCGTTGCCTTCGCGGTCGGCGACCGTCCTCCTGATGCACTCGATCGCGACGTCGGCGTTGACCGGAATGGACGCGGAGCGTTCGTTGAAGCCCAGGAGGATGATGTCGAAGCCGTTCTCGCGCAGCGTGGAGATGAACGGGTAGTCCCCGTTCTCCAGGCCGTCGTACAGCTCGTAGCCGTTGCTCCCTCCCATGGCGAAGCCGTCGGCGAGGATCACCGGCCGCCTGACGTTCGTCCGGCCGGATGAGCTGTAGAAGACCCAGGCGGTTCCGTTGCGGAGCTCCCACTCGGTGTCCCAGGGGGCCGCTTCCGCGGCTGCGGGCCGAGCCCCCGGAGGGGTGCCCCAGATACTGACAACAGGCTTGGACATGCTTCGACGACTCCTTGGTGTCGCGGCCGATCACACCGAACACGGTTATCGTCCCCACGCGAGCTCAGCGCTTCGCGCAAATCAGGCGACATCACTCGTTCGTGGACAAAATGCCTCTTACCTCCCTTTCCTTGCGCCTCTCGTATGCGGGCGCGCCCTGCCTGGTGCCTACGCGGGCAGGACGGTGCTTCATGGGGTGCTGCCCTTCGGATGAGGGGTCGTGCGGGCGTACGGGGATCAGCCGGTGTGCAGCAGACGGATCGGTTCCCCGGCGATGAACGCGGCGATGTCCTCCACCGCTTCGCCGTAGTAGGTGCGGTAGTTCACCTCGGTGACGTAGCCGAGGTGCGGTGTGGCCAGGACGTTCGGCAGGGAGCGCAGCGGGTCGTCGGCCGGGAGCGGCTCGGTCTCGAACACGTCGAGTCCGGCGCCGGCGATCCGGCCCTCGCGCAGGGCGCTCAGGAGAGCGGCCTGGTCGACGAGGCCGGCGCGCGAGGTGTTGACCAGGTAGGTGCTCGGCTTCATGGCCCGCAGCTCCGCCTCGCCGATCAGACCCCGCGTCCGCTCGGACAGCACGAGGTGGATGGACACGAAGTTGCTGCACCGCAGCAAGTCGTGCTTGCTGTCGGCCAGTTGTACGCCCTCGGCAGCCGCGCGTTCCGCCGTCAGGTTCGGGCTCCAGGCGACGACCTCCATGCCGAAGGCGGTGCCGATGCGGGCCATGTGGCTGCCGATCCTGCCGAGTCCGAGCAGTCCCAGGGTCCGGCCGTACAGATCGGGGCCCACCGTGGACTGCCACGGCCCGCCCTCCCGCAGCGCCCGGTTCTCGGCCGTCACCTGCCGGGCGGCCAACTATGTTGCGGCAGAAGGGGTTTGGCTGAGCCCGTCGGGGGAGCGAGTCAGTGCCGCGGCCGGTCGACGGCGTGGGCCTCGGTGAAGTCCCGGAGCGCCGGGAGGAGTTGCTCGGGCGTCTCGGTCTGGGGCATGTGGCCCGTGATGTACCGAGGGTAACGATCACTCCGCTGATCTGGGGTTTCTGCGCTGGTTGGCATTGAAGCGCGCTTTCTTCTGACGATTCCCGCACGTGTTCATGTCACACCATTTGCGGGTGCGACTTTGACTGGTGTCGAAGAAGGCGGCTTGGCAGGTTGGTGATGCACACAAGGCCAATTTTCCGTCTCGTTCGCCTGCGATGATGCTGATCGCGTCGGCGGCGATCACGCTGAGGGCATCTTCCACGCGGGAAGCCGAGCTGAGCCGCCATCGCCGCTCACCCTCGGGCGTCAAAATCGCCGCGGCCCGACCCTGAGTGCTGCAGTCATTGATGACTTGGACAGCGGACGCGGGGAGAGCGTCCTGGATCGCGGCCGCTGTCGCGGCGGCGTGAATCGACTCCCTCAGTTCCCGGGCGAGGTCGAGCTGGGCAGTGGTGCAGGAGTCCACGGCGAGGCCGTTCACTGCCAGCCAGTCGATGAGTCGGTGCGGCGTGGGAATGCGCTCCACAGCGTCGCCATGGCGCTCCGACAGAGTCCCCGTGAAGCTGGTCGCCAGCACATTACCGAGGCGGAAGTCAGGGAACGCAGCACGCATGGAACCACCTTAGCTGGTTGCAGCGCGGCTCGGAGAAGTGCTAGAACCGTCTTAGCCGGTTCGCGCCAGGCCGTAGCCGGTTCCACGACGGTCAGGAGGTCTCATGCCCCGTCCAACCAGCGACGTGCAAGCCTTTGAAGCCCACGCAACTGACGCTGACCTCGACGATCTGCGCGCGCGACTGGCCGCGGCGCGACTACCGGAGGCCGAGACGGTCCATCGCGCCGCGCCCGACCCTCGCCGATGGGAACAGGGCGTTCCTCTCGCCGACCTCGTCGATGTCGTGAACTACTGGCGCACCGGGTACGACTGGCGGTCGTTCGAAGAGCGCCTCAACCGGATCGGCCAGTTCCGCACGACCATCGATGATCTGGGAATCCACTTCCTGCACCGCCGATCCGCGCGCGCGGATGCCACTCCTCTGATCTTGACGCACGGGTGGCCGGACAGCATTGCTCGGTTCATCGATGTAGTGGACGAGCTGGCAGATCCGAAAGATGCAGACGCGCCGGCGTTCCACGTCGTGGTCCCGTCACTACCGGGCTTCGGTTACAGCGACAAGCCGGCCACCACCGGGTGGGGAACCGAAAAGATCGCGGCCGCCTGGGTGGAACTGATGGGAAGGCTCGGCTACAGCAAGTTCGCAGCCCACGGCGGCGACTGGGGAGGCAATATCACCACGGTCCTCGGCGGCAGGTTCCCGGCGCACGTTCTCGGCATCCACACCACGTTCGCGGAGGGAACGCCCGGGTTGACCACGGACGGGCTGACGGCGGTCGAGCGCAAGTGGACCGAGGAAACCCGCGATTTCTGGCGCCACCGCGCGGCGTACGCGAAGCAGCAGGCGACCCGACCGCAGACCATCGGCTACTCGCTCGTCGACTCACCGGTCGGGCTTCTTGCCTGGATCCTTGACAAGTTCGCTGAGTGGTCAGACACCGAAGACAGCCCGTTCGAGACGATTTCCAGAGACCGCGTTCTTGACGACGTCACCCTGTATTGGCTGACGCGGACCGGCGCATCGTCGGCTCGCATTTACTACGAAAGCCACAACTCGCTGGACCCCGAACTTCGGGTCGACGTCCCGTCAGCAATCACTATGTATCCCCGCGACGTCGAGAAGTGTCCGCGCCCGTGGGCACAGGAGCGGTACCGGCAAATCGTCCGATGGAGGTCGCCCGAAATCGGGGGACATTTCCCGTCGCTGGAGGTTCCCGAGTATTTCGTCAAAGATCTGCAAGAGGGCCTCGCGGCAGTGCTGGCCGCTGATCGGTGAACGCGGCTCGGCGACCCGGCACTCGATCACCGCCTGAGCCGGCTCAAGGCGTACGCCCTCAACTGCGAAGAGCCTCTAGAGTTCCGGATCGTTCGCTACCCACAAGCAAGGGGTTTGGGCATGACAGAGGTCGTACTGTTCCATCACGCGCAGGGGCTGACGCCCGGAGTCGTCGCTTTCGCCGACGAGCTCCGCGCGGTCGGCCACACCGTCCACACGCCTGACCTTTTCGACGGGCGCACCTTCGACTCCCTCGAAGAGGGCCAGGGCTACGTCGAGCAGCTCGGCTTCGGCGAGATAACCGAGCGTGGCGTCCGCGCGGCCGAACTCCTGCCGCAGGACGCCGTTTACGTCGGCTTCTCACTCGGTGTGCTGCCCGCCCAGAAGCTGGCGCAGACGCGGGCGGGCGCGCGGGGCGCGCTCCTGTTCCACGCCTGCATCCCCGTCTCGGAGTTCGGCGCGGCATGGCCCAACCGTGTGCCGGTGCAGGTGCATGCGAAGGAAGCCGATCCGTTCTTCGCCGAGGACATCGACGCTGCCCGCGCGCTCGTCTCCGACTGCGCCGACGCGGAGATGTTCCTGTACCCCGGAGACCAGCACCTGTTCACGGACAATTCGCTGCCGTCCCACGACCCGGACGCCGCCAAGCTCCTGACCCAGCGGACGATCGAGTTCCTCAGCATGTTGGGGGTGTGGACGCACAGGAAGTGAACCGTTCTCGGGCGACGTTGGCGTTATTCGTAGCTGACGTGTTCTCGTCGGTGCCGCGCGAGGATCAGCGGGCGAAGGGCGACTGCTATCTGCGGGGACTGATGCTGGACGGCAGGCGAACTGTCAGGTGGCGGTCAGCGTGCACGCGGTCACCGATGCCGCCTCCGTCCCGCTTCACCGCGACCGGGAGGAGGTCCGCTGAGCCTCTGCTCCCGCTCGGAGAGTGCTTGGAGCCGGTATTCCTTGGGCGAGAGGCCGTAGGCGGCACGGAAGCCGCGGGTGAAGTCGGCGGCGCGGGGGAAGTTCTAGGAGTCTTTCGCCGCCCGGGCCCGATGAGCCGCGACCGTCGTCCGGCTCGCGCACGCGTTGGAGCAGAACCGGCGTGTCCGGTTCCGTGACTGGTCCACGAAGTAGTTTTCGCACCCGGCCGCGGCGCACCGCCCCAGCGTCACCGCCGGCTCCCCGGCCGCGACCAGGGCGAGCTGGGCGGCGATCAGTTGGCCGACCCAGCGCTTGGCCGGGGTGCCGTTGCGGCTGAAGTGGATGTGCCAGCCGTCGAGGCCGTCGTGGTCGGACAGGTGCATGTCCGGCGGATAGTCGCGCAGCAGGCGGTGCACGGCGTCGGGGGCGGCGCCGTCGACCGACTGGGCCAGGGCCGTGCGTACGAGGTCCGGCAGCTCGCCGTAGTCGCCGCCCGGCGGCGGTGTGACCTCGTGCTCTGCGAAGAACGCGGCGACCAGTTCGCCGTGCTGGTCGAGGGTCCCGGTATTGGCCAGCTCGACGGCCAGCCGCGTCACGTTCCCAATGTAGTCACCGTATTGCACTTGACCGCCTACATCGCCGCTTCTTAATGTAGGTGCCATGCTATCTGATGACACCTACGTGGCCCGTCGCCTGCAGCTGCTCGGGGAGTGGGACGCCGCGCTCGCCGCCTTGGGCCCGGACGTCGAGCCCGAGCTGCGCGCGGAGATCGCCGTCGACCGCTGGTTCTTCCGGATCGAGGGTCACGAGGAGGCCGAGAAGGCGGTCGCGGCGCTCGATCCCGCATCGCCGACCGCGCACCTGCTCACGGCGCGACTGGCCTACAGCCGCCTGCTGTTCCAGCGCGACCCCCGCGCCGACGACCGCGCCGTGGCCGAGGCCGGCTACCGCGCGGCCGTCGAGTGCGGCGACGAGAAGCAGCGCGGCTGGGCCGAGTACCACTGGGCCGTCCTGCTGGACAACATCGACGAGGACCCGGCCGGCGCCCTCCCGCGCTACGAGAGGGCTCTCGAGATCGCGACGAAGTCCGGCGACGGCTACTTCGAGTCCTACATCATCCGGCACCTCGCACCGCACAAGGAGCCCGCCGAGCGGATAGCGATGCTGCGCCGCTCACTCCACCTGCGCGCCGCGCTCGGTGCCCGGCCCCAGACAATCGCCGCGCAGGCCCTCCTCGCCGACAACCTCCCCGAAAACGACCCCGAGCGCGCCGAACTCATGCAGACATTCCGCCCGGGTGCGGAAGAACTGCACATCGGCTGGCTCCTGTCCGAGGACTGATCCACCGGGCGCCCCGGCCCCGCACCAGGCCTTCTGATCTCGACGGAGCGATGATCGGCATGGTCACGCTCGATCGGCGCGAGGCAGGGCGTCCGGGTCACGTCCGTCCGGATGCCGGGGAGGCCGACTCTCGTTGGCTTGCAGCCTCATCTGCTGGAGACGCCTCAAGAAGACCGGATCATGATCGCGTCACGAGCTCATACGAAATGATTTGAGCGAGGTGGCGCCCCGCTGCTACTTTCGCGGTGGACCGTGAAGTCGTCGTATGGAGGTGAGCCCCGTGAACGCAGTTACCCGTGGGTGCTCCCTCAACCCGTCACGGTCCGGCGGCTGACGTTCGGTGTCGCCAGGAGCGCCTGAGATCGAGGCACTCCTGAAGGAGACTCCGATGAACACGAAGCCTTTCACATCTGGCCTGAGCGAGAACGCGGTGATGATCACGCGCGTCGCGGACAGGCAATGGCATGCACTGGATGACGACCTGGTGGTCGGCCGCGGGCATGCGGAACACCGGCCCGACGGACGCTTGTTCGTCAGCATCGACGCCTGGCACGACGCCGCCTTCGACCGGCTCGCCGAGGCGATGCTGACGGAACTGCCGGCGCCGCTGTACACGGTGGTCGACGAAGCCGACGTCGAGCTGACGGCCGGCTGGCGGCGGGCCGGTTTCACGATCCGGCGCCGCGAGTGGGAGTACGTCGTGCCGACCGACCCGCGGGTCACAGGGCTCGAAGCAGTCCTGCCGCCATCGGGCGTGACGATCGTGCCCGCCGGTCAGGCGGACGAGAGACTGCTGCGGGCGGTTGACCGCGCGATCCGTGACGAAGTCGAGGCGACCGTCGGGTGGCAGTCGATGCCCGCGGAGGTGATTCCCCGCCCCGAAGGCGACACCATCGTCGACCCGTCGAAGTATGCGGTGGCCGCGGCGCCGGACCGCTACCTGGGTCTGATCCGGGTGGTGACGGTGAACCGGCCGCGCATCGGGCTGGTCGCGGTCCGGGCCGGCGAGCAGCGCCGCGGCATCGCGCGGGCGCTGCTGGCCCACGCGCTGGGGACGCTGCACCGCTCCGGGTTCGCCGCGGCCTGGACCGAAGTCCACGAGTCCAACAAGGCAGCCTCGGCGCTGTTCGAGGGCATCGGCGCCCGGCCGATGAGCAGCAACCTGGAGCTGGTGCGATGACGAAGAACAAGAACGTCATCGAAGTCGAGGGCAAGGTCGTCGAGTGCCTGCGCAGCGCCATGTTCACCGTGGAGCTCGAGAACGGCCACCAGGTGCTCGCGCACATCAGCGGGAAGATCCGCAAGAACTACATCAAAATCATGCTGGAGGACCGGGTGCTGGTGGAGCTCCCGCCGTACGACCTGACGCGCGGCCGGATCGTGTTCCGGTACCGGAACTAGCGGCGGTCGGCACCTTCCGAGGTAGCTGATCCCGGGGCCCCGGTCACGGCGTTTCCGTGACCGGGGCGACGAGAGCCCCCGTGTCGGGGGCGAGTTCAGCTCGCTCGCCGACCACGCCACGCAACTCGCCGACTGAAGCGCCAAGTCACAAGGAGCTGCTGCCTGACGAGCTCGCCATGGACGAGCTCGCCGGACTGTCTCCGATGGAGTAGAGGTTGTTGTACATGTCGGAAGATGTCGCGGCGGGGCGGCGTCATCTGGTCTTTCTGCTGTGGGCGTTCCTCTCGGCGAGCAGGGCGCTCAGTCGCTCGGACCGGGTGAGGGGGTGGCTGTCCTGTGCGACGCCACCGGTGGCCCCCTTTGTGATCACTTCCGCGAGCCGCAGCGCCACGGGTGGGGAGCAGACCCCGAGTTGCACGAGTGCGTACGGGGGTGCCTCGTCCTTGCGGTCGTCCGCCCACGGGGTGCGGATGTCCATCGCGGGGAGCTGGATCCCGGCCTGGCTGAGGGCGGCGGCGAGTGTGTCGCGGGCGGACAGGGCTTCCTGGATCTTGGGCGTGGGGGGTGTCGTCATGAGTGTCCTTTCCGGGCGGTGCTTCCGTTTTGCGGACCCGGCTGCGCCAGTTGGATTACGCTGCGTAGTCCGGGCGTTACGAGAATGCGCCCGTCCGGGGACGGCCATGCCGTGGACGGGCCTGTGCTTCCCCGTCGTGCGGAGGTGGTTCCACACCTTCCACAACGCCCACCGGTCTTTTGGGGAGAGAGAGCCGTATGCCGCAGCGACGCGTCGTCACCGGGCGCAGCCAGGAGCCACGCCAGCGGTTCGCCGAGGAGTTGCGCACGCTTCGGGCCGGGAGCGGGACCAGCCTGCGGCAGCTCGGTGAGCGACTGGGCTGGGACTGGTCCCTCTTCGGCAAGATGGAGAAGGGGGAGACCCTGGGGAGCCCCGAGGTCGTCCAGGCCCTCGACACGCATTACGGGACTCCTGGACTGCTCCTGGCGCTGTGGGAGTTGGCCGCGGGGGACCATACGCAGTTCCGTGAGCGGTATCGGCGGTACATGGCCCTGGAGGCGAAGGCGGTGAGCCTCTCGCACTTCGCCGTGAGTGTGCTGCCGGGCTTGTTGCAGACGCCGGAATATGCGCGGGATGTGCTTGCTGCCGGTGGGCTGAAGGGGAAGGAGCTGGAGCAGCAGGTCGAGGCGCGCATGGGGCGGCGGGAGTTGTTGGAGGGGGACGGTGCGCCGAGGTTCCGGACCATCCTGTCGGAGGCGGTGCTGCGCACGCCGTTACGGGATGCGGGGGAGTGGCGGGGCCAGTTGGAGTACTTGGGGGACGCTGCGGAGCGCTCCCACGTGACGGTCCAAGTGCTGCTGCAGAGCGCGGGGTTGCACGGCCTCATGGGAGCGGACGTTTGGTGTCTGCTCCTTCCGGAAGGCCGAACCGTCGCGTATACCGAGAATGGGTACCGGGGCGAACTCATCGAGGAAGCCGGTCCGGTTGTACGTTTGCAGAACACGTACGATGCGGTGCGCGACCTGGCGCTCACCCCGGCGGAGTCGCGCAAGTTCATCCTGCGGATGTTGGAGGAATCGACGTGCGATCCATCGACCTGACTGCCGCGTCCTGGCGTAAGAGCAGCTACAGCAACCAGGACGGCGGCGCCTGCCTCGACGTCTCCGACGACTTCGCCGACATCGTCCCCGTACGGGACAGCAAGATCCCGAGCGGGCCCGTCCTTGTGTTCCCCGCGAGCCACTGGGCCTCCTTCGTTTCGGCGGTGAAGGGCGGACAGCTGAGCCGCTGAGGGGAACAATGGGTGGACGATGGCATCCCAGGACTACACCCCCTTCGCCCACCTGACCGCCCCCAACGCCCCCCTCTACCGCCAGGTGATGCGCGCGTTCCTCGTCGCCAAGGAGCGGTTCGCCGTGCATCTGCGGCCGGAGGACGTGTACGCCACGCTCGACGCGGAGAGGCGGCCGGCCGACGTCGAGGCGGTGGTGAAGGCGTTGGACAGCCTCGTCGGGTGGGGCAATCTGCGGGCCGATCCGGACCACGCGCGGGTGACGGCGGTCGAGGACTTCTACCGCAGGCGGTTCATCTACCAGCTCACGCGCGCCGGTGAGGCGGCCGAGGCGGCGCTGGGGACGTATGACGAGGTGCTGGGGCGGCGCGGGGAGCTGCAGGCGGTCGCGCTGCACGACATCGTCACGCAGCTGCGGGCACTGTTGGTGATCGCCTCGGAGGATGAGACAGACCCGGCGAAGGCTTACGTCGCGCTGTCCGTGCTGACCGCCCGCTTCACCGACCTCGCCGACAACGCCCGTGCCTTCATGGGGTCGCTCCAGCGGACGATCGACCTGCACGACATCGAGGTCGAGGCGTTCCTCGCGTACAAGGACCGGCTGATCCAGTATCTGGAGCGGTTCATCCAGGACCTCATCACGCTCGGCGGGCGGATCGCCCTGCTGATCGGGGAGTTGGAGGATCAGGGGCGGGTCGGGCCGATGCTGCGCCTTGCCGCCGCGCGGGAGGCCGCCGACGCCGCTCCCGAGGACGCCGAGCAGGCGGAGGCGGTGGCGTACGAGAAGTGGGCCGGCCGGTGGTCCGGGCTGGCTCAGTGGTTCGTGTCGGCGGAGGGGCGGGAGTCGCAGGCCAGGCTGCTGCGTGGGCGGGCGCTCGGGTCGATTCCGCAGCTGCTGGCCGTCGTACGGCAGTTGAACGAGCGGCGGGCCGGGCGTTCCGACCGCTCGGCCGACTTCCGCGTGCTGGCGCGCTGGTTCGCGCAGGCGCCGGACGACGCGGCGAGGCACCGGCTGTGGCGGGTGGCGTTCGGGCTGTACTCCTCGCGGCACCTCACCGTCGACGCCGACACCCTCGCCGAGCGGACGGCCAAGCCGGAGCCGGCCGCCACTGCGTGGGGCGAGGCGCGGCCGCTGCGGATCAGCCCTCAGCTGCGCCGCACCGGCAGTTACGAACGGCGTGGCAAGCCGCGCCGGGTGGCCGACCGGGGCGAGGCGAAGCGCAGGCTCGCCGAGATCGCCGCACGGCAGGCGGGGGAGGCCAAGGAGGCGCGGGACCGTCTCGCGACGGGCGGGCCGATGCGGCTGTCCAGGTTGGGAGAACTCGATCCGCTCGCCTTCCAGTTGTTCCTGCGTCTGCTGGGCGACGCGCTCGCCACCTGGCGGCCGGGTATGACGACCACCGTGGCCACCAGCGGGGACGGCTCGATGGAGATTCGGCTGACCGCCCTCGACGACGGCTCGACAGCTGAAGTGCACACGCCTGACGGGGTGTTCAGCGGCCCCGACCATCTGATCGACATCATCGACCTCACAGCCGCCGTGTCCGTTCCACGACAGGGAGCCTCTCTCCGGCCCTCCTCACAGTTCGCGGAGGACCGATGACCGGCCCGCTGGCCGAGGTCCTGGACGGCCAGCGCGAGGCCGATCTGCAACGGGCCGCGCGAGCCCTGCTGAAGGAGCCGCTGCTCACCGCCGACGGGCCGTACGCCGACGAGTTCCGGCTGGTGCGCCGGCATGCCGCCATGCTGCGGGAGTGGTTCGAGCGCAACGTCGGCTGGACGCTGCGCACGGACGCCGACGCCGCCCGGCTGCGCAAGACGCCGGGCACCCTCACCGACGCCACGCACCCCGCGCGCGAAGCGGCCCGGACCGCCCTGCCCTTCACCCGCCGCCGCTACGTCCTGCTCTGCCTGACGCTGGCCGCGCTGGAGCGGGGCGAGGCGCAGGTGGCACTCGGGCGGCTCGCCGAGCAGGTCGTGCTGGCCGCGGCCGATCCCGAACTCGTCGCCGCCGGGATCACGTTCACCCTGGAGCGGCGCGACGAGCGCCTCGACCTCGCGGCCGTCGTACGCCTGCTGCTGCGGCTCGGTGTGCTGCGACGGGTGGCCGGTGACGAGGAGGCGTACGTCAGCGGATCGGGGGACGTGCTGTACGACGTGCGGCGGCGCGTGCTGGCCGGGATGCCGGCCACCCTGCGCGGCCCCTCCATGATCGAGGCCCAGGACTTCGACGAACGCCTGGCGGAGATGACGGCGCAGACCGCGCTCGACAGCGACGAGCTCAGGTTCCGCGCGATCCGCTGGAAGCTGACCCGCCGGCTCCTCGACGACCCGGTGCTCTACTACGACGACCTGACCGACGACGAACTGGCCTACCTCACCCGGCAGCGCGGCTTCATCACCGCCCGCATCGGTGAACTGACCGGACTGGTCGCGGAGGTCCGTGCCGAAGGCATCGCGATGGTGGACCCGCTGGACGACCTGACGGACGTACGCATGCCGGAGCAGGGCACGCACGGTCACATCACCCTGCTGCTGGCCGGACACCTGGCCAGGGCCGACGGGCCGGTTCAGCCGGCGGAGCTGGCGTCGCGCGTACGTGAACTGGCCGAGGAACACGGCGGTTTCTGGGCCAAGTCGGCGAGAGAGCCGGGAGCCGAGCCCGAACTCGTGGAGCAGGCGCTGACGAAGCTGGTGGCGCTGGGACTCGCCGAGCGCACGCGACGGGGCGTCGTACCGCGACCCGCCCTCGCGCGGTACGCGGTCGGCGAGCCCGTGATCAAAGAACCGGGATCCGCACGCCACCACCCCGACGCGCTGCCGGACCCGACCATGAAGGACGAAAGGTGAACCGCGCCTTGACCGCGCTCCCCAGCCCCGCTCCCGGCCGGTGGCGGCCTCTGCGCATCGGGCTCGTCGACCTGTTCCACTACGACGTCGAGGAGTTCTGGTTCCGCGACGGCCGCCTGCTGCTGCGCGGCAACAACGGCACCGGCAAGTCGAAGGTCCTCGCCCTCACCCTGCCGTTCCTGCTGGACGGCGACCTCTCCGCCCGCCGCGTCGAACCCGACGGCGACCCGGGCAAGCGGATGGAGTGGAACCTGCTCCTGGGCGGCGAACACCCGCACCCGGAACGGCTCGGCTACACCTGGATCGAGTTCGGACGGCTCGACTGGACCACGGGCGAACCGCACTTCCGTACGCTGCTGTGCGGGCTGAAGGCGGTCGCCGGACGTGGCATCGCCCGCCACTGGTTCGCGGTGACGGACCAGCGGATCGGCGTTGACCTGGACCTGTTGGACGCGACCGGCACCGCGCTGTCCCGGGACCGGCTCGCGGAGGCCGTCGGCAGCCGCGGCATGGTCTACGACACGGCCAAGACGTACCGCAGGGCGGTCGACGAAGCTCTCTTCGGGCTCGGGGAGCGGCGCTACGGCGCGCTGGTCGACCTCCTGATCCAGCTGCGCCAGCCGCAGCTGTCCAAGCGGCCCAACGAAGCCGCCCTGTCCCGGGCACTGACCGAGGCGCTGCCGCCGATGGACCAGGCGGTCATCGCCGACGCGGCGGAGGCCTTCAGGTCGCTGGACGAGGAGAAGGAGGAACTGCGGGCGGCCCGCGAGGCCGAGCAGGCGTCGTCGGCATTCCTCGACCACTACCGGCGCTACGCCCGCATCGCCTCCCGGCGCCGGGCCCGGCTGCCCCGCCGGGAACACGCCCGGTACGAGCACATCCAGCGTGAACTCCTCAAGGCACAGGCCGACCGCGACCAGGCCGTCGCGGACCGGAAGGAGGCCCAGGAGAGGGGCGCCGCCCTCGACGAGCGGGCCACGCGGTTGAGCGCCCAGGACGCCACACTGCGGTCCGGACCCGAGATGCGCGACGCCCGAGCTCTCGACCAGGCGGCGGTCGACGCCGCCCGCACGGCAAGCGACCGCACGCGTGCTGAAGCTGACCGGCAGACCGCGGCGGAGGCACACACCCGGGCGCTGGGCAGGCTCGCCACCGCGGACCATCGGCTCACCGCCGCTCAGGAGGCCCTGGACGACATCCAGGGCCGTGTGGCGGAGAGTGCCGCGGCGGCCCGGCTCGACGTCCCCAGGACACAGGGCGCCCCCGATGCGGTCCTGCGCCGGGAAGCCGACGAGGCGACGGCGAGCAGGCGGCGCGCCGTCGCGCACGTGGAGGAACTCGCCGCACGGGCCGAGCGGACCGAGGAGACGCGCCGGGCCGCCCAGCTGCGCGCCGACGAGGCCGACGAGGAGGTCGTGCACAGCGGGGAGCGACTGGCCGACGCCGAGGAGAGCGTCGCCGGGGCGGGACGGGCGCTGATCACCGCCGTGAAGGACCATCTGTCCGGGTGCGTGGAGCTGCGACTGCCCGAGCTGCCGGGGATCCTGGACGCACTTCAGGACTGGGTGAGCAGTCTGGACGGCGCTCACCCGGCACGCGAGGCGGCGGCCGCGGCCCATCGCACCGCCGCCTCCCGCCTGGCCGACCGGGCGGCCGGACTGGCCCACCGCGAAGCGGCGAGGGCGGAACGCCGACGGCTGGCGGCACAAGAGCTCGCAGCCCTCGAAACGGGCGGGGAGCGCGGTCCGACGGCTCCGTACACGCGCACGCCCGATGTCCGCGACCGAGGTCTCGGCGCCCCGCTGTGGCGGCTCGTCGACTTCCGCCAGCAGGTCACCGAGGCCGAACGCGCGGGACTGGAAGCCGCGCTGGAGGCGTCGGGGCTCCTCGACGCCTGGGTACGGCCGGACGGCTCCGCGGTCGCCGCGGACGGCCACGACGTGCTGCTCGACCCCAGGGGCACGCCGGGAGGAGGCGGCCTGGACCGCGTGCTGTGCCCGGCGGTCAACCACGCGGACGTGCGGGCCGCCGCGGTGGGGGAGGAGACGGTCGAGCGTCTGCTCGCCTCGATCGGGCTGGCCGGAAAACACGGCGACAGCAGCTCCGCAGAGGCCCCCTGGGAGGCCGACGGCAACGACACCTGGGTCTCCACGGACGGGCGTTTCCGCGTCGGCGCGCTGACCGGGAGCTGGGCCAAGGACAGCGCCCAGTACGTGGGAGAAGGGGCGCGGGAACAAGCGCGCCGCGCCCGGATGGTCGAACTGCGCACCGCGCTGGACGCGTTGGAAGCGGAACGGGAACAGCTGGCCGGGGAGTCCCGCGCCGTGGCCGAGCGCCGCGGCGTGCTCGACGCCGAGCTCGCCGCCGTACCCGGTGACGACGACCTGCGGCATGCCCACGCACGCGTCACCGCCGCGGCCGACGCGGCCCACAGGGCCCGTGCCCGGCGGGACGAGCGGGGCGCGGAACTGGCCGTGGCGGCCGGGCAGGCCGACCGTGCGGCGGCCGAACTCACCGAGACCGCGACCGCCCTGAAGCTCCCCACCGACAGGGCCGGCCTGGGCCCCGTGCGCCAGGCGCTCGCCGACCACACCGCCTGCCTGGCGGCGCTGTGGCCCGCGCTGCGTGAACGCGCGGACGCCGAACACTCGGTCACCGGCGAGCGGGCGGAGACCGACCGGGCCGAACTCCGCGTGTCCGAACTCGCGGAACGTGCCACGGAAGCGGCCCGTCTCGCCGCGGCGGCGGACGAACGCCTCACGACGCTGCGCTCCACCGTCGGAGCCGCCGTCGCCGAACTCCAGCGGCGGCTGGAGGAGACGGCGAACGCCCTGCGCGACTGCGCGAGCGAACAGCGGCGCGCCCAAGAGGACTTCGGTGACGCGGACCGCCGAGCCAGCCACGCCGAGGGGCGCATCGAGCGGCTCGCCGAGGACGTCACCGACGCGACCGCGGCGCGGGAGAGCGCCATCGCGGCTCTTCAGCGGTTCACCGCGACAGGACTGCTCGCTGTCGCCCTTCCCGACGTCGCCGTACCGGACAACGACGGCGGAACGTGGGCGGCGACCCCGGCCGTCGGTCTCGCGCGCGCCGTCGAGTCCCGGCTCTCCTCCGTCGACGACTCGGACGCGGCCTGGGAGCGCGTACAAAAACTGCTGAGTGAGGAGTTCGGCAGGCTGCAGGACGCGCTGTCACGGCACGGCCACACCGCCACCGCCCGTCCGAGCGAGGACGGCATGCGGGTCGACATCGTCTACCAGGGCCGTGAACGGGCCGTTCCCGAACTCGCCGAGGCCCTTGCCGCCGAGGTCGCCGAACTGACCCGCATCCTGTCCGCGCACGAGCGCGAGATCCTGGAAACCCATCTGATCACCGAGGTCGCCGGAACGCTCCAGGAACTGATCGGTGCCGCCGAACGGCAGGTGAGCGCCATGAACCAGGAACTGGAGGAGCGCCCGACCTCGACGGGAATGAAGCTGCGGCTGGTGTGGCGGGCCTCCCGCCGGGCCCCGCAGGGACTGGCACAGGCCCGCGACCGGCTGCGTCAGTCCGCCGACGCCTGGTCGCCCCAGGACAGGGCCGCGGTCGGCGCGTTCCTTCAGGAGCAGATCGCCAGGCGACAGGCCGACGACAGCGCGGGCAGCTGGCTGGAGGATCTCACCGCCGCCCTCGACTACCGGGCCTGGCACGAGTTCGGCGTCGAACGTCACCAGCACGGCAAGTGGGTACCGGCCGCCGGGCCGGCCTCGGGCGGTGAACGGGTACTGGCGGCGTCCGTGCCCCTCTTCGCGGCGGCGTCCTCCCACTACGCGAGTGCGGGCGGCGCGTACGCCCCACGCCTGGTCACCCTGGACGAGGCGTTCGCCGGAGTGGACGACGACTCGCGGGCCAAGTGCCTCGGTCTGCTGCGCGCCTTCGACCTGGACGTCGTCATGACCAGCGAACGGGAATGGGCCTGCTATCCGCAGGTCCCCGGAATCGCCATCGCACAGCTCTCGCGTGTCGACGACATCGCCGCCGTCCTGGTGACCAGGTGGGAGTGGGACGGCAGCGACCGACGGCGCGGCACGGAGCCCGGCGGACGGATGAGCGCGCCGGCGGAGCCCCCGCAGGGTGACGGCATCGCCGAACAGGAGTCCTTGTGGACATGAACCCTGCGGTGACGCCGTCCTCATCGACGCCCGCCGACGGCAAGGTCGACGCCGAACGCCTCGGCCGGTTGCTCGGTGACCCCGGCCTCGCCTGGCTCGTGGACCGTGCCCGGCAGCGGATGGCCCGCGGCCGGCCACTCACCGGCTCCGTCACCCTTTCCCACCCCGACGAACACCAACGCCAAGCCGTCGAGCGCCTGTTGGGACGCGCACCGCGAGCCGGTGGCTCGCTGACCGTTCGTCTCGACACGGTGGACGCGATCCTGCGCCGCTCCGGTGTCAGCCCCGACGGACTGGCGGTCGCCGTGGTGGCACTCACGGGCCCCGTCACCCTGCAAGCGGAGACGCGGGACAGGGAGGAGCGGGCCTGGGAGGAGGCCTACGCCCCGCTCGGCACCCTCGCCCCCGAGCTGGCCGACTGGGCGGAACGGATCCGGGGGGACGGTCTCGTACGGCGGCTGGCACGCACGCCGGAAGCCGCCGGGCCCCTGGTGGACGCCGCCGTGCGGGTGCTGCGTTCGCTGCCCGTGTCGCCGCCCACGTCACGTGCGACGTTCGCGGCACGGAACCTCTCGGGCGCCCACGCCCTGGACGAGGGGACACCGCTCGCCGCTCTCGTCCTGTCGGGGCTCCGCTGCCTCACGGGCTTTCCCGACGGCGCCGGTGCCGAATGGCGGCGGGAGGCATGGGCTTTTGCGGGCCTGCTCAAGGACGACCTGTCGTCGACCGTGCTGTCCCTCAACCTGCGCGGCACCCCGTCGCTCGACTGGATGGCCGATGCCGGTGAGCCCGCGGTCCTGACGTTGCGCTCCCTCACCCGTCACACCCTGGTTCCCGCCGTCGCGCCTTCGGGAACCGTCCACGTGTGCGAGAACCCGGCCGTCCTGTCCGCCGCCGCCGACACCTTCGGCCCGGCATGTCCGCCCCTGGTGTGCCTCCAGGGACAGCCCTCGGCCGCCGCGCTCACCCTGCTGCGCGGCCTGGCCGCCCAGGGAGCCGCGCTTCACTACCACGGTGACTTCGACTGGGGCGGTGTGCGCATCGCCACGGCGCTGCGGCGCAGTGTTCCCTGGCTGCCATGGCGTTACACAGCCGCTGACTACCGGGCAGCGGCGGCCAGGGTGGCCGAGGCCCCGGTCCTGACGGGCTCGCCCGCCGAGACGCCGTGGGATCCGGCTCTGGCCGTCGCTCTCGCCGAGCGCGGTGTACGTGTCGAAGAGGAGGCGGTGCTGGACGACTTGCTGGCGGACCTGGAGCCGCGGGCCCACCGGGACGCCGACGCAACGCGTGTAGAAAGCGCCGCCGACACGACCGGATCGTACGGGCCCCGACGGTGACCCGGCCGGCGCCCGGCGGGTCCCGCGGAGGTCAGACGCTCACGGTGCAGGACCTGGCAGTCGGGAACGATGTGCGTACGGGGCCGAGGCAGCTGGGCGCGGTGTGGGGGAGCACGCTGTCCACGTAGTCGCCGTTGGCTATCGGGATACCCGCCAGGAACTCTTTCGGCAGGTCGAACGCGTCGACGAGCGTCATCATGTGCGGGGCCAGGCCGGCGATCGCCCTGTCGATGGCGAGGGGGAGCGCGCGGACGTGGTGGGCGGTCATGTGGCCCTCCGCGAGCAGGTCACCGGTGTGCTCGCCGACCTTCCTGAGCAGGAACAGCCGGCACAGGTCCTCCAGGAGAGCGCGCGTCTCGGGCACCTCCGCCTGCCCGATCGCGGTGAGGAAGGCGTCGGCGGCGTTGAGACCGGCGTGGGCCGAGACCATCTCCAGGGCGGACGGGGAGGCCGCGTTCCACCGGCCCACCGGGTCGCCCTTGGGGCCCCCGCGCAGTGCGGTACGGGTCCTGTCCTGCCACACCTTCTCGATCCGGGCGAGGAGGTCGCGCAGGAAGTCCAGGTTCGTCAACTCCCGCTGCTCCAGGGGCGGGCCGGGCTCCGCGGAGACGTCCGTACGGTGCTCGAAGACCATTTCCGCCGCGGCCTTCACCCAGATGACGAGATTGTCGCCCTCGGCGGTGATCGCGCCTTCCAGGTTCAGCGGGAAGTCGGCCAGGCCGTTCACGGGGAAGAGCCCCTGGGCTCCGCAGCGTTCGCGGCACTCCACGGTGATGGCCCGCGCCTCCCACGTGATCCAGCCCTTGGCGACGGCCACCAGGCGCTCGGCCTGAGACCTCTCCTCGCCGGTGTGCCGAGCCCAGTCGGCCGTCACCTTCCGGTGCAGGAAGGTCATGGCGTACGAGGTGGCGAGTGCTTCGAGCAGCCTGCCGTGGTGGCTTCGGTGCGCGTTCAGCGTCACGCGCTCGCCGGCCTTCGGGCCGCTGATCTCACGCTGGTGCGCGTACCGCACGGCGATGGCCAGTGCGGCGCGCGTGACGCCGACGGCGGCACCGCTCATGCAGAGCTTGCCGGCCGTGACGCGGCCGATCGAGTTCAAGAAGCGCTTGCGTCGGTTTCCCCGGCTGCTGTTGAGCGCGCCATCGCTCTCCAGGCGTCCGTGCTCGGACTCGAGCAGGGCCTCACGGGGCAGCCGCACCCGGTCGAAGGAGGTGAGGCAGTGGTCGATGGGGCTGCCGGTGCGCTCCGGCAGACGGCGGACGCTGATCCCGGGCAGCAGACCGCCCTCGTCGCTCAGCGGGGTCAGGAACAGGAAGACGCCCTGGTCCTCACCGTCGATCAGGAGCCGTGCCGCGACCACGGCGCTCTTCGGGCCGCCCGTGGTGCTGGTGTTGGGCATGAACTTCCGCGCGCCCGGGTGGGGGGTGTGCAGCACGAAACCGCCGGTCTCGCGGTCGAGTTCGGCGGTGGTCTGCAGGGCGGCGGCGTCGTTGCCGTGGGCCAGCTCCGTGCAGAGGAACGTACCGGTGCGACGCAGCGAGGAGAACTCGGAGACGTCGCGCTCCTCGCCGAGGTCGTGGTCGATCAGGCTGCCCAGGAAAAGGTTGTAGTGGATGCCGGCGAGCGTGCCGAGTCCGCCGTCCACCACTCCTGTCCACTCGTGCAGGCTGGCGAGGCGTCGTGGATCGCCCGCCAGGGCCTTGGGGGAGTCGATCATGTCGTTGACCAGGCGCAGGCGGCTGTAGGACAGGGCGGTTCGGTCGGCGGGCGACAGCCCCGGGCGGTAGCGGAACTCCGGTCTGGAGATGAGCCGGCGCCAGGGCTCATGAACCTCGGCCTGGTCTGCGCCCTCGAAGAGCAGGCGGGTCAGGTCACGCGTGAGTGAGGGCGTTCTGGTGGTCTGAAGGGCTTCCTGAGGGCGCATCAACAAGGTCACGGATCTCTCCCCAAGGGTTCCGAGCGTGATGGATGAGGAAGTGCTCTGCAGCGCTCATTAAACGGACCATGCGGTTTCTTTGTAAAGGCCATTAAGTGATCGTGAAGGTCATCTCGGCGTGCGCGAGGTGCCCTGGATCGGGAGGTCAAAACGGGGTCTTCCCAGGTCGGATAGGGTTGCAGGCAGGACCCACCACCTGAGCCCGTACCGATTGTCAGCCGGGGATTGAAGAAACCAGCGCGTAGGTTTTATTCTGTGGCACGGGCCGCCGCACAACTACGGGGAAACGGGGAGGGGGTGGCTCGGTGACAGAGAGACGCGGGCTGCCCGGGCCCGCACAACGAAGTGCGGAGGTGCCCCATGGCACGGCAGGAGCGAGCGATCCGGACGCGGCAGGCGATCCTGATCGCGGCGGCGCAGGTCTTCGACGAAGTGGGATACGAGGCGGCGACCATCTCCCAGATCCTGCAGAAGTCGGGCGTGACCAAGGGGGCGCTCTACTTCCACTACGCCTCCAAGGAGGAGATCGCCCAGGAGGTGCTGGCCCAGCAGGTCGACTCTCTTCCGGTGGTTCCGCCGCAGGAGTTGAAGCTGCAGGACGCCGTGGACCAGGCGCTGTTGCTCGCGTACCTGCTCAAGAAGGACACCGGCGACCCGATCGTGCAGGGCGGCGTCCGGCTCACCGTGGACCGGGGGTCGGTGAAGGACGGCCTGGACCGGCGTGCGCCGATGAGGCAGTGGACCCATCACACCCTGGAGCTCTTCGAGCAGGCGAAGGAGAGCGGCGAGGTCCTGCCGCACGTCGACGTGGCGCGCATCGCGGAGCTGTCCGTGGGCGCCTTCACCGGAGTGCAGCTGCTGTCGAACATCATGAGCGACCGTGAGGACCTGGTCGAACGGGTGGCTGATCTGTACATGTACCTCCTGACGGCCATCGCGGCACCCGGAGCGCTGGCCCGGCTGGACTTCGCGCCGGAGCGGGCGGTACGGACGTACGGCGCGGCAATGAAGCTGCGCCAGGAGCAGGGAGAGAAGGTCCCGGAGCTCAACTGAGGGATCCCCCCCGCCGGGGCGCGACCACCGGCGGGGAGACCGATCCTCTGCACGTCCGTCAAGCACTGGTACGGCATTTCATGACCAACTGATCGGAGTGTGGGGATGGTTAAGGCGTTGTGCCCGTATGCCCTGGATGTCTCGGGGAGCGATCTGGCAGGTGAGGCCGCGCGACTGCGGGCGCAGGCACCGGCGGTCCAGGTGGAACTGCCCGGAGGAGTGATCGCCTGGGCGGTCGTACGCCACGGGTACGTCAGACAGTTACTCACGGACCCGCGTGTGTCCAAGGACGCCCGGCTGCACTGGCCGGCGTTCGCCGAGGGCCGGATCACACCGGAGTGGCCCCTCTACCCGTGGGTGGCGAACGAGAACATGCTGTTCTCGTACGGCGAGAAGCACGCGAGGCTGCGCCGGCTCGTGGCGGGGGCCTTCACCGCGCGGCGCAGCGAGCTGCTCCGGCCCCGGATAGCGGAGATCGTCGCCGAACTGCTCGACGACCTCGCGGCCCGGCCCGCCGGGGAGCCGGTCGACCTGCGGTCGACGTTCGCCAAGCTGCTGCCGATGCGGGTGATCTGTGAGCTGTTCGGCGTCCCCCAGGAGACCAAGGGGCCGCTGTGCACCCTGATGGACACGCTGTTCAGCACCTCGGTGTCGGCCGAGGAGATGCAGAACGCCCAGATGTCGATCTACGGCATGCTGGCCGAACTGGTCGCCGCCAAGCGGGCCGAGCCCGGCGACGACCTGACGTCCGCGCTGATCGCGGTGCAGGGCCAGGGTGACGGGCTCACCGACCAGGAACTCCTCGGCACCCTGAACCTCTTGATCGCGGCAGGTCAGGAGACGACGAACACCCTGATCACCAACGCCGTCGGGGCGCTGCTCTCCCACCCCGACCAGCTGGCGCACGTGCGCGCGGGCCGCGCCGGCTGGGGGGACGTGATCGCCGAGACCATGGGGACCCATAGCCCCGGCGCCTATTCGCCCATGCGCTTCGCGGTGGAGGACATCGAGCTGGACGGCGTCGTGATCGCGAAGGGGGACCCCATTGTGGTCTCCTTCGCCGGCGCGAGCCTGGACCCGGAGGAACACGGCGACGACGTCGCCGTGTTCGACGTCCTGCG
Organism: Streptomyces sp. NPDC002888; assembly: GCF_042888465.1. Taxonomy (NCBI): domain Bacteria; kingdom Bacillati; phylum Actinomycetota; class Actinomycetes; order Kitasatosporales; family Streptomycetaceae; genus Streptomyces; species Streptomyces sp. NPDC002888. Next base: position 166,880 of record NZ_JBIAPU010000019.1, on the reverse strand, counting down.
GGCCGACCGCCGCGACAACCTGGGCTTCGGGCACGGAGCGCACTTCTGCATGGGGGCCCCGCTGGCCCGGATCGAGGCGACGGTCGCCCTCGCCGCGTTCTTCGAGCGTTTCCCGCAGGCCGAGTTGGCCGTACCGGTCGACGAACTCGCCCCCCTGCAGTCCTTCATCGTCAACGGCTACCGCGCGCTGCCCGTGCTGCTGCGCTCCGCCGCGGGCTGACACCCGCCGCTCAGGGCACCGACCCCGCGGACCGCGGAGTCGGTGCCCGCCGGATCCACGGTCTTGTGGCCCCGCGGGCTGGTGACACCAGGCAGGACGAGGCACCAGACGTCTGTCAGGGCGCTGCGTGACAGCCACTTCTCGTTGTCCCTGCTCAGCACCTCGAGGCCGGTCATCGTGGCGACCAGGGCCGCGGCCAGATCCTGTGGCGACGCGCCCGGGGCGAGCGCTCCCTGCCGCGCCGCCCGGTCCAGCATGTTCCGCACCCAGCCCCGGCACTCCTCCAGGAGGTTCAGTCCGCTGCGCCGGCTGGGATCGCACGCCAGCTGGAAGCCGGCCCGGACGATGATGTCCTGGTGGAGCAGCCGGGCGAAGACGTGCGCGCTGTCCGTCAGCGCCTGCAGCACGTTCGGCTGGTCCTGGCAGGCCCACCGCGCGGCGGCACGCAAGGTGCGTGCGGCCGCGTCCTCGACCGCCTCGGCCAGGGCCGCCTTGCTCTCGAAGTGGAAGTGCAGCGCGCCGGTGCTCACTCCGGCAGCCGAGCTGATCTCGCTCAGGAGTGTCCTGGCGTAGCCGTGCTGATCGAACAGCTCGGCCGCGGAACGGAGCAGGGCGTTACGGGTGTGGACGGCCCGCTCTTGTCTGCTCACCTTTGACTCCAGTTCACACAGTGCGGCTCCAGCATGGGTGCAATGAAACCAGCATGCTGGTCTTGTTGGGTAGGTCCACTCCTGGCCATGACGTAATCCTTGCGCAGATGTGGGGCGAAATTGCCCAATTGGTGAGGCACTTGACGCTCTTAATTCTTTGACAAACCGGCATGGCGGTTTGTAATCTCACGGTGAGCGGTCCCCTTGTGACGCGTCCATCGCCTCAGATGCAGGAGCAGCAGATGACACGGCAAGCCACAGAGATGCGCGACCCCTTTGTCACTCCGAGGCGGTACGAGTCCCCTGCGGCGACCCCCGCGCGCTCCGGGCGGGAGCCGCTGCGGGTGCTCGTCGTCGAGAGTGAGCCGCGTGCGGCCGCGACCCTGGTGCAGGGCCTGCGCCGGCACGGATACATGGCCGAGAGCGTGAGCACCGGCGCCAAGGCGCTGCAGGCCCATCAGGGCGCCGATCTCATACTGCTCGACCTCGACCTGCCCGACCTGGACGGCCTCGAGGTCTGCCGCGACATCCGGGCCGTCAGTGACACGCCCGTCATAGCGGTCACGGCGCGGGACACCGAACTCGACCGGGTTCTCGGTCTGCAGGCGGGTTCGGACGACTACATGGCCAAGCCGTACGGCTTCCGTGAGCTGATGGCGCGGATCGAAGCGGTCATGCGCAGGGTCCGGCCGCAGCAGCAGCCACTCGAACAGGTCGTCGTGCGCGGGCCGTTGCGCATTGACGTGGGCGCCCGTGAGGTCAGCCTGGAGGGCCGGCTCGTCGAGCTGACCCGCAAGGAGTTCGACCTGCTGTACCTGCTCGCCGCTCAGCCGCAGGCCGTCATCTCGCGCAAGCAGCTCATGCTCCAGGTGTGGGGCGACTCCTGGTCCCGGCCGGGCCGCACCATCGACACGCACGTCAGCAGCCTGCGCGGGAAGCTGGGCTCCAGCAGCTGGATCGTCACGGTCCGCGGGGTCGGATTCCGGCTCGGGTGCCAGTGAACCCAGCACTGCCGCCGCTCTCCTGAGCGGATGGCACTACCCGCTGGGGCGGCCCGGCCCGTCGAGGTTGTGGATCATCGTGCGCAGGACCCTGAGCGTGGTGACGTAGTCCTCGTCGGGTATGCCGCGATGGACCTCGGCCCGCAGCGAGGTCACCAGCTCGGTGATGCGAGCCTTCGCCTCGCGGCCGGCGCCCGTGACGTGCAGGCGTCGGTCGCCGTCCACGTCGAGCCAGCCGCGGTGCAGGAGCTGGTCGACGACGCGGGGGATCTCGTAGGGGCCGTCGGTGACGTCTCTGAGCTGGGCGGCCACTTGCTCACGGGTGGGTCTGCCGCCCACGTCCACGCGGTTGAGCGTCCACCACTGCGGCTGGGCGACGTCCATGCGCGCCGTCGCGTCACGGATGCGCCGGGTGACCGCCCTGTGGACCACGCCGCTCCAGTAGCCGATGGGCTGCGCGGCGAGCAGGTCGTCGTCCGGGTCGGGGTCGGCGGTGGCGGGAACGGTGTGCTCGGCCATAGGACCTCTTCCCTCGCGAGGTGGTCAGGCCGTACGGGCCGGGGGGAGAACCGCACGGCGGGTCCGGGGGAGAGCTCGGCACCGGAGGGGAACGAACTCGGCAGGGGACGCGCTCAGCAGGGGTTGCGCTCACTGGGGATTCAGTAGAGGGTGCCGAACTTCTCCGGGCCGATGGGAGAGAGCTCGGAGGTGCGTCCGCTCAGGACCTTCTCGGCCCAGTAAGGGTCCGTATGACCCGAACGACGTCTTCCGGCACGCGCTGTCGGTGAAGCCCGCCTGACCGCGCACGGCCCGCGGGCCGGCCGCGTGCGTGCGGCCGGTCCACGGGCGGTGCCTTCGTCCTCAGGCGCGCTGGGCGCGCCGGTCGAGCGTGTCGCGGACGTCGGACTCGTGGTAGTAGGTGCGGCCCGTCCGGCTCTGTCGGCGCCAGCTCCGCTCGCTGGCATGGCGGTAGACGCTACCGGGCGCGATGCCCCACAGCCGGGCGATGTCGGGGGCGGTGAGCCAGCGGGTCTTCTCCTGCGCCAGGCGACGGCTCAGCTGGAGCCACTCGTGGCCGAGCCAGTGGTGGGACGGGTTGCGGTCGCAGACGATCTCGGCCGGCCGATGCGACTGCTGCGGCCGGACCATGGCGGTCAGCTCACCGGAGCAGTCGGTCTCGACGCAGGTGCCGATCGCCACCCGGCTGAGCGGCTCGGGGTCGATGACTCGCCGCGACCTGCGCACCAGGGCGGAGATCTCCTCGCAGACGTCGGAAGCCGCACCGTGCGCCGCCAGCCAGTCCGCATGCCGCATGAGCAAGGCGGCCAGCACCGGCACCGTGTCCCGCGAGGTTCCCGAGCGCCGCTCCTCGACGACCAGGCCCGCCCACGAGCGCAGCGCGCCGAGGATCGCCGAACGCGCCTCGGAGGCCGCCGCGTTGAAGGGCATGCCGGGCAGCGGGCCGCCCGAGGTCCGCTCGCGCGGCTGATCGGTGCCGCTCAGCCGGCGGCCGCATTCCTCGTACAGGTACGGCAGTTGCCGCACCTCTGCGACGAGACGGTCCCGGCAGACGGCGCACAGGTGTGATCCCGGCGCCGCGATCCGACGGGAGCGGCCGGCCGCCGCCCTGCCGCGGCAGTCGCTCCCCACGCAGGAGGCGCTCGACGCCGCCGTACGCGTGTCTTCCTGGCCCATGTGTTTCCCCCTTGATTCTTCGCTTCACCGAAGCACCGCGAAGCTATTTCGGGGTCCCGCGGCACAGCAAGGACGCACGGGCCATTTGTAGCTCCCCTGACGGTGCGATGTCGTCGTTCTGTGGCTGCGCACTGCGGCTGACGTAATTTGACGGAAGTCTGCACGGGGGCCGGTTGACTCCGGCGATCCCGGCGAAGAAGCTTTTCGTTAGCGTCCGCCGAACTGTGTTGAATTCCAGTTGGTTCGACGCGGACGTCGCCGCTGTGGCGCCACGGAAATTTCCTTTCGCGGATTCATGGACTCAACGGAATTCCCGACCTATCCAAGGAGCGGAAAATGGACGCTGCGGTGATCATCGCCGGCGCCGGTCCGGCCGGACTCATGCTTGCCGGTGAACTCCGGCTCGCGGGGGTCGACGTCATCGTGCTCGAGCGCCTCGCGGAACGGACCGGCGAGTCGCGCGGGCTCGGCTTCACCGCGCGCACCATGGAGGTGTTCGACCAGCGTGGCCTGCTGCCCCGGTTCGGTGACATCGAGACCAGCGCGCAAGGGCATTTCGGCGGCATCCCCGTGGACTTCGGGCTGCTGGAGGGCGCCTGGAAGGCCGCCAAGACCGTGCCGCAGAGCGTGACGGAGACCAGGCTGGAGGAGTGGGCCCGCGAGCTGGGCGCCGACATCCGGCGCGGCCACGAACTGCTCTCCCTGCGGGAGGACGGTGACGCGGTCGAGGTCGAGGTTCGCGGCCCAGAGGGGCCCCGGACCCTGCGCGCCGCCTACCTGGTGGGCTGCGACGGCGGCCGCAGCACGGTCCGCGGGGCCGCGGGATTCGACTTCCCCGGCACCGCGGCCACCAGGGAGATGTTCCTGGCGGACGTGAGGGGGCTCGACCTGGAGCCCCGCATGATCGGCGAGACCCTGCCCGGCGGCATGGTCATGGTCGCCAACCTGCCCGGCGGCATCACCCGCATCGTCGCGGTGGAGTACGGGACCCCGCCCCGACGCCGCGAGACACCACCGGCGTACGAGGAGATCACGGCCGTCTGGAAGCGGCTGACCGGCGGCGACATCACGCACGGCGAACCGGTGTGGCTCAGCGCCTTCGGGGACGCCGCCCGCCAGGTCAGCGAGTACCGCAGGGGCCGCGTCCTGCTGGCCGGCGACGCCGCGCACATCCATCTGCCGGCCGGCGGCCAGGGCATGAACACCAGCGTCCAGGACGCGGTGAACCTCGGCTGGAAGCTGGCCGCCGTCATCAACGGCTGGGCGGGCACCGACCTGCTGGACACCTACCACAGCGAGCGGCACCCGGTCGGCGAGCGGCTCCTGATGAACACCCGCGCGCAGGGACTGCTGCTGCTCAGCGGCCCCGAGGCGCAGCCGCTGCGCGACGTGATGGCGGAGCTGATCGGCTTCGAGGAGGTCAACCGCCACCTCGCCGCCATGGTCAGCGGCCTGGAGATCACGTACGACGTCGGCGGCGGGAGCAACCCGCTGCTCGGCAGGCGCATGCCGCACCTCGAACTGGTCGGCGAGCACAGCAAGTCCAGCAGCACCGAACTGCTGCACACCGGCCGGGGCGTGCTGCTCGACCTGGCGGACAACGCGCGGCTGCGGGAGCGCGCCGCCGCCTGGTCGGCCCGCGTGGACATCGTCACCGCGGCGCCCCACGCGGTGCCCGAGGACAGTGCGCTGCACGGCACGTCCGCCGTCCTGATCCGCCCGGACGGCCATGTCGTATGGGTCGCCCCGGGCAGCCATCACGACCTGCCCATGGCCCTCACACGCTGGTTCGGCCGCCCCACGGCCGGGCGCGCGGTCTAGGGCCTGTCCGGCGGAGCACGCTGCGGTTTTCGTATCCACTCGTTTTCTGCTGCCTGAGGAGAGAAGAGGAATGCACAGCACACTGATCGTGGCCCGGATGGACCCCGAGTCGAGTATTGACGTGGCCAGGCTCTTCGGTGAGTTCGACCGCACCGAAATGCCCCACCGCATGGGCACCCGGCGCCGTCAGCTTTTCTCGTACCGAGGCCTGTACTTCCATCTGCAGGATTTCGACCAGGACAACGGCGGTGAACTCATAGAGGAAGCCAAGACCGACCCGCGGTTCATCGGGATCAGCCAGGACCTGAAGCCCTTCATCGAGGCGTACGACCCGGCGACGTGGCGCTCCCCGGCCGATGCGATGGCGACCCGCTTCTACGACTGGACGGCTTCATCGTGAAGGCGTCGACCCATGTGACGGGAGGTGACCCCGCGTGGGACGCCGCGTAGTAGTCACCGGAATCGGAGTCCTCGCGCCGGGCGGCATCGGGACCAAGAACTTCTGGAACCTGCTCAGTGAGGGCCGCACCGCGACACGGGGGATCACCTTCTTCGATCCCTCCTCGTTCCGTTCGCAGATCGCGGCCGAGGCCGACTTCGACGCCGAACTGAGCGGGCTGAGCCCGCAGGAGATCCGGCGGATGGACCGCGCCGCGCAGTTCGGCGTGGTCACCGCCCGCGAGGCGCTCGCGGACAGCGGCCTCGACCTGGCCGGGTTCGACCCGCATCGCACCGGGGTCACCATCGGCAGCGCGGTCGGCGCGACGACGGGGCTCGACGAAGAGTACCGAGTGGTCAGCGACGGAGGCCGGCTCGATCTCGTCGACCACACGTACACCCCGCAGCATCTGTACAACCACTTCGTGCCGAGCTCCTTCTCGGCCGAGGTGGCCTGGGCCGTCGGGGCCGAGGGGCCCAACACCGTGGTCTCCACCGGCTGCACCTCGGGAATCGACTCGGTCGGCCACGCCGTCGAGCTGATCCGCGAGGGCACCGCCGACGTGATGATCGCCGGTGCGACGGACGCCCCCATCTCGCCGATCACCATGGCCTGCTTCGACGCGATCAAGGCGACCACCCCCCGCAACGACGACCCCGAACACGCCTCGCGGCCCTTCGACGGGACCCGCAACGGCTTCGTGCTCGGCGAGGGGTGCGCGGTCTTCGTCCTGGAGGAGCTGACCGCCGCCCGGCGGCGCGGCGCCCACATCTACGCCGAGATCGCCGGCTACGCCTCGCGCTGCAACGCCTTCCACATGACGGGTCTGCGGCCCGACGGACGCGAGATGGCCGAGGCGATCCGTATCGCGCTCGACGAGGCGCGGGTGAACCCCGAGGCCATCGACTACATCAACGCGCACGGCTCGGGAACCAAGCAGAACGACCGGCACGAGACGGCCGCGTTCAAGGTCAGCCTCGGCGAGCACGCGTACCGCACGCCGGTCAGCTCCATCAAGTCCATGGTGGGTCACTCGCTCGGCGCGATCGGCTCGATCGAGATAGCGGCGTCCCTCCTCGCCATGGAGAACAACGTGGTGCCGCCCACCGCGAACCTGCACACCCCGGATCCGGAGTGCGACCTCGACTACGTCCCGCTCGTCGCCCGCGAGCACGCCACGGACACGGTCCTGACGGTCGGCAGCGGGTTCGGCGGATTCCAGAGCGCGATGGTGCTGGCCCGCCCGGAGAGGAGAGCGGCATGACCACCTCAGCTGTCATCACCGGTATCGGCATCGCCACCCCCAACGGGATCGGCGTGGACGACTACTGGTCCGCGACCCGGGTCGGCAAGAACGCCATCGGCCCCGTCACCCGGTTCGACCCCGCGCAGTACCCGGCCACGCTGGCCGGTGAGATCCAGGGCTTCGTCGCCGACGACCACCTGCCCGGGCGGCTGATCCCGCAGACCGACCGGATGACCCAACTCGCCCTGGCCGCCGCCGACTCGGCATTCGAGGACGCCGGCGTCAGGCCCGGTGACTTCGCCGAGTTCGACATGGGCGTCGTCACGGCCAGCACCGCGGGCGGCTTCGAGTTCGGCCAGAACGAGCTGCAGGCACTGTGGAGCAAGGGCAGCCAGTACGTGAGCGCGTACCAGTCGTTCGCCTGGTTCTACGCGGTCAACAGCGGCCAGATCTCGATCCGCAACGGTATGCGCGGGCACAGCGGCGTGGTCGTCAGCGACCAGGCCGGCGGGCTCGACGCGATCGCCCAGGCGCGCCGGCAGATCCGCAAGGGCAGCAAGCTGATCTGTTCCGGCGGATTCGACGCCTCGATCTGCCCGTGGGGCTGGGTGGCCCAGCTGGCCAACGGACGCATCAGCACCAGCGACAACCCGGAGCGGGCCTATCTGCCCTTCGACGCCGACGCCCGCGGGTATGTCCCGGGCGAGGGCGGTGCGCTGCTCATCCTCGAGGACGCCGACGCCGCGCGCGAGCGTGGCGCGGAGAACGTCTACGGCGAGATCGCGGGCTACGGATCGACCTTCGACCCGAGGCCCGGCAGCGGCCGCGAGCCCGGCCTGCGCCGCGCGATCGAGCTGGCCCTCGCCGACGCCGGGGCCGAACCCGGAGACATCGACGTGGTGTTCGCGGACGCCGCGGGCACCCCCGAGCTCGACCGCGCCGAGGCCGAAGCGCTCATCGCGGTCTTCGGTCCGTCCGAGGTCCCGGTCACCGCACCGAAGACCATGACCGGCCGGCTGTACTCCGGAGCCGCTCCGGTGGACGTCGTCGCCGCCGTCCTCGCCATGCGGGAGGGCCTGATTCCGCACACCGTGAACGTCACGCTCTCCCCGGAGTACGACATCGACCTGGTCACCGGGCAGCCGAGGACGGCGTTCGTGCGCACGGCGCTCGTCGTCGCCCGCGGCTACGGCGGCTTCAACTCCGCGGTGGTCGTGCGCAGCACCGACTGACCGACTGTGCCAGGGCCACACCTGTGCCCAAACCCCCTGAAGGGACGGACATGTCCAACCACGAATTCACCGTCGCCGACCTCAAGCGCATCCTGCTCGAAGGCGCGGGCGCCGACGAGAACGTCGACCTCGACAGCGACATCCTCGACACCGGCTTCGAAAGCCTCGGCTACGAGTCGCTGGCCCTCCTCGAAACCGCGGGACGCATCGAGCGCGAGTACGGCATCACCCTCGACGACGAGGTCTTCGTCGACCACCCCACGCCGCGCGCCCTGGTGGCGGCCGTCAACGAGCTGCTGCTCGGCTCCGTGGCCGCCTAGCCCCCACCCCTTCGTACAGACGTTTGGAGAAGACGACAGATGTCGCAGCAGGACAAGCGCGTCGCCCTGGTCACGGGAGCGACCAGCGGGATCGGCCTCGCCGCCGCCCGGCTGCTCGCCGCCCAGAACCACCGGGTGTTCATCGGCGCGCGCAACCCGGAGAACGTGGCGGAGACCGTCAAGCAGTTGCAGGACGAGGGACTCGACGTCGACGGCACCACCCTCGACGTCCGGTCCGCCGACGGCATACGCGCCTTCGTGCGGACCGCGGTCGAGCGCTTCGGCACCGTCGACGTCCTGGTCAACAACGCGGGCCGCTCCGGCGGCGGCGTGACCGCGGACATCGCGGACGAGCTGTGGGACGACGTCATCGCGACCAACCTCACCAGCGTGTTCCGGATGACCCGCGAGGTCCTCACCACGGGCGGCATGCGGGACAAGGCCCGCGGCCGCATCATCAACATCGCGTCCACCGCGGGCAAGCAGGGCGTCGTCCTGGGCGCCCCGTACTCGGCGTCCAAGCACGGCGTCGTCGGCTTCACCAAGGCCCTGGGCAACGAGCTCGCGCCGACCGGCATCACCGTCAACGCGGTCTGCCCGGGCTACGTCGAGACGCCCATGGCCCAGCGTGTGCGCCAGGGCTACGCCGCCGCCTACGACGCCACCGAGGAAGCCATCCTCGAGAAGTTCCAGGCCAAGATCCCGCTCGGACGCTACTCCACGCCGGAGGAGGTCGCGGGCCTGGTCGGCTATCTGGCCTCCGACACCGCCGCCTCCATCACCTCGCAGGCGCTCAACGTCTGCGGCGGCCTCGGCAACTTCTGAGCACCGACGGCAACCGCAAAGACCCGACGCCCGTATCCCGAAAGGAGCTCACCCATGACGGTCCGTGAGGTGGAGCACGAGGTCACCGTGCACGCCCCCGCCGCCGAGGTCTACCGCCTGATCGCCGAGGTGAAGAACTGGCCGCGCATCTTCCCGCCCACCATCTACGTCGACCAGGTCGAGGAGGGCGTACCGGACGCGTGCGGCAGGAGCGAGGAACGCATCCGGATCTGGGCCACCGCGGGCGGCACGGCCAAGAACTGGACCTCGCGCCGCAGCCTCGACCCGGAGGCGCTGCGGATCACCTTCCGCCAGGAGGTGTCCGCACCGCCGGTCGCCGCCATGGGCGGCACCTGGATCATCGAGCCGCTCTCCGCGGACGAGTCCAGAATCCGGCTGCTGCACGACTACCGGGCCGTCGACGACGACCCGGAGTCGCTGAAGTGGATCGACGAGGCCGTCGACCGCAACTCCCGCTCCGAACTCGCCGCGCTCAAGACCAACGTCGAGCTGGCCCGCGCCACGGAGGAGGTGACGTTCTCCTTCGAGGACACCGTGCAGATCAACGGCTCCGCGAAGGACGTCTACGACTTCATCAACGAGGGTGAGAAGTGGGAGGAGCGGCTGCCGCACGTGGCGTCCGTACGCCTCGAGGAGCTCTCCCCGGGGCTGCAGATCCTGGAGATGGACACCCGTACCAAGGACGGCCACACGCACACGACCAAGTCCTACCGGGTGTGCTTCCCGCACCAGAGGATCGCCTACAAGCAGGTGACCCTGCCGGCGTTGATGACCCTGCACACGGGCTACTGGACGTTCACGGAGAACGAGGACGGCGTCGCCGCCTCCTCGCAGCACACCGTCGTGCTGAACACCGAGAACATCACCAGGTTCCTCGGTGAGGACGCCGGGATCGCCGAGGCCAGGGCCCACGTCCAGACGGCCCTGAGCACCAACAGCCGGGCCACCCTGGGTCTCGCCAAGGACCACGCCGAGCAGCAGCGGCGCTGACCCATGCCCGCGAACCACACGGAATCCCAGGTGATCGTGGTCGGGGCGGGTCCGGTCGGGCTGATGCTCGCCGGCGAGCTGCGGCTCGGCGGGGCGGAGGTGGTGGTGGTCGAACAACTGGCCACACCCACCACGGAGTCGAGGGCGTCCACCCTGCACGCCCGCACCATGGAGATCCTCGACAGCCGGGGCCTGCTGGACGAGCTGGGACCCGTGCCGAACGACGTCATGGGCCACTTCGGCGGGATCCCGCTCGACCTCACCCTTCCCTCGGCCTTCCCCGGCCAGTGGAAGGTCCCGCAGACCCGCGTCGAGGAACTGCTCCACACCTGGGCGACCGGCCTGGGCGCCGTCGTCCTGCGCGGCCACCGGCTGCGCGGTCTCACGGTCGCCGAGGACCATGTGGAGGCGGACGTGCTCGGCCCCGCCGGGCCGGCAGGGCTGCGGGCCCGGTACGTGGTCGGGTGCGACGGGGAGCACAGCGCCGTGCGCCGCCTCGGCGGCATCGGCTTCCCCGGCGTCGACGCCTCCCGCGAACTCATACGCGCCGATGTGGCGGGCATCGACATCCCGCCGCGCCGCTTCCAGCGCCTCGAACGCGGTCTGGCCATCGCCGCGCGCCGTCCCGACGGAGTGACGCGCGTCATGGTGCACGAGTTCGGCCGCGCGGCCGAACACCGCACCGTGCAACCGGAGTTCAGCGAGGTCGCCGAGGTCTGGAAGCGCGTCACCGGCGAGGACATCAGTGGCGGGGAACCGCTCTGGGTCAACGCGTTCGGAGACGCGTCACGGCAGGCGCAGCGGTACCGGGAGGGCCGGATCCTGCTGGCCGGCGACGCCGCCCACCAGCAGATGCCGGTCGGCGGCCAGGCACTCAACCTGGGCCTGCAGGACGCCGTGAACCTCGGCTGGAAGCTGGCCGCGCAGGTGGGCGGGCACCGGCCGGCCGGGCTCCTGGACAGCTACCACTTGGAACGGCACGCCGTCGGACGGCGCACGCTGAGCAACATCAGGGCGCAGTCCCTGCTGCTGCTCGGCGGCGCCGACGTGGAGGGCATCAGGACCGCGTTCGGTGAACTCCTGGCCAAGGACGGCGTACGTGCCCATCTGGCCGGGACGATCTCGGGCCTGGAGGTCCGCTACGACGTGGGTCCGGGCGGCCGTCCCCTGCTCGGGCGGCGTCTTCCGCACGCGGAACTGACCGGGGAGCAGGGGGCCGTCACCACCACCGCCCTGCTCCGCCAGGGCCGCGGCGTGCTCCTCGACCTGTCGGACGACCCGCTCCGCGGGGCACGGCTGCGCGACGTGGCCGGGGCATGGAACCCACGGGTCACCGTCGTCACCGCCGAAGCCCCGTATGACGACTCCCTGTTGGGCGGCGCGGACACCCTCCTCGTACGCCCGGACGGTCATGTCGTGTTCACCGGTGGTGACGGCGAGGCGGACCTCCGGACCGTGCTGCGGCGCTGGTTCGGCGAGCCGGAGCTCACCGGCGGCCCGTCCGTCGGCGGCGAACTCACCGGCGGCGAACTCACCGGCGGCGAACTCACCGGCAGCGAACCCGCCGGCGGCGAACTCGCCGGCAGGACCGCGCTCGTGACCCACGCGGGCGGTGGTGCGGGGCGGGCGAGCGCCCTGTGCCTCGCGCGCAAGGGCGCCCTCGTCGCCGTGCACCACACCTCCGGAAGGTCCGAGAAGGAGGCGGCCGACGACGTCGTCGCCGCGATCGAGAAGGACGGCGGCCGTGCCTTCGCGGTCGGCGCGGAACTCGGCGGGTACGCCCATGTCCAGCGGCTCTTCGCCGGCCTGGAGGCGGAGTTGACGGCCCGAACCGGCAGGGCGGACCTCGACATCCTGGTCAACAACGCCGGTGCCGTCCCCGGCGTCGCACCCGAGAAGGCCACGCCGGAGGAGTTCGACCACCTGGTCGCGGCGGGCGCCAAGGTGCCGTACTTCGTCATCCAGCGGGCGCTCAAGAACCTCGCCGACGAAGGCCGTGTCATCAACGTCCCCTGGTCGTCGGTCGAGCCCGTGGGCCCGAAGGCGGTCGCGCACGCGATGGCCAAAAGCGCCGTCGAGACCCTCGCCCGGCACTACGCCACGGCGCTCGCCGTGCGCGGCATCACCGTCAACAGCGTGGCGCCCGGCGCCGAGGGCGACGGCGACCGGGTCGGCACGATGGTGGCCTTCCTCGCCGGCGCCGACGCCGGCGGGATCACCGGCGCCGTCCTCGACGCCGGCGGCGGCCCGGCACGCGGCGGTCCGACCGACTGACCCCTGCCCTCCCACAGAACGTCGGCCGCACACATCCCCCGGTGCGCCGACCGGTCGGCCGCGGAGCCCAACTCTCCGCGGCCGACCGCTTTCTCATGCTCTTTCGCTCACTTTCACCTTCTTGAAAGGACACTCATGTCGCAGGAGCCCCTCCGCCTCGCGGTGATCGTCGGCAGCAACCGCGAGGCCCGCTTCGGCCAGGTCGTCGGTGACTGGTTCGCCGGCGTGGCGAAGCGGCGCGAGGACGTCACGGTCGACGTGATCGACCTCGCGCACCACGACCTGACCACCGTGCTGTCCCGGAACCCGTCGCCGGAGGTCGCCGGCGAACTGGGCAAGATCTCCCCGCGCCTCGCGGACGCGGACGCCTTCGTGGTGGTGACGCCGGAGTACAACCACAGTTACCCCGCCTCCCTGAAGAACCTCATCGACTGGCACCACACGCAGTGGCAGGCCAAGCCCGTCGGCTTCGTGTCCTACGGCGGCCTTTCGGGCGGCCTGCGCGCGGTCGAGCACCTGCGGCCGGTCTTCGCCGAGCTGCACGCGGTGACCGTGCGGGACGTGGTCAGCCTGCACATGGCGTGGGAGCAGTTCGGCCCGGACGGCGAGCCCAAGGACAACGGCCCCGCGCAGGCCGCGAAGGTGCTCCTCGACCAGCTCCGCTGGTGGGGCGACGCCCTGCGCGCTGCCCGCGCCAGGGCCCCGTACGGAAGTTGACCACTGGCCCGACCACCGAACGGAGTGGTATTCAGCATGTCCACCGTCGAAGAGGCCGTCCCGGGCATCCATGACCGGCTCGACGAGCTGAGGTCCCTCAAGGACCTGGCCCGCGAGGGCATGGACCCGGCCGCCACCGAGCGGCAGCACGCCAAGGGCAAGCTCACCGCGTACGAGCGCATCGAACTGCTCCTGGACGAAGGGTCGTTCAACGAGGTCGAGCCGCTGCGCAGGCACCGGGCCACCGGTTTCGGCCTGGAGGCGAAACGGCCGTACACCGACGGTGTCGTCACCGGCTGGGGCACGGTCCACGGGCGCACGGTCTTCGTCTACGCGCACGACTTCCGGATCTTCGGCGGCGCCCTGGGCGAGGCGCACGCCACCAAGATCCACAAGATCATGGACATGGCCCTCGCGGCCGGGGCCCCGCTGGTCTCCCTGAACGACGGCGCGGGCGCCCGCATCCAGGAGGGCGTCACCGCGCTGGCCGGCTACGGCGGCATCTTCCAGCGCAACACCAAGGCATCCGGAGTGATCCCGCAGATCAGCGTGATGCTCGGGCCCTGCGCCGGGGGCGCCGCCTACAGCCCCGCGCTCACCGACTTCGTGTTCATGGTCCGTGAGACCTCGCAGATGTTCATCACCGGACCCGACGTGGTCAAGGCGGTGACCGGCGAGGAGATCACCCAGAACGGTCTCGGCGGCGCAGACGTCCACGCGGGCACCTCCGGCGTGGCGCACTTCGCGTACGACGACGAGGAGAGCTGCCTGGAGGAGGTCCGCTTCCTGCTCTCGCTGCTGCCCGCCAACAACCGTGAACTCGCGCCCGTGGAGCCCGCCGGCGACCCGGCCGACCGGCCCACCGACGCCCTGCTCGGGCTGGTCCCCACGGACCCCGGCCGGTCCTACGACATCCGCGCGGTGATCGAGGAAGTCGCCGACCACGGCGAGCACTTCGAGGTGCACCCGGCCTGGGGCGCCAACATCGTGTGCTCGCTGGCCCGCCTCGACGGACACGTGGTCGGCGTCGTCGCCAACCAGCCCGCCGTCATGGCCGGTGTCCTGGACATCGAGTCGTCCGAGAAGGCCGCCCGCTTCGTACAGTTCTGCGACGCCTTCAACATCCCCCTGGTCACCCTGGTGGACGTCCCCGGCTTCCTGCCGGGCGTCGACCAGGAGCACAACGGCATCATCCGGCGCGGCGCCAAGCTCCTGTACGCGTACTGCAACGCGACCGTGCCCCGGATCTCGCTCGTGCTGCGCAAGGCCTACGGCGGTGCCTACATCGTCATGGACTCCCGCTCCATCGGCGCCGACCTGGCCCTCGCCTGGCCCACCAACGAGATCGCGGTGATGGGCGCGGAGGGCGCGGCCAACGTCATCTTCCGCCGCGAGATCAACGCCTCCGACGATCCCGACGCCGTACGACGGCAGCGGATCAAGGAGTACAAGACCGAGCTGATGCACCCCTACTACGGGGCCGAGCGCGGCCTGATCGACGACGTCATCGACCCGCGGGACACCCGCAGGGTGCTGACCCGGGCCCTGGCGATGCTCCGCGCCAAGCACGCCGAACTGCCCTCGCGCAAGCACGGAAACCCCCCGCAGTGAGCACGCGGGAGACGTCCTTCGCGCCGCTCATCCGCGTGGAGAAGGGGACCCCGGACGCCGTGGAACTGGCCGCGCTCACCGCGGTGCTCCTCGGCCGGTGCGCCGGCGCGTCCCAGGAGCCCGAAGACCCGGCGCGGACCGTCGCCCGGTGGCGGCGCGCCGAGCACTCCTCGGGGCGCCCGACTCCCCGCAGCTGGCGTGCATGAGCGCACGGCCGCCGAGCGGACACCCTCATCCATTCCTCTTGAATCCGTCGTGAGCAAAGGAAACAACATGAAGGCTCTGGTCCTGTCGGGCGGGTCGGGCACCCGTCTCCGCCCCTTCAGCTACTCGATGCCGAAGCAGCTCATCCCGATCGCCAACAAGCCGGTCCTCGAACACGTGCTGGAGAACATCAAGGCCCTCGGAGTGACCGAGATCGGCATCATCGTCGGCGACCGGGCTCCGCAGATCCAGGCGGTCATCGGTGACGGGTCCGCGCTCGGCGTGCGGATCACGTACATCCCGCAGGAGGAGCCGCTCGGCCTCGCCCACTGCGTGGCGATCGCCCGGCCCTTCCTCGGCGACGACGACTTCGTGATGTACCTCGGCGACAACATGCTCCCTGAGGGCGTCGGACAGATCGCCGACGAGTTCACGGCCGGCCGCCCGGCCGCCCAGGTGGTGGTCCACAAGGTGTCGGACCCGCGCGCCTTCGGGGTCGCCGAGCTCGACGCGGACGGCCGCGTCGAGCGCCTGGTGGAGAAGCCGCAGGAGCCGAAGAGCGATCTCGCGCTGATCGGCGTCTACTTCTTCACCCCGGCGATCCACCGGGCGGTCGACGCCATCGAGCCGAGCCCGCGCGGAGAGCTGGAGATCACCGACGCCATCCAGTGGCTCGTCACCAACGGCGACGAGGTCAAGGCCAGCGAGTACGAGGGCTACTGGAAGGACACCGGCCGCGTCGAGGACGTGCTGGAGTGCAACCGCAAGCTCCTCGACGACCTCGAGCCGTCCACCGCGGGCGAGGTCGACGCGACCAGCACCCTGATCGGCACGGTCGTCGTCGAAGCGGGCGCCAAGGTCGTCGGCTCCCGCATCGTGGGCCCGGCCGTCATCGGCGCCGGCACGGTGGTGACGGACAGCCACATCGGCCCGCACACCTCCATCGGCAAGGACGTCGTGCTGACCGGCACGAGCATCGAGTACTCCATCGCCCTGGACGGCGCCACCGTCTCCCACGTCCGTGGCCTGCGCAGCTCCATCATCGGACGCTCCGCCTCGGTCGGACCGTCCGACCAGAGCCCCCGTCATCACCGGCTCGTCGTCGGTGACCACACCCGAGTCGAGGTAGCGGCATGAAGAAGACGAAGAAGATCCTGATCACCGGAGGCGCGGGCTTCATCGGCTCCCACTACGTACGCACCCTGCTGGAGAACGGCTACGAGGACTGGAAGGACGCCCACGTCACCGTCCTGGACAAGCTCACCTACGCGGGCAACCGGGACAACCTGCCAAAGACGCACCCGCGCCTCACCTTCGTCCAGGGTGACATCTGCGACAGCGCGCTGCTGCGTGAGCTGCTGCCCGGGCACGACGCGGTGGTCCACTTCGCCGCCGAGTCGCACGTGGACCGCTCCCTGGAGTCCGCCGAGGAGTTCGTCCGCACCAACGTGACCGGCACGCAGCGGCTGCTCGACGCGGTGCTCGCCACCGGCGTCAAGCGCGTCGTCCACGTCTCCACCGACGAGGTCTACGGCTCCATCGACGAGGGCTCCTGGACGGAGGAATGGCCGCTCGCGCCCAACTCCCCGTACTCCGCCTCCAAGGCCGCCTCCGACCTGCTCGCCCGGTCCTACTGGCGCACCCACGGCCTGGACCTCTCCATCACCCGGTGCTCCAACAACTACGGGCCGTACCAGCACCCGGAGAAGCTCATCCCGCTGTTCGTGACCAACCTCCTGGAGGGCGAGCAGGTGCCGCTCTACGGCGACGGCGGCAACATCCGCGAGTGGCTGCACGTCGACGACCACTGCCGCGCCATCGACCTCGTCCTCAACAAGGGCCGCGCCGGCGAGATCTACAACATCGGCGGCGGCAACGAGCAGACCAACCGGGCCATCACCGAACGGCTCCTGGAACTCACCGACTCGGACTGGTCCAAGGTCCGCCACGTTGCCGACCGCAAGGCCCATGACCTGCGCTACTCCCTCGACGAGTCGAAGATCCGCGACGAGCTCGGCTACGCCCCGCGCATCACCTTCGAGCAGGGCCTCGCCGACACCGTCGCCTGGTACGGGGACAACCCCAGCTGGTGGAAGGGCACCAAGCACAACAAGCAGGGATGAAAGCCACCCGCTCCGTGCCCGCCCGGCACGGGGCGGGACGGCACGTACCGCCATCGACGACGGAGGAAAACATGAGTGTGCACAAGGAACTCGTGCTGGACGGGGTCCGCAAGTACCACCAGGACACCCAGCGCGACGGGGTGTTCGTCCCGGGCGTCACCGAGATCTGGCCGTCCGGGGCCGTGCTCGACGAGGACGACCGGGTCGCCCTGGTGGAGGCCGCCCTGGAGATGCGGATCGCCGCGGGCCGCAGCTCCCGCAAGTTCGAGTCGTCCTTCGCCCGCAAGATGAAGCGGCGCAAGGCCCACCTGACCAACTCCGGATCCTCGGCGAACCTGTTGGCCACCACGGCGCTGACCTCGCACCTCCTGGAAGACCGCAGACTGCGGCCCGGCGACGAGGTGATCACCGTGGCGGCGGGCTTCCCCACCACGGTCAACCCGATCCTGCAGAACGGCCTGATACCGGTCTTCGTCGACGTCGAGCTCGGCACCTACAACACGACCGCGGACCGCGTGGCCCAGGCCATCGGCCCCAAGACCCGGGCGATCATCATCGCGCACGCCCTCGGCAACCCCTTCGAAGTCACCGAGATCGCCCAACTCGCCGAACAACACGACCTGTTCCTCATCGAGGACAACTGCGACGCGGTCGGCTCCACGTACGACGGCCGGCTCACCGGCACCTTCGGAGACCTGACCACCGTCAGCTTCTACCCGGCCCACCACCTCACGATGGGCGAGGGCGGCTGCGTCCTGACCGCGAACCTGGCCCTCGCGCGGATCGTGGAGTCACTGCGCGACTGGGGCCGGGACTGCTGGTGCGAGCCGGGCGAGAACAACAAGTGCCTCAAGCGGTTCAACTACCAGATGGGCACGCTGCCCGACGGCTACGACCACAAGTACATCTTCTCGCACGTCGGTTACAACCTGAAGGCCACCGATCTGCAGGCAGCGCTCGGCCTCACCCAGCTCGCCAAGCTCGACGACTTCGTCGACGCCCGCAAGCGCAACTGGCGGCGACTGCGCGACGGCCTGGAGGGCGTGCCGCACCTGCTGCTGCCCGAGGCCACCCCGCGCAGCGACCCGAGCTGGTTCGGCTTCGTCCTCACGGTCAGCCCGGACGCCCCCTTCCGGCGGGCGGAACTGGTCGACTTCCTGGAGGACCGGAAGATCGGCACCCGGCGGCTGTTCGCCGGCAACCTCACCCGGCACCCCGCCTACATCGACCAGCCCCACCGCGTCGTCGGCAACCTCGACAACAGCGACATCATCACCGAACACACCTTCTGGGTCGGCGTCTACCCGGGCCTCACCGACGAGATGCTCGACTACATCGTCTCCTCCGTGAAGGAATTCGTGGAGGCCCGCGGATGACCATGGAGATCGTGGGCAACGGATTCCTCGCCAGAAACCTCCGCCCCTTCGCACACCTGCATCCGGGCACCGTCGCCGTGGCGGCCGGCGTCTCCTGGGCCAGCGGCACCTCCGACGCAGACTTCGCCCGCGAGGCCACGCTGCTCGCCGACGTCGCCGACCGGTGCCGCGCCACCGGACGCCGCCTGCTCTTCTTCTCCACCGCGGCCACCGGCATGTACGGCGCGACGGCCGGGCCGGGCCGGGAGGACAGCCCGATCGTCCCCTGCACCCCCTACGGCGCGCACAAGCTCGCTCTGGAACGGCAGCTGCGGGCCAGCGGCGCCGACCACCTGATCCTGCGCCTCGGGCACCTGGTCGGCCCCGGGCAGCCCGCGCACCAGCTGATCCCCGCCCTCATCCGGCAGATGCGGGCCGGGGACGTACGGGTCCAGCGCGACGCCGCCCGCGACCTGATCGACGTGCGCGACGTCGTCACCGTCATCGACCGGCTGCTCTCCCAGGGGCTGCGCGGCGAGATCGTCAACGTCGCCTCCGGGGTGGCGGTTCCCGTGGAGCACATCGTCGACCACCTGGAGGAACGCCTCGGCCTGCGGGTCCACCGGGAGTACGAGGACGCGGGCGCCCACCACGTCATCTCCATCGACAAGCTGCGCTCCCTGGTCCCCGAGACCGCCGCGATGGACTTCGGCGCCGACTACTACCGACAGGTCCTCGACGCGTTCCTCGCGTCGGAGGGTGCTTCGTCGATGGCCTGACGCCCGCGCCCGACCAGCCCCTCCCACCACAGGAGTTCCGCATGCTTTCCTCCCTCGTCAGGGCCGAGCCCGGCACCGACCGGCTGCGGCCGCGCCACGACCCCTCGGCCGCCGAGCGCATCGCCGCCTCGGCCGCCACCACCACGGGCGCGACCCTGCGCACCGAGGACTTCCCGCAGTGGCTCGAAGGACGCCGCAGAGCCCACCGGTTCAAGGTCGACCGGATCCCCTTCGACGAACTCGACGGCTGGTCGTTCGACGGATCCACCGGGAACCTCGTGCACCGCAGCGGCCGGTTCTTCTCCGTCGAGGGCCTGCACGTCACCCGCGACGAGGGCCCGCACCGCGAGTGGTACCAGCCCATCATCAAGCAGCCCGAAGTCGGGATCCTCGGCATCCTGGTCAAGGAGTTCGACGGTGTCCTGCACTTCCTGATGCAGGCCAAGATGGAACCCGGGAACCCCAACCTGCTGCAGCTCTCGCCGACCGTCCAGGCCACCCGCAGCAACTACACCAAGGTCCACAAGGGCGCCGACGTGAAGTACATCGAGTACTTCACCCGGCCCGGCCGCGGCCGGGTCGTCGCCGACGTGCTGCAGTCCGAGCACGGGTCGTGGTTCTTCCACAAGAGCAACCGAAACATGATCGTCGAGGCCGTCGGCGACGTGCCGCTCGACGACGACTTCTGCTGGCTGACCCTCGGGCAGATCGGCGAACTCCTGCACCGCGACAATGTCGTCAACATGGACTCGCGCACCGTCCTCGCCTGTGCGCCGTTCCCCGACAACGGTGCGGGCGCCCTGCTCTCGGACACCGAGCTCGCCTCGTGGTTCACCGCCGAGCGCTCCCGGCACGACGTGCGCGCCGAACGCGTCCCGCTCGCCGGCCTTCCCGGCTGGGTCCGCGGGAAGTCGAGCATCGACCACGAACAGGGCAGGTACTTCCGCGTCGTCGCGGTCAACGTGCAGGCGGGCAGCCGCGAGGTCAGCGGCTGGACCCAGCCGCTGTTCGAGCCCCTCGGCCTCGGGGTCACCGCCTTCCTGACCCGGCGGTTCGGGGGCGTGCCGCACGTCCTGGTGCACGCCCGCGTGGAGGGTGGCTTCCTCGACACCATCGAGCTCGGCCCCACCGTCCAGTACACCCCGGACAACTACGGGCACCTGACCGGCGAGGACCGGCCGCCCTTCCTCGACCAGGTGCTCGGCGCCGACCCGGCCCGCATCCGGTACGAGGCCGTTCACTCGGAGGAGGGCGGCCGCTTCCTGAACGCCGAGAGCCGCTACCTCCTGGTCGAGGCCGACGAGGAACAGGCGGCGCCGGCCCCGCCCGCCGGCTACCAGTGGGTCACGCCCGCCCAGCTCACCTCCCTCGTCCGGCACGGGCACTACGTCAACGTCCAGGCCCGCACCCTCCTCGCCTGCCTCAACGCTACGGAGGTGCGCACCTGATGGAGACCGTGCGGATCGGAGTCCTGGGCGGCGCGGACATCGCACGCCGCCGCATGCTGCCCGCCATGACCGCCGAGCCCGGCGTCGCGGTCGCCGCGGTCGCCAGCCGCGACGCGGCCAAGGCACGTGACCTGGCCGGACAGTTCGGCGCCCGGCCCGTGACCGGCTATGCCGAGCTCCTCACGCGGGACGACATCGACGCGGTGTACGTCCCGCTGCCCGCCGCGCTGCACGCGCGGTGGACCGAGGCGGCGCTGCGGGCAGGCAAACACGTCCTCGCCGAGAAGCCGCTGACCACGTCACTGCCGCAGACCGAACAACTCCTCGCCCTGGCCGAGGAGTCGGGCCTCGCCCTGATGGAGAACGTCATGTTCGTCCATCACTCCCAGCACGCCGCCGTCCAGAAGCTGCTGGCGGACGGCACGATCGGCGAACTGCGCGCCTTCCACGCCGCGTTCGCCATTCCCTCACTGCCCGGCGACGACATCCGGTACGACCCGGAGCTCGGCGGGGGAGCCCTGTGGGACACCGGTGTCTACCCGCTGCGCGCCGCCCTGCACTTCCTGGGCGACGGTCTCGAAGTCCTCGGCGCCACGCTCACAGGCGGCCCGGGCCGGGAGGTGGACACCGCCGGTGCCGCGCTGCTGCGCACCCC
The DNA here is from genome assembly GCF_042888465.1 of Streptomyces sp. NPDC002888. Classification (NCBI taxonomy): domain Bacteria; kingdom Bacillati; phylum Actinomycetota; class Actinomycetes; order Kitasatosporales; family Streptomycetaceae; genus Streptomyces; species Streptomyces sp. NPDC002888. The sequence continues at coordinate 145,254 of NZ_JBIAPU010000019.1, read as the reverse complement.
CGAGGGGGTCAGCGCCCAGCTGTCGTTCGGGCTCGACCACGGCTACCGCTCCTCGTACGAGATCTGGGGCAGCCAGGGCCGGATCACGGTCGACCGGGCCTTCACCCCGCCCGCCGACCACCGGCCCCGGATCCGCGTCGAGCGCCGCGGCGGCGTCGAGGAACTTACCCTGCGCCCTGACGACCAGGTCGCCGCCACCGTGAGGGCGTTCGCCGCGGCGGTACGGGGAGCCGTGGCGCCCGACCCGGTGTGCCTGCGGCAGGCGAGGCTGCTGCACGAACTGCGCGAGCACGCGCTGCCGAGCCCCCGATGACCGGCCTCGCGCGCCTGAGAAGGGTCGGCCCCGCGGCGGCCGGAGCGCCGGGCGCGCCCCCGTCGCCCGTCCGTGAGATCACCCTGGACGCCGCCGGCATCCCCCTCTCCGGGCTCCTCGCCGAGCCGCCGGACGGGGCACCGCCGCGGGCCGTGGTGGTCGCCGTGCACGGCGGGGGAATGCGGGCCGGCTATTTCGACAGCCGGGCCCTGCCGGGCCTGTCCCTGCTGCGTCTCGGCGCCGCGCTCGGCTACACCGTCCTCGCCGTGGACCGCCCCGGCTACGGGCAGTCCGCCGCCGCCCTGCCCGAGGGCCAGACCCTGTTCGAGCAGTCCGCGACCCTGCACTGCGCGCTGGCCGGCTTCGCCCGGGACCACCGGCTCGGCGCCGGCTACTTCGTGGTGGCGCACTCCAACGGCGGAAAGCTCGCCCTGGCCGCGGCGGCCGACCCGGCCGGGGACTCCCTCATCGGCCTCGACATCTCCGGGCTCGGCCACCTCTTCGCCGTCGGTCTTCGGCGGATGCCGGGCGTGCACAGCCCCGGTGAATGGCGGCGGCACTGGGGGGCGTTGCGTCTCTACCCGCCCGGGGCGTTCCAGCTCGGCCGGGCACTGGTGGCGCCGGTGCCCGAACGGGAGGCGCGGGAAGGGGCGTTGTGGCCCGAGATGTACCCCGCCATCGCCGCCCGGGTGCGTACGCCGGTCCGCTTCACCTTCGCCGCGCAGGAGCAGTGGTGGCGGCACGATCCCGAGGCGACGCAGGACCTGACGCGCCGTCTTCGGGCGGCGCCCCGCGTGACGGTCGCCCGTCAGCCCGACGCGGGGCACAACATCAGCCTCGGCTGGGCGGCACGGACCTATCACCTCAGGGCGCTGGCCTTCCTCGAGGAGTGTCTGCTGGCCCGCGACGCGGCCGCCCCGGCCCCTCGCGTGCGCGCCCGCACCGCCGACCCGGCGGTCATCGAACCCGCATGTCAGAGCGTGGTGCGCTGAAAGTCAATTCCCGGTGAACGGCATTGCCTCACCGCGCGCGGCCGAAGAAGCTGGTCATCAGTCTCCGCCGTACTGACTTTCTTTCCTGGGCCCTTCCGGGACACCTTTGATCACCGACAGGAGAGACAAGCATGGGCAACCTCACCGGAAAGACGGCATTGGTCACGGGATCGAGCCGCGGAATCGGGCGGGCGATCGCCGAACGGATCGGACGGGAGGGCGCCCTCGTCGCGGTGCACTACTCGACCGGGTCCGACGCCGCCTCGGAGGTCGTCGAGGCCATCGAGAAGGACGGCGGCCGCGCCTTCGCCGTCCAGGCCGAACTCGGTGTTCCCGGCGATGTCGACGTTCTTTTCGAAGGCCTGGAATCCGGCCTCAAGGAGCGCACCGGAACGACCGACCTCGATGTTCTCGTGAACAACGCCGGAGTCATGGCGATGGGGGCGCCCGAAGAGGTCACTCCCGAGATGTTCGACCGCATGATCGCGGTCAACGCCAAGGCGCCCTTCTTCATCGTGCAGCGCGCACTGCCCGTCATTCCCGACGGCGGCCGCATCATCAACATCACCTCGGGGCTCACCCGGGTCGCGAGCCCCGATCAGGTCACGTACGGAATGACCAAGGGCGCCCTGGAGCAGATCGCGCTGCATTTCTCCCGGCATCTGGGAGCGCGCCGGATCACCGTCAACAGCGTGGCGCCCGGCAGCACCGACAACGGCAGCGCGCTGTTCCAGATCCCCGAGGTGCGCGAGACGTTGTCGCAGCTGAGCACCTTCGGCGAGGTCGCCGAACCGGCGGCCGTCGCGGACGTGGTGGCCTTCCTGGCGTCCGAGGACGCCCGCTGGATCACCGGAGCGTTCATCGACGCCAGCGGCGGCACGCTTCTCGGCTGAGTACCCAGGGAGAGGGAAGGCACGCTCATGTTCGGGTCGCTGTCGGCAGTTCTGATCAAGTGCGAGGACTTCGAGGCCATGAAGGCCTTTTACCGAGATCGTCTGAAAATGGCGACGGTGAAGGAGGGAGAGGGGTGGATCGTCCTGGACACCGGCGCGGGCGGCGAACTCGTCCTGGGCGGTGACACCGGCGGCGACACCATGGCGATCGCCTTCACCGGGGCGGAACTCGAACCCGCCAGGGAAGAGTTGCGGGATGCCGGTCCGACGGAGATCGAACGGCATTCCGACATGCGGCGGTTCTTCGTGAAGGACCCGGACGGAAACTCGGTCCTGATCATCGACTGACCGGTACGCGCGGCAGTTACAGGCAGCAGTTACACGTAGTAGTCACCTGCAGCAGTTCACAATGCGGCTGGGAGTATCCGTGAAAATTCTCTTCGTCGCGAGCGGGAGCCCCGCGACGGTATTCGCCCTGGCTCCACTCGCCACGGCGGCGCGCAATGCCGGACACGCCGTGTTCATGGGTGCCGTCGAGGACATGGTTCCTTATATCGCGTCGGCAGGAATTCCGGCGCTGTCGACAGCACCGTCCTCGATCCGGCGGTTCAGCACCATGGACCGGGCGGGCAATCCGGTCAGGATGCCCGAGACGCCGGCGGAGGAACTGGACTTCGCCGGCCGCTGGTTCGGGCGGATGGCCGCCGGCAGCATGGCCGCGCTGCGCGAGCTCGCGCAGAACTGGCGCCCGGACCTGGTGGTCGGCGGCTCGATGTCCTTCGCGGCCGCGCTGATCGCCACCGAACTCGGCGTCCCGTACGTACGACAGGCCTGGGACACCGGCGACGCATGGCGCACGGATCCGGCGGCGAGCGAGGAACTCCGTCCGGAGTTGGAGGAGTTGGGGCTCGACCGGCTGCCCGACCCGGACCTGTTCATCGACATCTGCCCGCCGAGCCTGCGGCCCGCCGACGCACCGCCGGCCCAGATGATGCGCTGGATCCCGGCGAACGGGCAGCGGCAGCTGGAGCCGTGGATGTACACCAAGGGTGATCGCCCGCGGGTGCTCGTCACCTCGGGCAGCCGGCTGGTGTTCGCGAAGAAGACGGGGTTCCTGCGGGGCCTCGTCGCCGACATGGCCGCCCTGAACGCGGAGATGGTCGTCGCGACCCTGGACGAGGTCGCGGCCGAGCTGAGCGCCGAGCTGCCGGATGTGCGGGCCGGCTGGGTGCCGCTCGACGTCGTGGTGCCGACCTGTGACGTCGTCGTCCATCACGCGGGCGGCGTCACCGCGCTGACGGCGATGAACGCCGGTGTGCCGCAGCTGATCGTGCCGCAGGGCGGCAACTTCGTCGAGGCGGGGCAGCGCATCTCCGACTTCGGAGCGGCCGTCACCGTGGACGAGAACACCCCGGCGGCCGTGGAGAAGGCCTGCCGGGAGCTGATCGAGGACCCCTCGTACGCCGAGCGGGCGCGTGCGCTCTCCGCGGAGATCGCCGCCCTGCCGCTGCCCGCCGAGGTGGTGGGCGTCCTGGAGCGCCTGGTGGCGTCCAAAAGCAAGAACAAGACCGAGGCAGAACGGGAGAGCACGTCATGAGTGAGTCGAATCCGATCCGTGTGGTGATGGCCAAGCCGGAGGCGGGAGGCAAGGGTTCGGCCGCTCCGCCGACCCTGGTCGACGCCTTCCGCAAGGCGGGCATCGAGGTCGTCCAGGCGGGCGAGGACCAGAGCCCGGCGGGCCTGGTCGCCACCGTCGTCGGTGAGGGTGCCGAGGTCATCTGCATCTCCAGCCTCCTCGGCGAGCACGACGCGCTGTTCGGCGGCGTGCTCGACCTCCTGGCCGAGCGGGGTGCCGGGCACGTCACCGTGATCGGCGGGGGCATCATTCCCACCGCCGACATCACGGCGCTCAAGGAGCGGGGCGTCGTGGAGATCTTCTCCTCGGGCACCCCGCCGTGGGCCGTGGCCGAGTGGATACGCGACCACGTCCGCCAGTCCTCCGGCGTCTGACACCCACCCCACGGGCCGCACCATCCCCGGCCCTGCCCGCCGGGCAGGGCCTCGCCCCGCCCGGCAGGGCCGGGTCGGCGCGGCCTTGTCCGGCGGGCGCGGCTCTGCCCTGCCCTCCCTTTCCCACCCCACGATTCACCTCGGCAGGATCGGCAGGAGACGAACCGCGATGCGCGTCCTTATGATCAACACCCCCGTTTCGACCCATCTCACCCCGCTGGTCCCGCTCGCCTGGGCGCTGCGGGCGGCCGGGCACGACGTGCTGGTCGTCGGCCGCGAAGACGTGCTCGGCGCGGCCGCCTCGGGGGGCCTGAACGCCGTGGGCATCGGTGACCGGCTCAGGCTGGACGACATGCTGATCGAGCGGCTCGGCGGGAAGCGGCCGCTGCAGTCGTGGGGCAGGCCCGCCCTGGACCAGCTCTCCAACATCGGCTCCCTGTGGATGCCGCAGACCCTGGACGTCCTGCCCGATTACCTCGACCTGGCCCGTGACTTCGGCCCCGACCTGATCCTCTCCGACCCGATCGAGTACATCTCGCTGGTCGTGGGGGAGAAGCTCGGCGTTCCCGTGGTGCAGCAGCGCTGGGGGGTCGACCCCATCTCGGACCAGGCACGCACGACGGGGCGGACCTGGTTCGCGGACGTCCTCGCGGAACTCGGCCTGACCGACCTGCCCCGCCCGGCCGTCCTGCTCGACCCCTGCCCGCCCAGCCTGCAACTGGCCGGTACGACACCGGGCACCCCGATGCGCTACGTCCCCTTCAACGGCAACGGCCGGCTGCCCGAGTGGCTCCGCCGCGACTCCAGGGAGCGCGGCACGGCCCGGCGGGTGGCCGTCTCGCTGGGCGGGCGCACCCTCGCGTACCACGGCGTTCCCCTGATGCGGAACATCCTGGGCGCGCTCGGCGGCCTGCCGGACACCGAGGTGCTCGCGACGGTGGAGGAGGAGTACCGGGGGGCGCTCGGCGAGGTCCCCGGCAACGTACGCCTCATCGATCCCGTTCCGCTGAACCTGCTCCTCGGTTCCTGCCGGGCCGTCGTCCACCACGGCGGCTCGGGCACCGCCATGACCGCGAGCGCCTTCGGCCTGCCGCAGCTCGTCCTGCCGCAGCTGGCGGACCAGTTCTGGCACGGTGACGCGCTCGCCCGGGTGGGCGCGGGCATCACCATCGAGGACGCCGCGCGACAGGACGAGCCGGAGCCGGTGCGCGAGGCCGTGGCCGCGCTGCTCGGCGAGCCGGGCTACACCAAGGCGGCGGGGGAGTTGCGCGAGGAGATGGCCGCGATGCCCGCGCCGCTCCAGGTCGTGGCCGACCTGGAGGAGCTGGCCGGCGCGGGCCGCGCCGGACGCTGAGGCCCGTCGGCGGCGCGGCGGCCCGCCGGGTTCGCGGGCCGGAGCCGCAGCGGGGTCAGAGGCCCTCCTCGAGCGCCGAGTCCAGGGTCTCCAGGGCGGATTCGAGCAGCGCCTTGCGCTTCTCCTCGGGGTCGCCGGCGAGGGACGGCAGCGAGAAGGCGCCGAAGTGCACGCTCACCAGGGCGTCGGAGATGCGGACCTGGGTGCGTACCGAGGCGCCGTGCTCGTACATCAGCTCCCCTACGGCGGCCACCCGGTCGTTGAGGGTCTGGCCGATGCCGAGCGCGCGGAGCGCCGCCTGGTTCTCCTGCATGATGCGGAAGAGGGGCGCCGCGCCCATCAGCGCTTCGCTGTAGCGGCGCAGCAGTTCGCGCTTGGTCTCCAGGGTGCTCGGCTGGGTCCGTCCCCAGGCGATCAACTCGTCGATCGGTCCGCCGAGGCCCTGGGAAATCGCCACGAGGATCTCTTCCTTGGCCTTGAAGTGGTAGTAGAGGGCCGCCTTGGTGATGCCGAGTCCTTCTGCGATCTCGCGCATCGAGGTCTTCTCGTAGCCCTGCTCGACGAAGAGGTCCAGGGCGACGGCCTGGATCGTCTCGCGGGTGTTGACCCTGCGTACGCGCGGTGTGCCGCCCATGACGTTCTCCCGTGTGTGTGCCGCTCCGGCCGCTGATGCCGCCCTGAGCGCGATTCTACTTGACGGCCGGTAAGTAACTGCTCTAACTTCTCCATTGTATTCACTTACCGGGCGGTTGGTAAGTAGGGCGCTGGGCCGCCCCCTACCGCACCGCTGGATCACATCGCCGGGCCATGTCGCCGGGCCACGTCACCCGACACCGACCAAGGGAGCAGACCATGTCGCACGACCCGACCGCGGGCGGGGCGGCCGTTCAGGCGCCGCCGAACCGCCGTTTGTACGCCGTGATGACCGCGGCCGTGGTGGCGATGCTGCTCGCGGCGCTGGACAGCCTGGTCCTGGGCACCGCCATGCCGACCATCGTCGGTGAGCTGGGCGGCCTCGAACACCTCTCCTGGGTGGCCTCCGCGTACATGCTCGCGACCGCCGCCTCCACGCCGATCTGGGGCAAGCTCGGCGACATGTACGGCCGCAAGGGCGTCTTCCTCGCCTCGATCGGCATCTTCCTGGCCGGCTCCATGGTCTCCGGCCTCGCCCAGTCCATGGGGCAGCTCATCGGCTTCCGGGTGCTGCAGGGCCTCGGCTCGGGCGGCCTGATGGTCGGCGCGCTGTCCCTCATCGGGGAGCTGGTCACGCCCCGCGAGCGCGGCAAGTTCCAGGCCATGGCCTCGGCCGTCATGGGCCTCGCGATGGTCGGCGGCCCGCTGGTCGGCGGCTTCCTCACCGACCACTTCGGCTGGCGTTACTGCTTCTACCTCAACGTGCCGCTGGGTCTGGCCGCCTTCGCGACGATCGCGGTGTCGCTGCAGATGCCGAAGAAGCGCTCCCAGGCCCCCATCGACTACCTGGGCGCCCTCCTGCTCGCCGCGGTGATCACCTCACTGGTGCTGGTCTCCACCTGGGCCGGTACGCAGTACGACTGGACGTCGCCGCTGATCATCGGGCTGCTCGTGGTGGCCGTGGCCGGGACCTTCGCCCTGCCGGCCGTGGAGCGCCGAGCGGTCGCACCGGTGCTGCCGCTGGCCGTCTTCCGCAGCGCCAACTTCACCTGGGCCAACGTCGTCGCCTTCCTCTTCGGCTTCGTGATGGTCGCCGCGCTGACCTTCCTGCCGATCTACCAGCAGACCGTGCAGGGCGCCTCGGCCTCCAGCGCGGGCGTGCTGATGCTGCCGCTGCTGCTCCCGATGGTCGGCGTCAACATGTTCGTCGGCCAACTCATCTCCAAGCAGGGCAACTTCAAGCTGTACGCGATCGTCGGCGGCGCGCTCCTCGTCCTCGGCATCTTCCTGCTCTCCCTGATGGACACCGGCACCGGACGCCTGGAGACCAGCGTCTACATGATGGTGTTCGGCGCCGGCCTCGGCCTGCTGATGCAGGTGACCCTGTCCGTCGCGATGGAGAGCGTCGAGATGAAGGACCTGGGCGTGGCGTCCTCCACGGTCACGCTCACCCGGACGATCGGCGGCGCCTTCGGCGTCTCCCTAGCCGGGATCATCTTCAACGACCAGGTGACCGACGGCATGGGCGACAAGAGCGGTGCCATGGCCGGTGACATCACCAAGCTGAGCGCCGAGAGCCTGGTGAAGCTGCCGGAGCCGGTGCGTGAGGCCTATGAGCGGGCCGTCGCCGACGGCACGCACTGGGCCTTCCTGGCCACCACGGCCGTCGCCGCCGCGGCCTTCCTCGGCGGCTGGTTCATCAAGGCCCGGCCCAAGCCCGCCGCCGTCACGCCGCCCGCGGCCGTCCCGGCGGACCAGGTGGGCACCGCGGGCTGAGCGGGCCCGCCGACAGCGTCCACGACGACGTACACGGCAAGCGGCGTACACGGCAAACGGCGTACACGACAAACGACGTACACGACAACGTCCGAGAAGAGCGAGAAGAGACGGGGGAGCAGCGCCGTGCAGGCAGCCGAGGCGAAGGTGCCGGGAGTCCATGTCTTCACACCGCGCCAGATCAAGGACCAGCGCGGCGCGTTCTTCGAGTCGCTGCGCACGGACGAGATCGAGCGCGTCGTGGGGCACCCCTTCGAGGTCCGCCAGATCAACTACTCGGTGTCGCGCCGCAACACCCTGCGGGGGATCCACAGCGTCACCATCCCGCCGGGGCAGGCCAAGTACGTCTCCTGCGTCCGCGGCGCGTTCCGCGACTTCGTCGTCGACCTGCGGGTGGGTTCGCCGACCTTCGGGCAGTACGACAGCAACGTCCTCGACGCCGAGTCGGGCCGCGCCGTCTACATCCCGGAGGGCGTGGGGCACGGCTTCCTCACGCTCACCGACGACGCCTGCATCTGCTACGTGCTGTCGAGCACGTACGTCCCGGGAACCCAGATCGACATCGACCCGCTCGACCCCGAACTCGCCCTGCCCTGGGGCTTCACCGAGCCGCCGCTGATCTCGGACAAGGACAGGGCGGCGCCCTCACTGGCCGCCACTCTGGAAGCCGGGCTCCTCGCGGCATGGCCGGAGCGGGCGCACGGCGGCTGACCCCCGACCGCCGCGAGACCCGTTCCCCGACGCGCCCTGCCCGCGCCGACCCCGACACCGGGGCGGCGCGGGCGGGGCGCGTCGCTTTCTCCCCGTACCACCGTCGTCACACGACTGAAGGAAAAAGATGCGTGTTCTCTTCGTCGTCACGCCTGTCGCGGGCCATCTCTCGCCTCTGACACCGCTGGCCCGGGCGCTGCATGACGCGGGGCACGACGTGCTGGTGGCCGGTCAGCCCGATGTGCTGCCCACGGCCCGCGCGGCGGGGCTGCACGCCGCGAGCGTCGGCGAGCCCTTCCGTATGGACGAGATGCTGCTCGGCCGGCTTCCCGCCGGGCAACGGCTGCTCCAGTCCTGGGGACGCTTCTCCGACCTGGCGCAGGCCGCGGACTTCGCCCGCTCCTGGGCGGACCACAACAAGCTCGTGCTGCCCGGCTACCTGGACCTCGCCCGCGCGTTCGGACCGGACCTGCTGGTCGGCGACGTCCTGGAATTCAGCTCGCTGATCCTCGGCGGCGTCCTCGGCATCCCCGTCGTGCAGCACCGCTGGGGCGTCGATCCGCTGTCGGGCCCCACCCGGATCCAGGCCCGCGAGTCGCACCGGGACCTGTGCGCGGCCATGGGCCTCAGCGGGCTGCCGGACCCGGTGACCGTGCTCGACCCGTGCCCCCCGTCCCTCCAACTCCCCGAGGCCGAGGCGGGAACACCGATCCGGCACGTCCACGCGCACGGCAACGGCACCCTGCCGGACTGGCTGCGGACCGACTGGGCGGCCGCCGCCGACCCCGGGGCCGACCGCCCGCGGCGGGTCATCGTCTCCCTGGGGCGCAGCACCCTGGCGCTCAACGGCGTCCCGCTCTTCAGGGGCATCCTGCGGGCGTTCGAGGACCTGCCCGGCGCCGAGGCGGTCGCGACGGTCGGCCAGGAGCACCGGGCGGAACTGGGTCCCCTGCCCGCCAACGTCCGGCTCGTAGACCCCACACCGCTGCACATGCTGCTGCGCACCGCCGACGCCGTCGTCCACCACGGGGGAGCGGGCACCACGATGAGCGCCACCTACGCGGGACTGCCCCAGCTCGCCCTGCCGCAGCTGGCCGACATGTTCGCATGCGCCACCCAGCTCGTGCGCGCCGGAGCCGGTCTCGCCCTGGAGACCGCCCCCGAGCAGGACGACCCCGCACGGATCGCCGGGGCCCTGACCGAACTCCTCGCCGAGCCGCGGTACGCGAAGGCCGCCGAAGGGCTCGGCCGGGAGATGGCCGAGATGCCCGCCCCGTCCCAGATCGTCGGCGACCTGGAGCGCCTGGTCCGACGCGAGCGCTGAACGTTCCTCCCGCACCTACGGCACACCGCACCTACCACTCCTACCGTTCTTACGAGAAGAGGCACTTCGATGAAGGCTCTGGTGTGGCCGGGCGGACCGGGCACGCGCCTGCGGCCCCTCACCCACTCCCTGCCCCAACAGCTGGTCCCGATCGCGGGCAGGCCCGTACTGGAACACGTCCTGGCCGGCATACGTGACCTGGGCGTACGCGAGGTCTGCGTCGTCGTCGGGGACGGGGACGGGGACGGAGCTGGACAGATCCAGCGGGCGCTCGGCGACGGATCCCGGCTCGGCCTCGACCTCACCTGCCTCCCGCAGGACGCGCCGCGCGGACTCGGCCACGCCCTGTCCGTCGCGCGGGGCTTCCTCGCGGACGACGACTTCGTGGCGTACCGCGGCGACACCCTCCTTCCCGGAGGCGTCGCGGGCCAGGCCGCCGCGTTCGCCGCGCGGCGTTGCGCCGCCCGGCTCGTCGTACGGCGGACTGCGCGACCGGACGCCTCCCCGGCCTTCGAACTCGGCGCCGACGGCCGGGTGGTGAGCGTGTCGGACGGCTCGGGCGGCGACATCGCCCCGACCGGCGTCCACTTCTTCACGCCCGCCGTCCACGAGGCGGTCGCCGCCCTCACAACCGACGGCGACGGCGGCCCGACGCTCACCACCCTCCTGCGGTGGCTCCTCGCGCACGGGAGCGACGTCCGGGCCGACGAGTACGCCGGGTACTGGCGGCGGATCGTGAGCGTCGAGGACGTGCTCCACGCACACCGCGCCCTGCTCGACGGCCTGTCCACCGCGGTCGACGGAGACGTGGACGACCTCAGCCGCATCACCGGCCAGGTCGTCGTCGAGCCCGGCGTCCGGGTCGTGCGGTCCTGGATCGAGGGTCCCGCGATCATTGCCGCGGGCTCGGTGGTGGAGGAGTCCCACATCGGCCCGCACGCCACGATCGGCCGGGACTGCGTGGTGCGCGGCACCCACGTCGACGACTCCGTCGTCCTCGACGGCGCCACGATCCAGCCCGTCGGCCGCCTGAACGGTTCGCTGATCGGCCGGTCGGCCCACGTCGCCGCGACCGCCCGTCACGAGAGCCCGGGGCACCGCCTCGTCGTCGGCGACGACACCCGGGTCGAGGTGGCGGCGTGACCGCGGCAGGCGACCAGCAGCGTGTGATGGTGCTCGGCGGCACCGGATTCCTCGGCAGGCACCTGCGGGCCGCGTTCCGGTCGGCGGGCGCCCACGTCGTCAGCGTCTCCAGGGCACTGCCCGACGACGCGGCCGGCGACGGTTCGCCGGACGAACGCTTCGTCGCGCTCGACCTGACGGCCGCGAGTCCCCGCGAGCTCCGCGACCTCTGCGCCGACACCGACCCGGACGTGGTGGTCAACGCCGCCGGGGCCGTATGGAAGGTGACGGAGGAGCAGATGCGGCGCGCCAACGCCGAGTTGGTGGCATCGGTGGTCGCCGCGCTGAGCGGGCTGCCCCGCGGGCCCCGGCTGATCCAACTGGGCAGTGTGCACGAGTACGGCCCCGGCACCCGGCGCGGCGGCCTCCATGAGGAGGGGCCCGAGGCCCCGGTCACCGCCTACGGACGAGGGAAGCTGGCGGCGTCCCGGAGTGTCCTGGCCGCAGCCTCGCTCGACGGCGTCGTCCTGCGCATGGCCAACATCATCGGCCCCGGCATGCCGACCGGCAGCCTTCTCGGCGACGTCGCGGCCCACCTGGAGCGGTACGCAACGGACCCCGGGGCCACCGACGCCGAGCTGGCCTTCCCGCCGCTGCGGGCGGAGCGCGACTTCGTCGACGTACGCGACGTCGTCGACGCCGTGCTCGCCGTCGCCCACGCGCCCCGCGCCGCTGTCTCGGGCCGCGTCATCAACATCGGCAGCGGCCGTGCGGTGCGCGCGGGCGAGGTGGTCGAGCGGCTGATCGCGCTGAGCGGGCTGCCGGTCCGGCTCGTCGAACGGGCGGCGGACGGCGCCACCGGCACCGCCGTGGACCGCCAGAAGCTGGACATCTCCCGGGCCCGGCGGCTTCTCGGCTGGGAGCCGCGCCGGGACCTGGACACGTCGCTCTCGGGCCTTGTGGCCCTGTCTCCCGCATGACCCCGAGCCGAGACCCCCAACGGAGAACCTGATGCGTGTTCTTTTCGCAGTCTTTCCCGCCGTCGCCCATGTCCACCCGATCGTTCCGCTCGCCTGGGCCCTGCAGAACGCGGGCCACGACGTCCGGGTCGCCATCCACCCCGACGCCGTGGACCTCGTGACCGACGCGGGCCTCGCCGCCGTGCTGCTCGGCGCCCGCCACAAGCTCGCCGGAGTCATCGAGTTCAACTCCAACCTCGACCGGCTCGACTCGCTCGACGACAGCCTGTCGCTGGACACCGAGCACGACGGCTCCCGCTGGGAGACCCAGTGGGAGATGATGCGCAACGTCCTGTCGGTCTACACCCCCGTTCTGCCCGACCTCGTCGAGTTCGTCCGCGACTGGGAACCCGACCTGGTCGTCTGGGACCCGTTCTGCGTCCCGGCCGCCGTCGCGGCGCGGGTCGGCGGGGCCGCCCAGGCCCGCTTCCTGTGGGGGCGGGACAACATCGGCTGGCTGCGCGCCAGGTCCCTGGAGCGGCTGGCGGCGCGCGGCGCGGGACCGTCCGAGGACCCGCTGTCGTCCCTGATGGACGGCATGCTGGCGCCCTACGGCCTGGAGTACGAGGAGGAGTTCCTCACCGGCCAGTGGACCATCGACCCCATGCCGCCGGGCATGCGGCTGCCGCTCGACCTCCCCTGCACGTCGGTGCGGCGCGTGCCCTACAACGGCACGGCGGCGCTGCCCGCCTGGGTCCACCAGCGCCCCGACCGCCCCCGCGTCGTTCTGACGCTCGGTGTCGGCGGGCGCGGACGTCAGCTCTTCAAGCAGAGCGGGGTCTCTTTCCCCGAGGTGGTCGAGGCGGTGGCCGGGCTCGACGTGGAGCTGGTCGCCACGGTCGGTGCCGCCGAGCGGGAGGCCGTCGGCACGGTGCCGGACAACGTCCGGCTGATCGACTACGTCCCGCTCAACCACTTGCTGTCCACCTGCTCGGCGATCGTCCACCACGGCGGCGGAGGCACGTTCGCGGCCGCCGTGGCGCATCGAGTTCCGCAGCTGGTGACGCCGATGCCGTTCTGGGGCGAGGCCGCCACCGCCCGGTACGTCGCCGACAACGGTGCCGGACTGGCCCTCGACAGCCACGAGTTCACCCCGGACGCCCTGCGCAAGGGGCTCACCCGGCTCCTCGAGGACCCGTCGTTCCGGGAGGGCGCCGACGCGCTGCACCAGGAGATGCGGGAGGCCCCCGCGCCCAGCGACCTGGTGCCGGTCCTCGAGGAACTGACCGCCCGTCACCGCCGCTGATCCTCCGGGGGACCGGAGGACCGTAAGGAAAGGAAGGACTGCCGTGTCAGCAAAGTCCCCTCGCCTCGCACTCCTTGTGGGGTGCACCCGCTCGGTCGGGTTCGGCACCACCGTGGCGGACTGGTTTCTCGGCCTGGCCGAGGAGTACGGCTACCCGGACGTCGACGTGATCGACCTGACCGCGGTCGCACTCCCGGTCGCGACGGGCCTCCCCGCCGACGCGCGGCCGGCGGCCGTGGCGGACCTGGCCCGCCGGATCGACGCCGCGGACGCCTTCGTGGTGGTGACGCCCGAGTACAACCACAGCTTTCCCGCGCCGTTGAAGAACGCCATCGACTGGTACCGGCAGGAGTGGTACGCCAAGCCGGTCTCCTTCGTCTCCTACGGCGGCATCTCGGGCGGTCTGCGCGCGGTGGAGCAACTGCGTCTCGTCTTCGCCGAGTTGCACGCGGTCACGATCCGCGACTCCGTCAGCTTCCACCGTGCCTGGGAGCAGTTCGACGAGGACGGCCGGCCGAAGGATCCGGTCGGCTGCGACGGCGCGGCCAAGACCATGCTCGACCAGCTCGGCTGGTGGGCGCAGGCGCTTGCCGAGGCCCGTGCCAAGCGGCCCTACACCTCATGAGTGACACGGGACAGTGGAGGAATCAGTGATGACACGACAGGCTCCCGGCGCCCTGCGGAGCGCGGCCGAAGAGGTCGCCGTGCTGGCGGGCGAGCACGCGGCCCGTGCGGAGGAGACGCGCCGCCTCGACCCGGACGTGGTGAAGGCCGTGCTCGCCGCCGGATTCGCCCGGCACTTCGTACCCGTGGCGTACGGCGGCACCGCGGGCACCTTCAGCGAGCTGGGCCAGGCTCTGGTCACGGTGGGCACGAGCTGTGCCGCGACGTCCTGGAGCGCCTCGATAGCCGCGGGCCTCGGCCGGATGGCGGGCTTCCTGCCCGAGCAGGGGTGCGCCGAGGTCTGGCAGGACGGACCCGACGCCCTGGTGGTCGGCTCGCTCGCGCCGCTGGGCAGGGCGAAGGCGGTGCCGGGGGGCTGGCGCCTGTCCGGGACGTGGCCCTCCATCAGCGTGGTCGACTTCTCCGACTGGGCGCTGGTGCGGGCCGTGGTGCCCCATGACGGGGGCCAGGCCCTGCGGGCCTTCGTGGTTCCACGGAGCACCTACACGGTGCACGACACGTGGTCCAACGTCGGCATGCGCGCCACCGGCAGCAACACGCTCGTCGTCGACGACGTCTTCGTCCCCGAAGCGCGGACCTTCGACGGCGAGGACCTCTTCCAGGGGCGGGCGCACCACGCGACCGCGGCGTGCCATGCCGTCCCGCTGGGGGCCGTCAACGGCCTGTTCTTCGCCGCTCCGGCACTGGGGGCGGCGCGCGGTGCCCTGGCCCTTTGGTCGGAGTACGCCACCGCGAAGTTCCGCAACGCTCCCAGGGAAGCGGGCGGTCCGGGCCTCACCCGCGGCTTCTACGCGACCACCCTGGCGCGGGCGGCCGGGGAGATCGACGCGGCGCAGCTGCTGCTCGACCGGGCCGCCGACGTCGCCGACCGGGGCGCGCTGGTGATGCCGCTGGAGGCGGCCCGCAACACCCGAGACTGCTCGCTGGCCGTCGAGACGACGGTGACCGCGGTGAACCGGATCTTCGCCGCCGCGGGCACCAGTGGGCATTCCGTGACCAGTCCGCTCCAGCGGTGCTGGCGCGACGTCAACGCGGCGGCGACGCACATCGGGCTCCAGTTCGAGCCTGCCGCCCATGCCTACATGACCGCCTTCACGGACCAGGAGACCGGCACCGACTAGCGCCGCTCGGGTGGGGGAATCCTCGTGATCGAAAAGTTGCTGCCGGCTCCGGTGGCCGTCGCCGAGGCGTTCGACGACACCCGTCCCGCGCCGCTCCTCGGCGCGGAGGCCGAGCTCGTGAGCCGAGCGGTCGACTCGCGCAGACGCGAGTTCGCCACCGTCCGCCGGTGTGCGCGTGAGGCGTTGGCGGAGCTGGGTGTCGGCCCCCTCCCCGTGCTGACCGGTGAGCGCGGTGCACCCCGGTGGCCGGAAGGCATCGTGGGGAGCATGACGCACTGTGACGGGTACCGCGCCGCGGCCGTGGCCCGCACACCCGGCGTCCGTTCCGTCGGGATCGACGCCGAGCCCCATCTGCCCCTGCCCGAGGGGGTGTTCGACTCCATCGCCCTCCCGTCCGAGCGTCGTCGGGCCGGGGACATGCAGGGCATGGAGCCGGAAGTCCACTGGGACAGGCTGCTGTTCAGCATGAAGGAGTGCGTCTACAAGGCATGGTTCCCGCTCACCCGGCGACCGCTGGGCTTCGCGCAGGCCGACATCACCATCGAGTACGACGGGACGTTCTCCGCCCGCCTGCCGACCGCCGGCCCCGCGGTCCCCGCCACGTTCGCGGGCCGATGGCTCGTGGACCGGGGCCTGATCGCCACCGCCGTCCTGATCCCGGCGGTGGCGCGAGTACGACAACGTCCGGGCCCGCCCGTGTGGGCCGGCCCGGACGTCGGGGTCGGACTGATCAGACCAGGTCGAAGCGGTCCAGGTTCGAGACCTTGACCCACGCCGCGACGAAGTCGTTCACGAACTTCTCCTTCGCGTCGTCGCTCGCGTAGACCTCGGCGAGGGCGCGCAGCTCGGAGTTGGAGCCGAAGACGAGGTCGGCGCGGCTGCCCGCCCACTTGACCTCGCCGGTGGCGGCGTCGCGGCCCTCGAAGGTGTTCTGGTCCTGGGAGGTCGACTTCCACGTCGTGCCCAGGTCGAGCAGGTTGACGAAGTAGTCGTTGGTGAGGGAGCCGGGCGTCGTGGTGAGGACGCCGAGCTGCGACTGCTGGTAGTTGGCGCCCAGGACGCGCAGGCCGCCGACGAGGACGGTCAGCTCGGGGGCGCTCAGGTTCAGCAGGTTGGCCTTGTCGACCAGCAGGAACTCGGCCGGGAGGCGGTTGCCCTTGCCGACGTAGTTGCGGAAACCGTCGGCGGTCGGCTCGAGCGCGGCGAACGACTCGGCGTCCGTCTGCTCCTGCGTGGCGTCCACGCGGCCCGGGGTGAAGGAAACCTCCACCTCGAAGCCGGCCTCCTTCGCGGCCCGCTCGACGCCCGCGGCGCCGCCGAGGATGATCAGGTCGGCCAGGGAGACCTGCTTGCCGCCGGCGGAGTTGAACTCGTCCTGGATGCCTTCCAGGACGCGCAGCACCTGCGCCAGCTCGTCGGGCTCGTTGACCTCCCAGCCGCGCTGCGGCTCCAGGCGGATGCGGGCACCGTTGGCGCCGCCGCGCTTGTCGCTGCCGCGGAAGGAGGAGGCCGACGCCCACGCGGTGGACACCAGCTGGGAGACGGTCAGCTCCGAGTCGAGGACCTTGGCCTTGAGGGCCGCGATCTCGTCGGCGCCGATGACCGCGCCCGCGGCCTGCGGCAGCGGGTCCTGCCAGAGCAGGGTCTCCTCGGGGACCTCCGGGCCGAGGTACAGCGACTTCGGGCCCAGGTCACGGTGGGTCAGCTTGTACCAGGCGCGGGCGAAGGCGTCCGCGAACTCGGCCGGGTTCTCGTGGAAGCGGCGCGAGATCTCACCGTAGATCGGGTCGAAGCGCAGCGAGAGGTCGGTGGTGAGCATCGTGGGCAGACGCTTCTTCGACGGGTCGTGCGCGTCGGGGATGATCGCCTCGGCGTCCTTGGCCACCCACTGGTTGGCGCCGGCGGGGCTCTGGGTCAGCTCCCACTCGTAGCCGAAGAGGATGTCGAAGAAGTCGTTGCTCCACTGGGTGGGCTTGGTGGTCCAGGTGACCTCGAGACCGGAGGTGATGGCGTCGCCGCCCTTGCCGGTGCCGTAGGTGGACTTCCAGCCCAGGCCCTGCTGCTCGATGGAGGCGGCCTCGGGGTCGTCGCCGACCGCGTCGGCCGGGCCCGCGCCGTGGGTCTTGCCGAAGGTGTGGCCACCGGCGATGAGCGCGACGGTCTCCTCGTCGTTCATCGCCATGCGGCGGAACGTCTCGCGGATGTCGCGGGCCGCGGCCAGCGGGTCCGGGTTGCCGTTCGGGCCCTCCGGGTTGACGTAGATGAGGCCCATCTGGACGGCGCCGAGCGGGTTCTCCAGCTCACGGTCGCCGGTGTAGCGCTGGTCGTCGAGCCAGGTGGTCTCGGGACCCCAGTACACGTCCTCGTCGGCCTCCCAGACGTCGGCGCGGCCGCCGGCGAAGCCGAAGGTCTCAAAGCCCATCGTCTCCAGCGCGACGTTGCCCGTGAGGATCAGGAGGTCGGCCCAGGAGATGGACTGGCCGTACTTCTTCTTGACCGGCCACAGCAGGCGGCGGGCCTTGTCCAGGTTGCCGTTGTCCGGCCAGCTGTTCAGCGGCGCGAAGCGCTGCTGACCGCGGCCGCCACCGCCGCGGCCGTCGCTGATGCGGTAGGTGCCGGCGCTGTGCCAGGCCATACGGACCATCAGCGGGCCGTAGTTGCCGAAGTCTGCCGGCCACCAGTCCTGCGAGGTGGTCAGTACCTCGGCGATGTCCTGTTTCACGGCCGCGAGGTCGAGGGCCTGGAACGCCTCGGCGTAGTCGAACTCCTCACCGAGCGGGTTCGCGACGACAGGGTCCTTGGCAAGGATCTTCAGGTTGAGCCGCTCAGGCCACCACTGGCGGTTGCCACCGCCCTGGGTCGGGTGGGAGGCGCGCCCGTGCGCGACCGGGCAGCCGCCGCTCGTCTCCTCCGGCTTCGGGTCGGTGACGATCGCGTCGTGGTTCTCAGTCATGGAAATCCTTCCGAACTGGGTCGATCACGGTGCTCAGGAACTGCGGGCGGTGGAACAGGCGGGGCACAGGCCCCAGTAGATGACCTCGGCCTCGTCGATCGAGAAACCGCGGTCGTCCGAGGCGGTCAGGCAGGGCGCGTGGCCGACCGCGCAGTCGACGTCGGCGACGGAACCGCACGACCGGCACACGAGGTGGTGGTGGTTGTCCCCGACACGTCCCTCGAAGAGGGCCGGGCTGCCGGGGGGTTCTATGCGGCGCACTAGTCCCGCCGTGGTGAGCGCGTGCAGCGCCTCGTACACGGCTTGCAGGGAGATGTGGCCCACGCGATCGCGCACACCGGCGGCGACCGCCTCGACACCGAGGTGATCACCGGCCCGGACGGTCTCCAGCAGCGCGACCCGGGCCGCGGTCACCCGCAACCCGGCACCACGCAGCTCCTCGGCGGTGGTCGGAGGCTGGGGTGCAGTCATGACAATGGAACCTACCTCCTCAAACACGAATGATTCAAGAGAATGAATGGTTTAAGTCAGATGGCGTGTCGGGATACGTTGGGTGCCTCACGAGGGAGCACCGATGCCACTGATCTGTCTCGTCCGCCATGGCCAGGCGTCCTTCGCCGCGCAGGACTACGACGTCCTGTCGGAGCTGGGCCGTGAACAGGCCACGGCCGTGGGGCGGGAGCTCGCGCGGCGCGGGCTGCGGGACCCGCGGCTCGTCTCCGGGACGCTGCTCCGTCAGCGGGACACGGCCGAGCTTCTGGCGAAGGCCGCCGGATTCGAGCAGCCCGCGTGGCAGGACGCGCGCTGGAACGAGTACGACCACCTGGCCCTGATGGCCCGCTACGCGGAGCCGCAGCCGGAGGGGGCGGCGGATTCACGTGCCGTGCAAGTGTTGCTGGACCGGGCGCTGCGGGCGTGGATCGAGGATCCGGACGGCGTGTCCGGCGCCGACGGCTGGTCCGCCTTCGTGGGCGGTGCGGGTGCGGCGCTCGCCGAGTTGTCCGGCGCGCTCGGGCAGGGCCGTGACGCCGTGGTCGTCACCTCGGGCGGGGTCCTCGCCGCGCTCTGCGGTGCCCTGCTGTCCGTGCCGCCCGCCGGGGTCGTCGCCCTCAACCGGGTCACCGTCAACGCCTCCGTCACCACCCTCGCCGTGGGCGGCTCCGGCACCAGCCTGCTGACCTTCAACGATCACGCCCACTTCACCGGCGACCGACGCGGGCTGCTCACCTACCGCTGAGCGCGCCCGCGGGCCCCGTCCGGGCGGAGCGGCCGTGTCAGAATGGACGCGCCCTTCGCCCCTGTCCGTCGTAGCCGTCCGACGTGCCGATCCGCCGAGGTTTTTCGTGACCAAGCCAGTGGCCCGCGAGCCGCAGCGACGCAGAGTTTGAAGACCGCCCCGAGCAGACCGTCCCCGCCCTCAGCGGCCCCGGCATCCCCGACGCATGACCTCACGCTGAGTACGGCGGGCGTGAATTCCGTACCCAGGCACGACAATCGACGCCCGGATGCGAGGATGAGGCGCCATGACGACAGGGTGGGGCGCTCGCACAGTACGGGCCGCGGTGTTCGCGGCCGTCTGTGTGCTGCTCGCCGCCCTGGGACACGTCATGATGTCCGGCGTCCATGTGCCCTGGTGGACACTGGCGGCCGGGTTCGGCGCGACCGGTGCCGTGGGCTGGGCCCTGGCCGGGCGGGAACGCGGGCCGGCGCTGATCGTGTCGGTCGTGGTCGCCGCCCAGACGGCACTGCACACGGGGTTCTCGCTGGCGCAGTCCGACACGGGTGCCGTACGCCATGTCATGGGCGCGATGACCACGGACTCCCTGGACATGGCGCACATGGGGCACGCGGACATGTGGTCCATGGGGCACATGGACCACACGGACCACATGGGCTCCATGGACCCGGGCATGAGTGAGGGCTCCTCGTCCCTCGGCATGCTCGGCGCCCACCTCCTGGCCGCGCTGCTGTGCGGTCTGTGGCTGGCGTACGGGGAGCGGGCCGCGTTCCGCATTCTGCGGGCGGCCGCCGGATGGCTCGCCGCGCCGCTACGGCTGCTGCTCGCGCTGCCCGTGGCTCCGCACCGGCCGCGCCCGCTGCTCCGGCGGCGCCGCCGCGCGCACGCCCCGCGGCTTCTCCTCCTCGTCCACTCGATCATCTCCCGGGGTCCCCCGGTGGGGACCGCTGTCGCCGTCTGACGACAGCCCGCAACCCGAGGCCGCCCCTGTGCGCCTCGGGTCTCGGCCGTACGCCCACCAAGGACGTCGTACGGCTCTCTCCCCACCCACCGGACAGCGGACCGCCGTGCCTTCACACCGGCCGGTCCGCACCCGGGACGACCCGAGAGGGACCCCAGGTGATCGCTACCGTCCCGCCGACCGCCCGAGAGAACGCCGAGAAGGCCGAGCCGGGTGAGATGGATGAGGCCAGGTCCCGTGACGCCTCCATAACCGCCTGGGCCCTTGCCGCCCGCGGCGGTGACCGCATCGCCGGTGAGCACTTCGTGCGGGCGCTGCACCGCGACGTCCTGCGCTACGTCGCCCACCTCTGTGCCGACCCCGAGGCGGTGGACGACCTGGCCCAGGACACGTTCCTGCGGGCACTGGGCAGCCTGCACCGCTTCGAGGGCCGTTCCTCGGCCCGCTCCTGGCTGCTGTCCATCGCCCGCCGGGCGGTGATCGACAGCTACCGGTACGCGTCCGCCCGGCCCCGCCCGGCCGACGTCCCGGACTGGCAGGCGGCCGTCGAGCGGGCCCAGCCGTGCGGCCTGCCGGGCTTCGACGACGGGGTCGTCCTGCTCGACCTGCTCGCCGCGTTGCCCGAGGAGCGCCGCGAGGCGTTCGTCATGACCCAGCTCCTGGGCGTGCCCTACGCGGAGGCGGCCGAGGCGGGCGGCTGCCCCATCGGCACGGTCCGCTCCCGCGTGGCCCGCGCCCGGGCCACCCTGACACACCTCCTGACGGAGGCCGAGAACCACCACCCGGCCCAGGCCCCCGCCGCCCATCCCACACAGAAGGCGATGGCCGCCGCCTGACCACACGCCACACGCCGCCCGGCTCTACGTCGGCACGCCCACCGCACGCGGGTGAGCCCGCACGACCGTTCACGCCTGCCGCATGGGGCCGGACTCGCCGTGCCTCTGCCTGTCCTATGGCGGTGACGCGCCGCTGGAGGCGACGCGGGCAAGGCTCTGAATGCAGCCTCCCCGCGCCCCGCCAGGGGCGCGGGGAGGCTGCGCGACCGGCCACAGATGCCCCGCAGTCGGCTCACGGCCCCGTGCGGTGCTGTGCCCGGGCGGGCGAGAGCGGCCCGCTCACTCCCACCGCGGTGGGCCCGGCGGGCCGTCCGCCGCGCTCAGCCCCGCAACCGCCGCCGCACCACCCGGCCCGCCCCCGCCACCGCCGCCGCTCCCGCCAGCCCCGCTCCTGCGAGGGCCAGGGTGTGGGCCGTGCGGGTCGGGGGTGTGGAGCGGGCGTTCGGGGCCGTGGCGTAGGCGCCGGCCGGGGCGTTCGGGTGGGCCGTGGCCAGGAACGGGGAACCGCCTGCGGCTGTCGGAGATCGCGGCCGGAAATCAGCGTTCCGGTACGGGCGGTGCGGGCGCCGCGCAGTCCGCCGCGGGGTCCGGCAGCAGCGCCGACACCGCCTCCCGCTGGGCCGGTCCCGTGAACTTCTCCAGTGCTTTGGTGACCGTCTCGGCGAGGGGGCCCGAGACCTCCTCCAGCAGGAGCCGGGCCTTGGCGGTGAGGGTGACCTCGACGCCGCGCTTGTCGCCGCACACCGACCTGCGGGTGACGAGGCCGGCGTGCTGGAGGCAGGCGATCTGGTAGGTGAGCCGGGTCTTGGGGCGGCCCAGGAGCTCCGCGATGCGGGTCATGCGCAGGCTGTGGCTGTCCGCGGGCTGCTCCGCCAGCAGGCAGAGGATCAGGAACTCGTCGTGCGAGACGTCCAGCCTCTCCTTCACGGCGGAGCCCAGCCGCTGCTCCACCGCCCCGGTCATGGCCAGCATGAGCATCCAGGCGCGCAGCTCGGGCGGCAGCAGTCCGCGGCCCTCTGCGGTGGGGCATTCGGGCAGGTCGGCGGGGTGCTCATCGGGGTCTGCCATGCCTTCGAGTCTATCCGTTGTCCAAATTTGCATGACAGGGGTTGTTCAGATTTGGATAACTGGCTAGCCTGTCCCTCATCTTCATCATCCAAATTTGAACTACTCCGGCAGGAGAAGGATCATGACCGTCGCCGTGGAAACCGGCCTGTGGCAGCTCGACGCGAGCGCCTCCACCGTCGCCCTCCAGCACAAGACGATGTGGGGCCTGGTCACCGTGAAGGGCACCTTCACCGGCGTCGCCGGCCAGGGCGAGGTCCGGTCCGACGGGTCCGCCGTCGGCACCCTGACCCTGGACGCCTCCTCCCTCGACACCAAGAACGCCAAGCGCGACACGCACCTGCGCTCCGCGGACTTCTTCGACACCGACCACCACCCCGAGATCACCTTCGCGGTCCGCAGCGCCGAACTCCGCCAGGACTCCACCGTGCAGGTCGTCGGTCAGCTGACCGTGCGCGGCATCAGCCGGCCGCAGACCCTCGTCGCCCGCCTGGCGCAGGCGGACGCCGACGCGCTCACGCTGGAGGCGGAACTCACCGTCGACCGCGCGCAGTTCGGCCTCGGCTGGAACCAGCTCGGCATGATCAAGGGCCTGACCGCGGTCACCACCAGGCTCCGCTTCACCCGTGTCCCGGCCTGACGCGCCGTCACCCCGACGGTTCCAGGGCGGCGCGCGCGTCCGTGCTCGACAACGTCTGCGGGTCGGCCGTGAAGGCGCGCAACCGGATCCGCACGCCCGAGCGGGGCAGGCCGAACCTCCCCGAGGGCGGCCGCAGTTCATAGCGTGCCGTCGTGTGGGCGGGAAGCGTGGCCGGGCCCCTGGTGATCGACCAGTACGGGTCCATGCCCTGCCCGGTGGTGAGGGTGAAGTGCGGTGCGAGCGCACGCCCTGACGTGTTGGTGACCTGGAGCGCCAGCCGGGAGACGCCCGGCCCGGCCCGGCGCACCGCCACGACCTGCATCCGCAGCGGCGGCGACCCCGTCACCGCGATCCCCGCGCTCACCAGCGCCGGGCACAGGACGAGCAGCGCCGCTGCCAGCCGGGCCGGGCGGCGGCGCGGACCCGACAGGAGCCGCGGGCGCGGCTGCCACGCGCCGGCGAACTCCTCCGGCGGCGCGGTGACCGCGGCCGCCAGCCACAGCGGCGTCATCATCAGGTAGTAGCCGTCCTGCGACCGCGTCGCCAGATAGAACGCGCACCAGGGCAGCACGGTCGCCGCGGGCCCGAGCCGCCGGAGGAACAGTACGAACAGCGCCAGCAGCCCCGCCGCCAGCAGCATGCTCGCGTGGGAGTACCAGTCGAGCCGGTCCCCTCCGTTCGTCAGGTAGAGGGACACCCCGACCAGGCCCTGGCCGTGCAGCACCGCGCCCTGCGTCAGCGGCAGCGCGATCCCCTCCAGCCAGGTCCGCGGCTCGTGCACGAAGAAGTACGCGTTGATCAGCAGCCATACGGTGACGGCGACCCCGACGACCCGCAGCACCACCAGCCCGCCCGCCCGCCGTCCCAGCTCACCGCGCCGCACCGCGTAGATCCCGGCCAGCAGGAACGGCGCCAGGAACCAGGGGAGTTGCTGCGCCGCGCACGCCGCCCCCAGACACGCCGCCCGCGCGACGCCCGCCGCGCCGAGCCGCCCGCCCCGCCCGATCCGCGGCCACCGCACCACGACCGGCACCAGCAGCGCCATCGCCAGGATCGCCGGATAGCCGAGACGGCCGTACGAGGGCAGGAAGGCGAAGCCCAGGCACGCCATGGTCGCCGCCGACCGCCACGGCACCGGCAGCATCCGCCACAGCACCACCGTGCCGGTGAGGAGCGCGCCGGTGCTCAGCGCGGTCGCCGGGGCGCCGCCGTGCCCCAGCCACAACAGCGGCGCGGTCAGCAGGAGGGCCAGCGGGGGATAGCCGTACGTGAAGTCGTAGCCGCCGGACACCGTCGGGGTGAGCGCGACGCCGTGGTCGAACAGCCAGGGCCACGGCTGCCCGTAGACGGCGTGGCCCGCGACCAGTTCCCTGGCCGCCTGGGTGGTGAGGTCCGCCTCGTCACCGCCGCTGTGGAGCATGATCCACGCGCACAGTGTGAGCGTCATGGCCGTCATCAGCACGCACAGGTCCAGGCGCGCCAGGGAACGGGAGCCGCGGACCACCAGCGTGAGCACCCCGCACACCAGGATCGAGGCGTAGCAGACGGAGATGACCGCGGCCACGGGGAGGCGGTGGGTGGCCGCCTGCGTCCACACCGAACGCGTCCCGACGAACAGACTGACGTCGGCGAGCAGGGTCAGGACGCGGTGCCACTGCGCGGGGGCCGGTTCCTCCAGGACGACGGACGGCATCGGCCGGATCCGTCGGGCGGGCGTCACCGGCTGCGTCCGCGCCCGTTTCTCTGCCAACTGCACGCCACCGGACGGTAATCGCGGCTGGTGAGCGGCCTGCCACCGGAGGTGAAGAGTCCGGTGTGAGGGCGGTAAGGCGTGGCATGATGCGACCCCTGTGACGGTCGCGCACCGTGTCGCTGTTGGGCCGAACGGGTGACTTGGCGTAAGAATTGGCTGGTGCAGGTATTGAAGGCGAGTCAGTTCGGGGGGAGCCGGTGAACCGCTACGACGTCACCGATGAGCAGTGGGAAGGGCTCGCCCAGGTCGTGCCGTTGCGGGGCCGGGACGCCTGGCCGTCCGCCGTCGGCCATCGCGCCCTCCCGGACGCGGTGACGGAGACCCGCCGCCGCTTCGTCGTCCTCCGTGTCAACGTCTTCGCCGACGCCCGCGAGGTCGCCGAGACCCTCATGGCCGGCATCCCGGTCCTCCTCGACCTCACCAGCGCGGAAACCGAGGTCGCCAAACGCGTCCTCGACTTCAGCACAGGCGTGGTCTTCGGCCTGGCCAGCGGCATGCATCGCGTCGACCGCAACGTGTTCCTGCTGACACCACCGGGGACCGAGGTCAGCGGGCTGATGGAGGGGGCGGGGATGCCGGGGGTGTGAGCCGGCCCGTCGACGCGTGCCGCGGATTCGAGGGCCGCGCCGGGTCGCTCTGCCGCGGGGCGCGAGCGGGCAGAACGGAGAGGTCCGTCCCGGCCTTCGGCGCGGTCGCCCGGCGGCGGGGGCGCGCGTGCGGGGCTGCCCGGTCACCGGGCATCCCCACGCCGCCCCTCCACGCGCGCGACCTCCGCCGCCGGGCAAACACGCCGGTTACCGGGCCACCGCGGCAACCGGTGTGTTAGCCCGTTCGTAGGAACGGCGCGCGGGCGGAACGGTTCGCTCCGTGGCGGAGCCCCTACGGTCCGGACATGGCTCCGCCGTCCATTCCCTCACCCCGTTCCCTGGCGCCCTCGGCGCTCCCCGCCGCGCCCGAGAGGCGCCCCGACCGCCCCCACCTCACCGAGCTGAGACTCTCCGCCTTCGCAGGGCACCGGCGGGCCGGGTTTCCGCTCGGGCCGCTCACGCTCTTCGCCGGGCCGAGCGGCAGCGGCAAGACGAGTGCGCTGCGGGCTTTCGCGGCGCTGGCCCGGCTCGGTGGTGGGGCCGCGGTCGGGGAGGCGTTCCCGGATCCCGGCGCGTGTGTGCCGGACCGGGCCCGGCCCGACGGGCAGCGTCGGCGCGGGTTCCGGATCGGGTGTACGGCCGACGGTCCCGAGGGGCCGGTCCGGCTGGACGTGGCCGTGCAGGCCGAGCCCCACCTGCGCGTCGCGGGCGAGCGGTTGACGGCCGACGGGCTGGTGCTGCTGGAGACCGCCCTGCGCGACCCGAGCCGACGTGCCGTCCAGGCCGCCTGGCACACGGGCGGATCGTCGCCGGTCACCCGGGCGGCCCTGCCCGACGACCGGCTCGGCACCGCGCTCCTGCCGTTGCGCGTGGCCGGCCGCACGGGCGGACAGCGCCGGGTGCTCGCCGCCGCCGAACAGATGGTGGTCGCCCTGCGCTCCGTCTTCGCCTGCGACCCACGCCCCGGCCGCATGCGCGTCCCCGTCCCCACCGGCTCCGGACGACTGCTCGGCGGCTGCGACAACCTCGCCGACGTTCTGGGGCGCACCCGGGACGAGTGCGGCCGACGGCACGCCCAGCTGGTCGCCGCCGTACGGGCCGGATGCACGGGACCGGTCGTCGACGTACGCGCCGAACCCCTGGGCGACGGGAGGATCCACGCGCTGCTCGACCGGGGCGACGGCACGCGGACGGCCCTCGGACGGCTCGGCGACGGCGAACTGCGCTACGTCGCCCTCGCGCTGACGTTGCTGACCGGGCCGGGCGTACTGGAGGTCGACCCGGCCGGCGAGGTACCCGCCGCCCTCCAGACGCTCACCGTGCTTGCCGACGGCTTCGACCGGTGCCTGGACGTACGCCAGCGCGGCGAACTGCTGCGGCTCGCGGCACGGATGTGCGACCGCGGCCACCTCCGCCTCGTCGGCGCGGTGAGCGACGCCTCCTGGGCCGCCGGGGCGGACGGCGTCACGGTGGTACACCTGGACCCGTGACAGAACACCTCGACGTGGCGAAGCTGCAGCGCAGGCTGGCCGAGTTCGCGGCCGCGCGCGACTGGCAGCCGTACCACACCCCCAAGAACCTCGTCGCCGCGCTCAGCGTGGAGGCGTCCGAACTCGTCGAGATCTTCCAGTGGCTGACGCCCGAGGAGTCGGCCCGCGTCATGGACGACCCCGACACCGCGCACCGCGTCACCGACGAGGTCGCGGACGTGCTCGCCTATCTGCTGCAACTGTGCGAGGTGCTCGGCATCGATCCGCTGGCGGCACTGGACGCGAAGATCGACCGCAACGAGCGGAGGTTCCCGGCGCCGTAGTCCCCGGCACCGTGCGGGGGAGTCACACGGTCCGCTATTACGCTCCGTATTCAACAAGCGGTCCGAAACCGATTTGTTGTCCGCAGATTTCCGTCTTCCTCTGGCTTTTCGTCCCACACGCCTTCACTCTGGGTAGTGGACAAGGGAGTTCGGGCGGACGTGCGAGAAGCGCGTCGGGACAGACGGGGGCAGCGCATGGAAGCTGTGCGGCTCATCCTCACGAGCAGGCGCGCCCTCGCGGGCAGCGGCGCCGTGCCGGAGATCTTGACGGAGGTGTGGCAGGCGCAGGCCCTGGCACAGGCGATAGGCAGTCGGCTCGCGGTCTCCGGCCCGCCCGAACTGCGCGGCGAGGCGCTGGGGTTGACCGAACTGGCGGGCAGAGGCTGCGGTGTGCTGGACGCACCGGCCCTCGATCCCGGGGACTTACGCGCCGCCCAGCTCACCGCCCTCGACGACGCCCGCCAGGCCCTCCTCGACCTGGGCGGTCTCCTCGGCGAGGTCGGCATCGCCCTCGTCGGCGTCGCCAGCGCGGCGGACGACGAGGGCACGTACTGGCAGTGCATGGAGGCGATCGACGCGGCGGACGAATCGAGGGACCGTGTCCTGGAGATGCTGCGGAAACTGGCGGACCGGGACCAGGTACTGCCGGAGCGGTGAGGCTGGGGCTGGTTGCCCGACCGTCACGGGGGGCTCCGCCCCCCCGGACCCCCCGCTCCTCAAACGCCGGAGGGGCTGATCCTCACTCGCCCTCTTCAGCAAGCGCCCGCCCGGGTCCCCCGGCCGACTGCAGATCCGCGTCCAACGCCGACAGGTCCGCGTTCAGCGCCGCCATCAGCTCCTCCATCTGCTGGAGCAGTCCCTTCGGCTGCCCCGCCGGCCCCCCGCCCTGCTGTGGCACGGTCTCTTCGGACATGAACGGCCTCCTCGGCCTGGCCCCCGCGGAGGCCGGTGCGGGTCACGCCCCGGCGCTGTCCTGCCGGGCGCGAGCGCCGGGCGGTCCGGCACCGCCCGACCAACGATCACCACCGGACCCGGTCACTGGCCCAGGACCCCGCCCTGATGCCGGTCGACGCTTTTCACCCGACCGGGGAGCGCGGGGGCGAGGGGGACCGGTGAGGTTGACGGAAGACACGGCATGCAGGATGGAAGGCATGGATCTCCGCATCTTCACCGAGCCCCAGCAGGGGGCCACCTACGACACCTTGCTCGCCGTGGCCAAGGCCACCGAGGACCTCGGCTTCGACGCCTTCTTCCGGTCGGACCACTACCTGAAGATGGGCTCCGTGGACGGCCTCCCCGGCTCCACCGACGCCTGGATCACCCTGGCCGGCCTCGCCCGCGAGACCAAGCGCATCCGGCTCGGCACGCTGATGACCGCCGCCACCTTCCGGCTGCCCGGCGTGCTCGCCATCCAGGTCGCGGGGGTCGACCAGATGTCCGGCGGCCGAGTCGAACTCGGCCTGGGTGCGGGCTGGTTCGAGGAGGAGCACACCGCGTACGGCATACCGTTCCCCAAGGAGAAGTTCGCCCGCCTCGAAGAGCAGCTGGCGATCGTCACGGGGCTGTGGAAGACCGAGGCCGACAAGACCTTCGACTTCCACGGTACGTACTACGACCTCACCGACTCGCCCGCGCTGCCCAAGCCCGCGCAGGAGAAGATCCCGGTCCTGATCGGCGGCCACGGTGCGACCCGCACCCCGCGGCTCGCAGCCCGCTACGCCGACGAGTTCAACCTGCCCTTCGGTTCCCTCGAGGACTGCGAGCGCCAGTTCGGCCGGGTGCGGGCGGCCGCCGAGGAGATCGGCCGCAATGGCGACGAACTCGTCTACTCCAACGCGCTCGTGGCCTGCGTGGGCAAGGACGACCAGGAGGTCGCCCGCCGCGCCGCCGCCATCGGCCGCGAGGTCGACGAGCTGAAGGCCAACGGCCTGGCCGGCACCCCCGCCGAGGTCGTCGAGAAGATCGGCCGGTACGCGGAGCTCGGCTCCCGGCGCTTCTACCTCCAGATCCTCGACCTGGACGACCTCGACCACCTGGAGCTGATCTCCGCGCAGGTCCAGTCGCAGCTGTCGTAGTGACCCGGCTGTCGTAGGACCGCCCCCACTGTGACAGGCTTGTGACCGGAACTATGGCCTCCGTCACAGTGGGAGCGGTTCCGCGCTGATGAGGTGGCCGGATGCGAAGAGCCACCCCCTTACTTCCCGTCCTCGCGGCCGTCCTGCTGGTCGCGGGGTGCGGAGCGGAACGCGCCGGTTCGCAGGACACCGGAAACGGCACGAGCGGCGGTGCCGGCCGGGCCGACGGCCAGACCCCCGTCTCCGACCCGGGCAAGGACGGCGTCCGGATCACCGCCATGACCATCCCGTCCCCCGGCGCTGCCTCCGGAGCCTCCGCCACCTACGAGGTCACCAACGACGGCACCGAGGCGCTGACGTACACGATCCTGTTCGACTTCCTCTCGGCCGGCGGCGGGGCGGTGACGAACCAGCGGGAGACCGTGCGTGACGTCGGTCCGGGCAAAACAGTGACCGGAAACCTCAAGATGGGGGAGTTGCCGGGGTCGGCACCCGCCGTGACCCGGGTGAAGGTCTCCGAGGTCACCAGCGTCCCCGCCGGCGAGGCTCCCGCCGACCCGGGCGCGTGCCCGTCCTCCGGGATCCGCGTCACGGCCGACGAGGGCGACGCGGCCATGGGGCTGCGGGTCGTGGGGCTGTGGCTGGAGAACTGCGGGACCGGCGCGTACAAGATCAACGGCTATCCCGAGCTGACCCTCCTCGACGAGGAGCACAAGCGGGTCGACGGCGTGAAGATCCTCCACGGCAGCGGTGAGATCACCAGCGGCGCCGGGCCGGACGAACCGCCCCGGCCCGTGACCCTCAAGCCCGGTGAGCGCGCTCGGTCCGGACTGGTGTGGCGCAACACCACCCAGTTCGGCACCCCGGTCAACGTCCCCTACGTCCGTGTCGTGGCGAAGCCCGGCGCTGCGCCCGTGACCGTGACCCCGCACCTCGACCTCGGCACCACGGGGCAGCTGGGTGTGAGGCCCTGGAAGGCGGAGGAGTAGGCCCGACAGCGGGCTCGAATAAACGAACGCGCCGGTCGGCCGGGGTGTGCGATCGTAGGATGAGTCGTCCTGCCGAGCCCCCAGGATCACCGTCCTGGGGGCTTTCGCGTGCACGGCCACCAGAGAACATCCACGACATCGACCCGCCGGAGAGGCCCTCCGCATGTTCCTGACGATCAGTACCACCGGCACCCCCGAACGCCCCGCGACCGACCTCGGCTTCCTGCTGCACAAGCATCCCGACAACGCGCAGGCGTTCTCCACGTCCTACGGCAAGGCGCACGTCCTCTACCCCGAGGCGGACGCCGAGCGCTGCACGGTGGCGCTGCTGCTGGAGGTGGACGCGGTGGCACTGGTCCGGCGAGGCAAGGGCAAGGGCCGGGGCGGCGCCCCCGACGCGGCACTCGCGCAGTACGTCAACGACCGCCCGTACGCCGCCTCCTCGCTGCTCGCCGTCGCGCTGAGCAGCGTGTTCTCCAGCGCGATGCGCGGCGTGTGCAACGCCCGCCCCGAGCGCGCCGAGCAGCCGCTGCCGCTGCGCGTCGAGGTGCCCGCGCTGCCCGCCCGGGGCGGCCCCGACCTGGTACGAAAGCTCTTCGAGCCGCTCGGCTGGGCGGTCACCGTCGAGCCCGTGGCGCTGGACGTCCGGTTCCCGGAGTGGGGCGAGTCCCGTTACGTACGCCTCGTCCTGGAGTCCTCGGAGCGAACCCTCGCCGAGGCCCTGCGCCACCTCTACGTCCTGCTCCCCGTCCTGGACGACGCCAAGCACTACTGGGTCGCCCCCGACGAGGTCGACAAGCTGCTGCGCGTCGGTGAGGGCTGGCTGCCCGACCACCCGGAGCACAAGCTGATCACCAGCCGCTATCTGTCCCGCCGCTGGTCGCTGACCCGGCAGGCCATGGAGCGCCTGGAACTGGTACGGCTCGCGGAGGCGGACGACAGCGAGGTCGAGGAGATCGACAACGCGGTCGAGGCCGAGGCGGAGACCGAGGAGAAGCCGGCCCCGCTCGCCGTGCAGCGCCGGGACGCGATCGTCGCCGCGCTGCACGCGTCCGGCGCCGCCCGTGTGCTCGACCTGGGCTGCGGACAGGGCCAGTTGGTGCAGGCGCTGCTGAAGGACGTCCGGTTCACCGAGATCGTCGGCGTGGACGTGTCGATGCGGGCGCTCACCATCGCCTCCCGGCGCCTGAAGCTGGACCGGATGGGTGAGCGGCAGGCCTCACGGGTGAAGCTCATGCAGGGCTCGCTCGCCTACACCGACAACCGGCTCAAGGGCTACGACGCGGCCGTGCTCAGCGAGGTCGTCGAGCACCTCGACCTGCCGCGGCTGCCCGCCCTGGAGTACGCCGTGTTCGGCTCGGCCCGTCCGCGCACGGTCCTCGTGACCACGCCGAACGTCGAGTACAACGTCCGCTGGGAGAGCCTCCCGGCCGGACACGTCCGGCACGGCGACCACCGTTTCGAGTGGACGCGCGAGGAGTTCCGCACCTGGGCCGGTGCGGTCGCCGAACGGCACGGCTACGACGTGGAGTTCGTGCCCGTCGGACCGGACGACCCGGAGGTGGGCCCGCCCACCCAGATGGCCGTGTTCAGCATAAAGAACGTGAACGAGAAGGAGGCGAAGGCAGCATGACCGAGACCCAGGCTCAGACCCAGACCAAGGGACGGGTCCTCCCCGTCACCGACCTCTCCCTCGTGGTCCTCGTCGGCGCCTCCGGCTCGGGCAAGTCCACCTTCGCCCGACGGCACTTCAAGCCGACCGAGATCATCTCCTCCGACTTCTGCCGGGGCCTCGTCTCCGACGACGAGAACGACCAGAGCGCGACCAAGGACGCCTTCGACGTCCTGCACTACATCGCGGGCAAGCGCCTCGCGGCCGGCCGGCGCACGGTCGTCGACGCTACCAGCGTGCAGCAGGACGCCCGCCGTCAGCTGATCGACCTGGCCAGGCAGTACGACGTGCTGCCCATCGCCATCGTGCTCGACGTCCCGGAGGACGTGTGTGCCGAGCGCAACGCGGCCCGCAGCGACCGGGCCGACATGCCGCGCCGGGTCATCCAGCGTCACACACGCGAACTCCGCCGCTCCCTCAGACACCTGGAACGCGAGGGCTTCCGCAAGGTGCACGTGCTGCGCGGTGTGGAGGACGTCGAGAACGCCACCGTCGTCACCGAGAAGCGCTTCAACGACCTGACCCACCTCACCGGCCCCTTCGACATCATCGGCGACATCCACGGCTGCTCTGCCGAACTGGAGTCGCTGCTCGGCAAGTTGGGCTACGTCGACGGTGTCCACCCGGACGGCCGTACGGCGGTCTTCGTCGGTGACCTCGTCGACCGCGGCCCGGACAGCCCCGCCGTACTGCGCCGCGTGATGGCGATGGTCGGGTCGGGCAACGCGCTGTGCGTGCCCGGCAACCACGAGAACAAGTACGGGCGTCACCTGCGCGGCCGCAAGGTCCAGCACACCCACGGCCTCGCCGAGACCATCGAGCAGATGGAGGGCGAGAGCGAGGAGTTCAAGAAGCAGGTACGGGAGTTCATCGACGGTCTCGTCAGCCACTACGTCCTCGACGGCGGACGCCTGGTCGTCTGCCACGCCGGTCTGCCGGAGAAGTACCACGGCCGCACCTCGGGCCGGGTCCGCTCGCACGCGCTGTACGGCGACACCACCGGCGAGACCGACGAGTTCGGCCTGCCGGTGCGCTACCCGTGGGCGGAGGACTACCGGGGCCGGGCGGCCGTCGTCTACGGCCACACCCCGGTCCCGGAGGCCACCTGGCTCAACAACACCATCTGCCTGGACACCGGCGCCGTCTTCGGCGGCAAGCTCACCGCGCTGCGCTGGCCGGAGCGGGAACTGGTCGACGTACCGGCCGAGCAGGTGTGGTACGAGCCGACGAAGCCGCTGAAGGCGGAGGCACCCGGCGGGCAGGACGGGCGGCCACTGGACCTGGCGGACGTGCACGGCCGACGTGTCGTCGAGACCCGGCACGCGGGCGGGGTGTCGGTCCGGGAGGAGAACGCGGCCGCGGCCCTGGAGGTCATGAGCCGTTTCGCGGTGGACCCCCGGCTGCTGCCGTACCTCCCGCCGACCATGGCGCCGACCGCCACCTCGCGTGTCGACGGCTACCTGGAGCACCCGGAGGAGGCGTTCGCGCAGTACAAGGCGGACGGCGTCGAGCGGGTCGTGTGCGAGGAGAAGCACATGGGCTCGCGGGCGGTCGCCCTGGTCTGCCGTGACGCGGAGGCGGCGCGCAAGCGCTTCGGCGTGGAGAACGGCCCGACGGGCTCCCTCTACACCCGCACCGGCCGCCCCTTCCTCGACGACGAGGCGGTGACGGAGCTGATCCTCGGCCGCCTGCGGACGGCGATCGGCGAGGCCGGCCTCTGGGACGACCTCGACACGGACTGGCTGCTGCTCGATGCCGAGCTGATGCCGTGGTCGCTGAAGGCGTCCGGGCTGCTGCGGTCGCAGTACGCGGCGGTGGGCGCCGCGTCCGGAGCGGTGTTCCCGGGTGCGCTGGCCGCGCTGGAGGGCGCGGCGGCCCGCGGTGTCGAGGTGACCGACCTGCTGGCACGCCAGCGCGAACGGGCTTCCGACGCGGCCGCGTTCACGGAGGCGTACCGGCGCTACTGCTGGACCACCAACGGCCTGGACGGTGTCCGCCTGGCCCCGTTCCAGATGCTCGCCGTCCAGGGCCGCAGCCTCGCCGCGCTGCCCCACGACGAGCAGCTCGCCCTGCTCGACCGGCTGGTGGAGCACGACGCGAGCGGCCTGCTGCAGACCACCCGGCGCCTGTACGTCGACACCGGTGACCCGGAGTCGGTCCAGGCCGGTGTCGACTGGTGGCTGGAGATGACCGGCCGGGGCGGCGAGGGCATGGTCGTCAAGCCGCTCGGCGCGCTGGTCCGCAGCAGCGAGCAGGGCCGTCTGGTCCAGCCCGGCATCAAGTGCCGGGGCCGCGAGTACCTGCGGATCATCTACGGTCCGGAGTACACGCGCCCCGACAACCTGGCCCGCCTGCGCCAGCGCTTCCTGAACCACAAGCGCTCCCTCGCGATCCGCGAGTACGCCCTCGGTCTGGAGGCCCTGGACCGGCTGGCCGAGGGTGAGCCGCTGTGGCGGGTGCACGAGGCGGTGTTCGGGGTGCTGGCGCTGGAGTCGGAGCCGGTGGACCCGCGGCTGTGAGCCGGTGAGGCCGCCGCCTTGGGTGGATGTCAGCCGACGTCCACCCGGGCGGGTGCGGGGGCGGCGGATGCCGGGATGCGACCGCCGCGGTTCCCTCGACCCAGGCGGCGGACCAGTTCCAGCAACGGCTGTGTGAACAGCGTGGTGGCCAGCGCCATGAAGACCAGCACCGTGTACAACTGCGGGCTCAACAGCCCCGCCTGCAGGCCTGCGTCGAGCGCGATCAGCTCGGTGAGACCCCGGGTGCTCATCAGGACCCCGACGGTGCGCGCGTCATCCCGGTCCAGGCCGCTCAGCCGGGCCGCCGGCGTGCCGCTGCCGACCTTCACCGTGACGGCCAGCACGGTCACCACGAGCAGGGCGCCCCAGCCCACGGCGTTCATGCCGCCCAGGGTGACCGACTGCCCCGAGACGACGAAGAAGAACGGCAGGAGCAGCGAGCCGACGTCGCGCAGCGGCCGTAGCAGGTCCGGGTCGAGCTCGCCGCCCGGCTCGCGAGGCACCACGACACCCGCGAGCAGCGCTCCGAAGACCACGTGGAGCCCGAGTGAGTGCGTCACCCAGGCCGACCCGAGAGCGAATCCGATGAGCAGCGCCAGCCGGAGCGAGGGATCCATCCGGATCTTCCAGAGCAGCCTGCGCAGGAGGGGCCGGGCCACCAGGAGCATCAGGGCGACGAAGCCCACGGCGAGCGCCGTCCGCCAGGGCCAGCTCGGGGCCCCCTCC
This sequence comes from Streptomyces sp. NPDC002888, assembly GCF_042888465.1. Classification (NCBI taxonomy): domain Bacteria; kingdom Bacillati; phylum Actinomycetota; class Actinomycetes; order Kitasatosporales; family Streptomycetaceae; genus Streptomyces; species Streptomyces sp. NPDC002888. The sequence goes on along the minus strand of NZ_JBIAPU010000019.1, from coordinate 110,230 downwards.
CCGGCGCCGGCCTGAAGCAGGGCCCCGGCCAGCACCGTCCAGCCGACCACGTCGAGCAGTCCGGCGGCGGTGACCGCCACCACGCCGGGCGTCGTGTGGACGAGCCGGTTCTCCCGCACGATCGCCGTCAGCACCGGCACCGCGGTGATCGACAGCGCGACACCCGCGAACACCACCATCGCGGGGGAGAGCTGCCGCGGCATGCCCAGGGAGTGCAGTTGCTCCCGGAACAGCAGCGCACAGCCGCAGCCCACGGCCATCGGGACGACGAAGGTCGCGGCCGCCACGGCCACCGAGGCACGGGCCCGGCTGCTCAGGATGCGCAGGTCCAGCTCGTACCCGGCCGCGAACATGAACACCATCAGGGCGAACTGCGCGAGTCCGATGAGCGCCGGGTCGACCGCCCGGGGGAACAGCGATTCGTAGGCGGTCGGCGACACGCTGCCGAGGAGCGAGGGGCCGAGGGCGATGCCCGCCGTCAACTGGCCGACGATGGAGGGCTGCCCGAGCCGCCGGGCCGTGTAGCCGCCCAGGTGGGCGAAGACGAGGATCAGGGCCGAGGCGCCCACGAGATGCAGGATCATCGCGTCAGGGCTCACGTCGTCTCCCGCTCTCCGGCCGCCGAACCGTTCAACCGATCCAATTCCCCCAGCGTACAGACGACTTGACGGTGCTCCGCCGGATTCGGTCAGCGTCTTTTCGGCACTCTGCCCGCCGCCGTCACGCCCCCCACCGCAGCCGCTCCCGGCACATCCCCATCCGCACCGCCTGCCCCCGGCAGCCGGGCCCGGACCATTCTCGTCAATGGGACGAAAACGGGCTGCCCCGGAAACCGTCGGACAGGGGGTGAAGAGGCGCCCCGTTGGTCAGGATGGAGGCATGGGATTCCATGTCGACTCCGAGGCCGGGCGGCTGCGCCGCGTCATACTGCACCGGCCGGATCTCGAGCTCAAGAGGCTCACCCCCAGCAACAAGAACTCCCTGCTCTTCGACGACGTGCTGTGGGTGCGCCGGGCGCGCGCCGAGCACGACGGGTTCGCCGACGTGCTGCGCGACCGCGGTGTGGACGTCCACCTCTTCGGCGACCTGCTCACCGAGACCCTGGAGATCCCGCAGGCGAGATCGCTCGTCCTGGACCGGATCTTCGACGAGAAGGAGTACGGGCCGCTCGCCACCGACCACCTCAGAACCGCCTTCGAGAGCCTGCCCGCGCGTGAGCTGGCCGAGGGTCTCGTCGGCGGGATGACCAAGCGGGAGTTCCTGGACGCGCACGAGGAGCCGACCTCCGTGCGGTTCCATGTGATGGAGCTCGACGACTTCCTGCTCGCTCCCCTGCCCAACCACCTCTTCACCCGGGACACCTCCGCCTGGATCTACGACGGTGTCTCCATCAACGCCATGCGCTGGCCGGCCCGGCAGCGTGAGACCGTGCACTTCGAGGCGATCTACCGGCACCATCCGCTGTTCCGTGAGGAAACGTTCCGCGTCTGGTCGCGGGGGCAGGCCGACTACCCCTCCACCATCGAGGGCGGAGACGTCCTGGTGATCGGCAACGGGGCGGTCCTGATCGGCATGAGCGAGCGCACCACGCCCCAGGCCGTCGAGATGATCGCCCACAAGCTGTTCGCGGCGGGCTCCGCGCAGACGATCGTGGCGCTGGACATGCCGAAGGCGCGCGCCTTCATGCACCTCGACACCGTGATGACGATGGTCGACGGCGACACCTTCACCCAGTACGCCGGGCTCGGCATGCTCCGCTCGTACACCATCGAGCCGGGCGCCGGCGACAAGGAGCTGAAGGTCACCGACCATCCGCCGGAGCACATGCACCGCGCGATCGCCGCCGCCCTCGGGCTGAGCGAGATCCGGGTGCTGACCGCGACCCAGGACGTGCACGCGGCCGAGCGCGAGCAGTGGGACGACGGCTGCAACGTCCTCGCCGTCGAGCCCGGCGTCGTCGTCGCCTATGAACGCAACTCCACGACCAACACGCATCTGCGCAAACAGGGCATCGAGGTGATCGAGATCCCGGGCAGCGAGCTGGGCCGGGGGAGGGGCGGGCCGCGCTGTATGAGCTGTCCGGTGGTGCGGGACGCGGTGTGAGCGGCACCCTCGAAACGGCTCTTGAATAGAAATGCCAACCATCGTATAGACTTCCAAAAATCACGCTGTCCCCCGTACCCCTGGAGCGCCCCCATGGCGACAGTCCCGACCGCCCTCGCCGGCCGCCACTTCCTCAAGGAGCTCGACTTCTCCGGGGAGGAGTTCCGCGGTCTGGTCGAGCTGGCCGCCGAGCTGAAGGCCGCCAAGAAGGCCGGGACGGAGACGCGGTACCTGCGGGGGAAGAACATCGCGCTGATCTTCGAGAAGACCTCGACGCGCACCCGCTGCGCCTTCGAGGTCGCCGCCGCCGACCAGGGTGCCTCGACGACCTACCTCGACCCGTCCGGCTCGCAGATCGGGCACAAGGAGTCCGTGAAGGACACCGCGCGCGTGCTCGGCCGGATGTACGACGGGATCGAGTACCGCGGGGACAGTCAGGCCAAGGTCGAGGAGCTCGCCGCCTTCGCGGGCGTGCCCGTCTACAACGGCCTCACCGACGACTGGCACCCCACCCAGATGCTCGCCGACGTGCTCACCATGACCGAGCACTGCGCCAAGCCCCTCACGGAGATCGCCTTCGCCTACCTCGGCGACGCCCGCTTCAACATGGGCAACTCCTACCTGGTCACCGGAGCCCTGCTCGGCATGGACGTCCGGATCGTCGCCCCCCGGGAGTACTGGCCCGCCGAGGACGTCGTCGCCGGCGCCCGCAAGCTCGCCGAGGGCAGCGGCGCCCGCGTCACCCTCACCGAGGACGTGAGCGAGGGTGTCCTGGGTGCCGACTTCGTCGCCACCGACGTGTGGGTCTCCATGGGTGAGCCCAAGGAGGTCTGGGCCGAACGCATCGGCGCCCTGACGCCGTACGCCGTGACCATGGACGTCCTGCGCGCCACCGGCAACCCGGACGTGCGGTTCCTGCACTGCCTGCCGGCCTTCCACGACCTCGGCACCAAGGTCGGGCGGGAGATCCACGAGACCTACGGCCTGGACTCCCTGGAGGTGACCGACGAGGTCTTCGAGTCGGTGCACTCGGTCGTCTTCGACGAGGCGGAGAACCGCCTGCACACCATCAAGGCGGTCCTGGTCGCGACGCTCGCCTGAGGGGTCCTGAGAGGGATCACATCGGGCGCCGCTGGTGCGGCACCACCGGCAGCCTGAACCACACCGCCTTGCCCGTCTCGGTGGGCCGGTGGCCGCAGGACGAGCTGAGGGCGCGGATCAGCAGCAGGCCGCGCCCGTGCTCCTGCCAGGGGTCGGGCGGTCCGCCGTGCGGGCGGGTGAGATCGCCGGGCGGCGCCGGGTCCGGGTCGTGCACCTCGACCTGGCAGCCGGTCGGCAGCAGCTCCACCACGAGCTCGATCGGGGACCGGCCGGGCGTGTGTTCCACGGCGTTCGCCACCAGTTCCGCGGTGAGCAGTTCCGCGGTGTCGCTGTCGGCCCCGTGCTCCAGCTCCGCCAGCGCCGTACGGACCAGGGCGCGCGCCACCGGCACCGCCGCGGCGGAGTGGGGCAGCGCGATGCGCCAGGAGGCGGGGGCGGAGGGGCGTTCTTGCAAGGCGGGTCCGTTCATGGAGCAGGCTGTCCTGCTTTCAACTTTATGAATGGTACGGCGCAACCGGCCCAGTGACTCGGTCGGCGCCGTCCCGGGATCACTCGACCCCGGTACCGGCGGCTTACCCACGGCAACGATCCGCCGAGCACGACTGCTCCCGCTGTTACCGCCCTGTCGCCGATCTGGCGGGGTTCGGCCACATCGTGACGGCGCTATCGCGCAGTCGTGACGACAGTCACAGAGGAGTGATAGCTTCGTGGGGTAGAGCTCCGTGAGGCAGTGCCCGCGCCACCGTCCGAGGAGGCCGCACATCATGAGTCCCTTCGTCGGCTCCGCCCCCCACACCTCCGACTGGCACCATCTGCGCGTCGAGCGCGCCGACGGCGTCGCCACCGTCACCCTGGCCCGCCCCGACAAGCTCAACGCGCTCACCTTCGGCGCCTACGCCGACCTGCGTGACCTGCTCGCCGAGCTGTCCCGCGAGCGGTCGGTACGGGCCCTGGTGCTGGCCGGCGAGGGGCGCGGCTTCTGCTCCGGCGGCGACGTCGACGAGATCATCGGCGCCACCCTGTCCCTGGACACCGCCCAGCTCCTCGACTTCAACCGGATGACCGGGCAGGTCGTGCGGGCCGTACGGGAATGCCCGTTCCCGGTGATCGCGGCCGTGCACGGGGTCGCGGCCGGGGCGGGAGCCGTCCTCGCCCTGGCCGCCGACTTCCGCGTCGCCGACCCCACCGCCCGCTTCGCCTTCCTCTTCACCCGCGTCGGCCTCTCCGGCGGCGACATGGGCGCCGCCTATCTGCTGCCCCGGGTCGTCGGCCTCGGCCACGCCACCCGCCTGCTCATGCTGGGCGAGCCGGTGCGGGCACCCGAGGCGGAGCGCATCGGCCTGATCAGCGAACTGACGGAGGAGGGCGCGGCGGACGACGCCGCCCAGGCCCTGGCCCACCGCCTGGCCGAGGGCCCCGCCCTCGCCTACGCCCAGACGAAGGCCCTGCTCACGGCCGAGCTGGACATGCCCCTGGCGGCAGCGGTCGAAATGGACGCCGCCACGCAGGCACTCCTGATGAACGGCGAGGACTACGCGGAGTTCCACGCGGCGTTCAAGGAAAAGCGTCCCCCGAAGTGGAAGGGGCGTTGAGGATGCCAACCTCAGGGGCGCGGGGCAGTGTCGATATGCGGCTCCGCCGCGGGGCGCGATCAACCACAAACAACCCGCAGCCGCAAGGCAAGATCACCCACCCCCACCGCACAGCAATCATCGGCGGTGGCCCCGGAGGCCTCTACACCGCCGCCCTCCTCAAACGCCTCGACCCCACCCGCGAGATAACCGTCTGGGAACGCAACGCCCCCGACACAACCTTCGGCTTCGGAGTCGTCCTCTCCGACGAGACCCTGGGCGGCATCGAACACGCCGACCCCGTCGTCTACGAGGCACTGAAGGCCGACTTCATCCGCTGGGACGACATCCACATCACCCACCGAAACACCCGCCACACCTCCGGAGGACACCGCTTCGCCGCCCTCGGCAGGCAACGCCTCCTGGAGATCCTCCACGCCCGCTGCCGCTCCCTCGGCGTCGAGCTGCGCTTCTCCACGGAAGCGCCCTACCCGGCGTGGCTGGCGGAGACGTACGACCTGGTCATCGCCGCCGACGGGGTGCACAGCGCCACCCGCGAGGCGTTTGCCGGCGCCTTCCGGCCCCACGTGACCACCCACCGTTGCCGCTACATCTGGCTCGCCGCCGACTTCGCCTTCGACGCCTTCCGCTTCGAGATCGCCGAGACCGAGCACGGCGTGATGCAACTGCACGGCTACCCGTACGCGGCCGACGCCTCCACCGTGATCGTCGAGATGCGCGAGGAGGTGTGGCGGGCGGCCGGCTTCGACGGCATGGACGAGCGCGAGTCGGTCGAGCGCTGCGCCAAGATCTTCACCGACGCCCTCGGCGGCCGCCCCCTGAAGTCCAACAACTCCGCCTGGACCACCTTCCGCACGGTCGTCAACGAGCACTGGTCGCACGACAACGTCGTCCTCCTCGGCGACGCCGCCCACACCGCCCACTTCTCCATCGGCTCCGGCACCAAGCTCGCCGTCGAGGACGCCCTCGCGCTGGCGGCCTGCCTGGAGGAACAGCCCACCCTGGCCGAGGCGTTGACGGCGTACGAGGAGGAGCGCAGGCCGGTCGTCGCCTCCACCCAGCGCGCGGCTCGCGCCAGCCTGGAGTGGTTCGAGAACGTGGGCCTGTACCTGCGCCAGCCGCCCCGCCAGTTCGCCTTCAACCTGCTCACCCGCAGCCGCCGCGTCACCCACGACAACCTCCGGCTGCGCGACGCCCACTTCACCACCGCCGTGGAGCGCGCGTTCGGCTGTCCGCCCGGCACGCCCCCGATGTTCACCCCGTTCCGGCTGCGCGGCCTGACCCTGCGCAACCGGGTCGTCGTCTCGCCGATGGACATGTACTCCGCCACCGACGGCGTCCCCGGCGACTTCCACCTCGTCCACCTGGGTGCCCGGGCGCTCGGCGGCGCCGGTCTGGTGATGACCGAGATGGTGTGCGTGAGCGAGCAGGGCCGCATCACCCCCGGCTGCACCGGCCTCTACACCGGCCGTCAGGCCGAGGCGTGGCGGCGCATCATCCGCTTCGTGCACGCCCAGGCGCCGGGCACCGCGATCGGCGTGCAGCTCGGTCACTCCGGCCGCAAGGGCTCGACGAGGCTGATGTGGGAGGGCATCGACGAGCCGCTTCCCGAGGGCAACTGGCCGTTGGTGGCCGCCTCCCCGCTGCCGTACAAGCCGGGCAGTCAGACGCCGCGCCAACTCTCCCGGGCCCAACTCACCGACATCCGCGAGCAGTTCACATCCGCCGCGTGGCGGGCCGCACGGGCCGGCTTCGACCTGCTCGAACTGCACTGCGCCCACGGCTACTTACTGTCCGGCTTCCTCTCCCCACTGACCAACCTGCGCACCGACGCCTACGGTGGCTCGCTGGAGAAGCGGCTGCGGTTCCCGCTGGAGGTCTTCGACTCCGTGCGTACGGTGTGGCCCGAGGAGCGGCCGCTGACGGTGCGCGTCTCCGCCACCGACTGGGCCGAGGGCGGCACCACGGCCGACGAGGCCGTCGAGATCGCCCGCGCCTTCGCCGCGCACGGCGCCGACGCGATCGACGTGTCGACCGGGCAGGTGGTGGCCGAGGAACGACCGGGGTTCGGGCGGTCGTACCAGACGCCGTTCGCCGACCGCATCCGGCACGAGGTGGGCATCCCGGTGATCGCGGTCGGCGCGATCTCCTCCTGGGACGACGTCAACTCGCTGATCCTCGCCGGGCGTACGGACCTGTGCGCGCTGGCCCGACCCCACCTCTACGACCCGCACTGGACCCTGCACGCGGCCGCCGAGCAGGGCTACGAGGGCCCGGGCGTGGGCTGGCCGGCGCCGTACCGGGCGGGCAGCAGGCGACCGCAGGCGGGGCGGACGGACGCTCCCAAGCCCCGGTTGGAACTGAGGAGTTGATGGCCCCACCGAGCCCGTCCGATCACCCTTCCACGAACACCGCGCCCGCGTCCCTGAGCCGCTCGTGCAGCCCCAGGAACACCGCCGCCGAACGCACGCCCGGCCAGTTCGCGGGGAGCAGCCGGGCGGGCAGGCCGGGGTCGGCGTAGGGCAGGTGGCGCCAGGAGTCCAGGGCGAGGAGGTAGTCGTGGTACGCCTCCTCCGGCGGGGTGTCCGGCCGCCGCTCCCAGGCGTGCAGCACGCGCGCGTGGCGGTCGAGGAACGCCTCGTGCTCCTTGGCGATCGCGGCCAGGTCCCACCAGCGGGCGACGGACTCGACGGTCGGCGCGAAGCCGAGGTGCTCGCCGCGGAACAGGTCGACGTACGGGTCCAGGCGCAGCCGCTGGAGGGTGTGCCGGGTCTCCTCGTGCAGGCGGGCCGGGGCGATCCACACGCCGGGCGCCGCCGTGCCGAAGCCGAGTCCGGCCAGGCGGGAGCGCAGCACGTGCCGCTTCTGCCGCTCCGACTCCGGCACCGAGAACACCGCGAGGACCCAGCCCTCGTCCTCCGACGGGGCCGTGGCGTAGATGCGCCGGTCCCCGTCGTCGAGCATCTGCCGGGCCTCCTGAGACAGTTCGTACCCGGCCGCGCCCTGCGCGGTACGGGCCGGCAGCAGCAGGCCGCGCCGCTTCAGCCGGGACACCGACGAACGTACGGAGGGCGCGTCCACGCCGACCGCCGCGAGCAGCCGGATCAGCTCGGCGACGGGCACCGGGCCGGGCATGAAGCGGCCGTACGCGCCGTAGAGCGTGACGATCAGAGACCGTGGAGCATGCTGGTCGGACACGTTGATCATCTTAGGTCTTCGACATCACTGCTGGTCACCTCCGGTCCGCAGACGGAACCGCTGGAGCTTCCCGGTCGCCGTGCGCGGCAGCGCGTCCAGGAAGACGACCTCGCGCGGACACTTGTACGGCGCCAGCTCGCCCTTGACGAAGGCCCGCAGCGCTTCCGCGTCCCGGGCCGCGCCCTCCCTCAGGACGGCGAACGCCACCACCACGTGACCGCGCGCCTCGTCGGGCCGCCCGACCACCGCCGCCTCGACCACGTCCGGATGGCGCAGCAGCGCCTCCTCGACCTCGGGTCCGGCGATGTTGTACCCGGCGGAGATGATCATGTCGTCGGCGCGGGCGACGTGGCGGAAGTAACCGTCGCCCTCACGGACGTAGGTGTCACCGGTGATGTTCCAGCCGCCGCGCACGTACTCCCCCTGCCGGGGGTCGGCGAGATAGCGGCAGCCGACCGGCCCGCGGACGGCGAGCAGCCCCGGCTCGCCGTCCGGCATCTCCCGCCCCTCCTCGTCGACCACGCGCGCGTGCCACCCCGGCACGGGCACCCCGGTCGTGCCGGGTCTGATGTGCTCGTCGGCGGCGGAGATGAAGATGTGCAGCAGTTCGGTGGCCCCGATGCCGTTGATGATCCGCAGCCCGGTGCGCTCCTGCCAGGCCCGCCAGGTGGCGGCGGGCAGGTTCTCGCCCGCGGAGACACAGCGGCGCAGCGACGACAGGTCGTGCGAGTCGAGCCCGTCGAGCATGGCCCGGTAGGCGGTCGGGGCCGTGAACAGGACGGAGACGCGGTGCGCGGCGATCGCGGGCAACAGCTGCCGCGGGCCCGCCTCTTCGAGCAGCAGCGCACTGGCGCCGACCCGCAGCGGGAAGACGACAAGACCGCCGAGGCCGAAGGTGAAGCCGAGCGGGGGACTGCCCGCGAACACGTCGTCGGGGCGCGGTCGCAGGACGTGCCGCGAGAAGGTGTCGGCGATCGCCAGCACGTCCCGGTGGAAGTGCATGCACCCCTTCGGACGCCCGGTGGTCCCCGAGGTGAACGCGATCAGCGCCACGTCGTCGGCGGCGGTGTCCACGGCCCGGTACGGCGTCTCGGGCGCCGGACGGCTCAGCAGGTCGTCCGGGGCGTCACCGCCGTACGTCGTGATCCGCAGGCCCGGGATCTCCGCCTTGGCGAGGTCGTCGACGGCCCGGATGTCGCACAGCGCGTGCCGCACGTGCGCGATCTCGCACATCGTCGTCAGCTCCTGCGGCCGCTGCTGGGCCAGTACGGTGACGGCGACCGCGCCCGCCTTCAGCACCGCCAGCCAGCAGGCGGCCAGCCAGGGGGAGGTGGGGCCGCGCAGCAGCACCCGGTTGCCGGGGACGATGCCCAGGTCCCCGGTGAGGAGGTGCGCGAGCCGGTCGACGTGGGCGCGGAGCTCGCCGTACGTCCAGGTCGTGGCGGCGGTGCGGAAGGCCACACGGTCCGGGTCGGTGTGGTGGTCGAGGAGTTCGGCGGCGCAGTTGAGCCGTTCGGGGTAGCGCAACTCCGGCAGGTCGAAGCGCAGCTCGGGCCACTGCTCGGGTGGCGGGAGGTGGTCGCGCGCGAAGGTGTCGACGTGGGCCGAGACGTTCATGGCGGTTCGCCCCCTGTGTGGTGGTGGGCTCGCGCAAGGAGCGTATCGCGTTGGTGACGGCAGTCAACGGGGCGCGATATCGTCCGGGAGTGAGCCGAAGGGGCGCGCCGGTCTCGACACCGGCACGGAGTGCCCCGTAGGTGAACGAACCGTCGTCACGGGGAGTGGCCGTTGGGCCGCGGGAGAGAGGACCGGCGATGCCCGCATTCTCGCTCGAACCGGAACGGATCGCCTGGGGCGCACAGCTGCGCACGCTGGCGGCCGAACGGCTGCGTCCGCTCGCGGAGAAGGGTGAACCCGGCCGCGTCAACCGCCCGCTCGTCGCCGAACTGGGCCGACTCGGCCTGCTGTCCCGCCTGTTCACCTCCGGCGCCGTCGACCTCTGCCTGATGCGGGAGTCCCTCGCCTACGCCTGCACCGAGGCGGAGACCGCCCTCGCCCTCCAGGGCCTCGGCGCCCACCCCGTCCACGCCCACGGCACCCCGGCCCAGCGGGACCGCTGGCTGCCCCACGTCCACGACGGCACGGCCGTGGCCGCGTTCGCACTGAGCGAGCCGGGGGCCGGATCGGACGCGGCAGCACTGCGCCTGCGGGCCCACCCGGCGGACGGCCGTGCGGAGGGCTCCGGGGTGGTGGACAGCGCGGGGGCGGCGCGGGCGGTGGGCAGCGCGAAGTCGTGGGCAGCGGACAGCGAGGGGGCAGGGCCCACCGCCCCCGTCGCCGAACCCGACGGGTCCCGCCGCTGGCGGCTGAGCGGTGAGAAGTGCTGGATCTCCAACGCCCCCGAGGCCGACTTCTACACCGTCTTCGCGCGCACCTCCCCCGGCGCAGGCGCCCGGGGCGTCACCGCCTTCCTGGTCCCCGCCGGCCGCCCCGGCCTCACCGGAACCGGCCTCGACATGCTCTCCCCGCACCCGATCGGCGCCCTCGACTTCGACGCCGTCCCGGTCACGGCGGACGACGTGCTGGGCGAGGTCGACCGCGGTTTCCGGGTCGCCATGAGCACCCTCAACCGCTTCCGGCCCAGCGTCGGCGCCTTCGCCGTCGGCATGGCACAGGCGGCACTGGACGCGACCCTCGCCCACACCGCCCGACGCGACGCCTTCGAGGGCAAGTTGCGGGACCTCCAGACGGTCGCCCACCAGGTCGCCGAGATGGCGGTGCGGACGGAGGCGGCGCGGCTGATGGTGTACGCGGCGGCGACGGCGTACGACACGGGCGACCCGGACGTCCCCCGACGCTCCGCGATGGCGAAACTCCTCGCCACCGAGACCGCCCAGTACGTCGTCGACACCGCCGTCCAACTCCACGGCGCCCGGGCCCTGCAACGAGGCCACGTCCTGGAACACCTCTACCGGGAGGTGCGGGCACCACGCATCTACGAGGGGGCGAGCGAGGTGCAGCGCGGCATCATCGCGAAGGAGCTGTACGCGAGCCTGGAGGCCGGGCTGTGACCGCCGAGCGGGTCAACCCGCCGGAGTTGTCGCCGCCCACCGGCTTCTCGCACGCGGTGGTGGCGAGCGGCTCCCGCCTGGTCTTCCTGGCGGGCCAGACCGCGCTCGACGCGGACGGCAAGGTGGTGGGGGAGACCCTGCCGGAGCAGTTCGAGCGGGCGCTGGCCAACCTGCTGACCGCGCTGACGGCGGCCGGCGGCACCGCGTCCGACCTCGCCCGGGTCACCGTCTACACCACGGACGTCGCCGCATACCGCGCGCACGCCCCGCAACTCGGCGGCGTCTGGCGGAGATTGGCGGGCCGGGACTACCCGGCGATGGCGGTCGTCGGGATCGTACGCCTGTGGGACGAGCAGGCCCTCGTCGAACTCGACGGATTCGCGGTGCTGGGGGACTGAGCGGACCTCGGCTCAGGCCGCGGCGGCCAGCTGCTCGACCGGCGTCCGGTGCGGTGCGACGACGCGGCCGTCGGGCAGCAGCTCACCGGTGTCGTCGAAGGTGATGGTGCCGTCGCACAGCAGGCTCCACCCCTGCTCGGGGTGGCCGGCGACGACGTGCGGGGCGTGGGCGTCGGCCGAGGGGCACGAGGGCTGGTGGGAAAACATGGCGCACCTCCACGTCGAGGGGACGGCCGTAGGAGTCCGTATCCCTGTGGCCCATCCCTGTGAACAGACCATCCTCCCGTCGCGAAGCCCCCGGAACGGCCGGGCGCCAAGCGTGACAACACCTGGACAACTCCAGGACGGTTCCACGACGCCCGTGGCGGACTCGCCACCGAAAGAGTGACGATCACACTTATCGGCGCCTGCACCCGGTACCAGTGGAAGCCCCCATTCCAGGAGGTCTCCCATGTCCCTGCGCCCCGCCCTCGCCCTGCGCCCCGCTCTCGCCGCGGCCGCCGGTGCCGCAGTGCTCCTGCTCGCCGTCCCCGCTCCTGCCGCGACCGCGGCCCCCTCCGAGACCGTGACCGTCGACCGGACCGGCACCATCGCCGCGGACGGCACCGTCACCCTCTCCGGCACCTACCGCTGCCTCGGCAGCATCGGCCCCGTGCTCATCAGCTCCTCAGTGTCACAGAACTCCTCGAACGTCAGATACGGCATCGGCGGCAGCCACGCCGTGTGCGACGGGGCCACGCACCGCTGGCAGAATTCGAGCCGCCCCGCACCTGGCACCGTGAAGCCCGGCAAGGCCCAGGTCGAGGCCTCGGCGGTGGAACTCCGCCCCGTGGGCGGCCTCACGCTGCCCCTGTTCCACGCGGTCCACGAGCAGGCCGTCACACTGACAGAGCTCTGAGCCGCTCCGCCACGCCCGCCGCCGCGCCCCTTTCGAAGGGGCGCGGCGGCGCCTGCTTCCACCTGGTGCGCGCGAGGAGGAGCCCCCTCGGACGCCGGGGCTGTGGCGTCAGCGCCGGTGCCACGGCAGGGCCGACGGGTAGGCGTCCTCCTCGTCGGCCTGCTTGAGGGCGGAGACCATCGCGGCGGTGATGCCGGCGAGCTGCTCCACCTGTTCGGGGCTGAGTGCGTCGAACACCACGCGGCGGACGGCGGCCACATGGCCCGGGGCGGCGCCGGCCAGCAACTCCAGTCCCTCGTCGGTGAGCGCGGCCAGCTGTCCGCGTCCGTCGGCCGGGTCCTCCCGGCGTCGCGGTTCCGTCCCCGACGCCGTGTCGTCCGCCCCGTCCGCGCCGCGCTCCCGCGCCCTGACCGTGGTTGCGGGGCTTGTCGCGGCGGCTGTCGTGGCCGTCCTCGGCAACGCGCTCGTCGCGTTGCTCGGCCACGCGGCGGGCGCGTCGGACGACTTCGATCCGCTGCACCAATCCGCGTACGCGCCGCTGACCGTGTTCGGCGTCGTCCTCGGCGCCGCCGGCTGGGCGGTCGTCCGTCGCGTAGCCAAGAACCCCGCGGGGCTGCTGCGGTGGCTGGTGCCCGCGCTCACGGTCGTGTCGTTCGTGCCCGACCTACGAAACCAACCTGGCCCTGCTCGGCGGCGACACGCCCGGCAGTGGTCCGCTGGCCGTCGTCGCGCTGATGGCGATGCACGTGGTGGTCGCGGCCGTCGCCGTCACCGCCTACCGGCGCGTCCTGCCGCTCCCTGTCCGCTGACGCCCTCCCACTTCCGTGGCGGTCACCCGTGCCCTCCACGGCGTGACCGACCCGGATGGATACGGGATTCGGATCGCGCAGGGGACGGCAACGCACCAACGTGTCGCCCCTCGGCCGCCATGGCCGGGATCCGTGAACAGGCGATGGTGCGGGATGTGCTGGTATCAGGGGCATGGACACCAAGCGGCGCGTTCTCATCGTTGCCTACGACGACGCGCAGATCCTCGACATCGCCTGTCCCAGCGGCGCGTTGGACATCGCCAACCGATACGGTGCGCAGCCGCCCTACTCCATTGAACTCGGGACCCTGGGCCGTCGGGCAGCCCGCAGCTCGGCGGGGATCCTGATGGGAGCGGGGCAGGGGCTGGAGGCGGTGGCAGGCCGCCTGGACACGCTGATCGTCGTGGGCGGCATCGGCTGCGAGGACGCGGCGGCGGACGAGCGATTACTCGGCCAGGTCCGTCGGCTCGCCGGACTCAGCCGACGCGTGGCCTCCGTCTGCACCGGTGCCTACGTACTCGCCGCCGCCGGACTGCTGGACCACAGACGGGTGACGACCCACTGGGGGTGGGGGGAACGGCTCGCCGAGCGCCATCCCGCCGTGGCCGTGGACGCGGGCCCCCTCTACATACGCGACGGCGACGTCTACACCTCGGCCGGGGTCACCAGCGCGCTCGACCTGACGCTCGCCCTGATCGAGGACGACCACGGGCCGACGCTGGCCCGTGCCGTCGCCCGGGAACTCGTCACCCATCTGCACCGGCCGGCCGACCAGGCCCAGATCTCGATGTTCCTGGCCGCTCCTCCGCCCGAGGACCGGCTGGTGCGGGGCCTGATGGGGCATATCGCCGGTCATCTGGCCGAGGACCTCACGCCTGCGGCCCTGGCGGTCCGGGCGGGGGTCAGCCCGAGGCACCTGGCCCGCCTGTTCACCGCGCACCTCGGTACGACGCCGGCCCGGGCCGTGCGAGTGGTCCGCGCCGAAGCGGCGGCGCATCTGGTGCGGTCCAGTGGACTGTCCATGGCGGCGATCGCCCGTCGCTGCGGGTTCGGGTCGGCGGAGACGCTGCGGCAGGCGTTCCTGGACCACTACGGGGTCACGGGGGACAGGATTCGCAGGATGCCGGACATGCCACGCGCGCGCGTCGCGCCGAAACAGAAGACTCCCGGGGCATGAGGCATTCGACGACGCGCAGAAACGTACTTCGTGGGACTGCGGCCACCGCCGCGCTCGCGGTCACGGCCGCGGCCACGACCGGAGCGGCGCACGCCGTCCCGCAGGGCGCCGGGCCGAACATCGGCATCCTGCTCTACGACGGCTACAGCCTGCTGGACCCCACCGGCCCGGCCGAGGTCCTCTCACGGCTGCCGGACGCGACCGTCACGATGATCGCCGAGAAGCGCGGTGCGGTCCGCACGGACACGGGCGACGTGGCCGTGGTCGCCGAGCGGTCCATCGCCGAGGTCGACCGTCTCGACGTCCTGGTGGTGCCGGGCGCCGGCGACCGGGGCACGGTCGGGGCGATGAACAACGAGGCGCTCCTGCGCTGGATCCGGCAGATCCACCGGCACACCCAATGGACGACCTCCGTATGCACCGGCAGCATCGTCCTCGCCGCGGCCGGGCTGCTGGACGGACGGCAGGCGACGACCTACTGGGCCTCTGCCGAGTACCTCCGGTCCACGTTCGACGTGACCTACCTGCCGCAGCGCTACGTCCGCTCCGGAAAGATCATCACCGCGGCCGGCGTGTCGGCAGGACTGGACATGGCCCTGTACCTCGCGTCCCTGATCGCGGACGACGACACGGCCAAGGCGATCCAGCTCGCCGTCGAATACGACCCCCAACCTCCCTTCGACTCCGGCAACGCCGCGGACGCCAGTCCGCAACTGAAGGAAAGGGCGTTGCAGTTGCTCGCCGCCTCCCAGGTGTAGTCGACGCGGGAGCCGCCCGGCAGACGGCACGGTGCCCGGGAGGAAGCTCGGCAGCTCGATCCCGTCACAGGGCGAGGGCGGCCAGGGACCGGGCCGGATGGCGGGGACTCAGGAAGACGACGATGCCCTTGCCGTCGAGGGAGGGGCGGGTGGCCTGGGTCCAGCCCTGACGGCGGTAGAAGGCCATGGCCCGGGGTGCCCGAAGCGAGGTCAGCAGCCAGGAACGGCCCTCGGGGGCGTCTTCGGTGACCGCTTCGAGGAGTTCGGCGGCGAGGCCGGTCCCGCGGGCGGAGGAGCGGACGGCGAGCTCGTCGATCTCGCGGGCTCCGCACAACCAGTCCGCGGTGCGATCGGCGCCGAGGCCGGCGGCGGCCTGGGGGTAGCAGCGGTCGGTGGGGAAGGGGGCGAGGGTGGTCCAGGCGGTGGCGAAGCCGATGACCTCCGGGCCGGTGAAGGCGAGTGCGGCGGTGAAGCCCGGACGCCGCACGTTCAGCGGGAGCCGCCCGGCGAACTCGACCGCCTTCTCCTCGTCCTCGTTCCAGGGCGGGGCGCAGAAGGCGTCGCCGTAGACGGAGCGCAGGGCGGGGGAGTGAGCGAGCAGCTCGGCGCCCTTGAAGATTCGAATGCTCATCAGGCCGCCGCCACCGCCTTGCGGGCCAGTGTGTCGGCCACGGCGTCCGGTCTCGACGCCAAGCCATGGCCGAACCGCCGCCCGTCCCGGACGACTCCCGCACCGGCCTCGTCGCAGGCCGACTCGACGCCGAGCGCGATGCGATACCCCATCCCCACCCCTTCTGCACTGTCAGCAGACCAGTCTTATTGCATGAAGCTCGCAATAAAATCTTGACTGCAATAACTCCCCGTCTCCGCCGGACGGAAAACCAGAAGATCGACTCGGCCACGACCGCACGCTCCTGCAGCCCTGGTGCGACCGCTGCACGTCGTACGTGTCAAGGCAGGGCGATGCCGCCCAGCTTGCGACCCGGGCGGAACGGTGCCTCAGGAGTGGGGCGCCGTTGGGCCATCGCATTCGAAGCATTGGAGAGGGCCATGGTCCCCTCTCCATGCTGTTCGAAATTCCCTCCTCGCGCCTCGGCTCCCCTGACCCTTTCGGCAGGAGAGCCGAGAACCCGAGCGCAGGGAATTCCCGCATTCTTGGAGCGTGTGAAGAACCACGCGTGATTTCCGAAGATGAGGGCCGGACCGTGCGGAATTCCGGCCCTCATTCA
The DNA here is from genome assembly GCF_042888465.1 of Streptomyces sp. NPDC002888. Classification (NCBI taxonomy): domain Bacteria; kingdom Bacillati; phylum Actinomycetota; class Actinomycetes; order Kitasatosporales; family Streptomycetaceae; genus Streptomyces; species Streptomyces sp. NPDC002888. Next base: position 93,896 of record NZ_JBIAPU010000019.1, on the reverse strand, counting down.
CAGGAGCTCGCGGTCAGCGATGGTGGCACTCCCAGTGCCCCTTGACCCAGTGGTGCTCCCAGTGGCCGGGAACGTGGACCCACTTGAAGGAGTGGTGGTGCTCCCAGTGGCCGTTGTGCCAGGTCTTGTGATGGACCGGCTTCTTCTCCCAGTGCCCCTTGACCCACTTCTTTTCCCAGTGGCCCTTCTCCCAGTGGCACTTGCCGTGATGGTCACTGGTCACCACGGTCGCGGCAGACGCGGGTGCGGGAGCCGCGGTTGCCACGCCGGTCATGCCGAGTGCGGCCCCTCCGGCCATCAGGCCCGTCGCGGCGGCTCCAGCGGCCAGGCGGCGGACTCGCAGGGATGCGATCATTGATACATCTCCCTCGAAAGTTCAGCGATGAGCACCTTCGACGAGGTGACTGCTGCCCTCGTCTCACTGTGCCGGACGCGAGGGATTCGAAGCCGGCGGCCGGACAGATGACGAGAAGGCCAGAAAATTCCGCGGAGCTCCGAAGTCCATCCATATGGAGCGCACGGATACCCTCTTCGCCCGGTCGGGTGAGAACCTGCGGCTTTTCGTGGGCGGCGCTGTGGCATCCGCATGCCCCGCGGCTACGAATTCCCTGCGAAGGGAAACCGTCCCGGACGAGCTGTTCAAGGAGCGCTCATGTCCATAACCACGTCGCCGCCGACGACAGCGCAGTACGCCGTCGCCCTGCCGCACAACCGGCGCGCCCCCTCCATCGCCCGTCACGTCAGTGAGCGATGGCTGAAGGCGACCGACCCGGTCGACCGCGTGACGGAGGCGGTCCTCGTCGTATCCGAACTGGTGACCAACGCGGTCCGCTACACGTCCGATCCCTGCACGCTGACGCTCACGGTTCGCGACGGCCAACTGGACATCGCGGTCGCCGACCACAGCGAGGAGCTTCCCGATCTCTCCCGCCACGCGGGCGGCGACGAGCATGGAGGCTTCGGCATGGGGGTCATCCAAGGGCTGGGCGGACAGATCAGGCTGGTCCCCGCTCTCGGCGGCAAGACCGTACACGTCCTGCTTGAGCTGGGATCCGAGCACGACACGTCCGGGGACACATGAAGGGCTTCCTGATGTCCGTCTCTTCCCTGCGCACGCCCGTACCGCCACCGCACCAGGCACGAGGGGAGCAGGGCTGTGCCGCACGGCTTGGAGCCGAACGTCCGGGTGGAGGAACTTCTGGTCCGCGTGGCCGACGGCGACCAGGACGCGTTCACCGGCATCTATGACGCGTTGTCCGGCACCGTCATGGGACTGGCCTGTCGGGTCCTGCGGGACCCCGCGCAGGCGGAGGAGGTGACCCAGGACGTGATGATCGAGGTCTGGCGCACCGCGGGCCGCTACGACCGCGAGCGGGGAACGGCGAAAGCCTGGGTACTCACCCTCGCCCATCGACGGGCGGTGGACCGGGTGCGTGCCGCCCAGGCCGGCGCGGAACGCGAACAGCGTTCGGGCGTCCTCGATCCGGAGCGGGCCTTCGACGAGGTGGCGGAGACCGTTCAGGACCGTGACGAGCAGCGGCGCCTCTACCGCTGTCTCGCCTCGCTGGACCGCCGGCAGCGAGTGCCGCTGATGCTCGCCTACTACCAGGGCCTGACCTACCTCGAGGTCGCCGACGCGCTGTCCGCCCCCGAAGGAACGGTGAAGTCTCGGATGCGCGCGGGGCTACGGCGACTGCGGGACTGTTTGGAGGCCGGGTCATGACAACCGAGGAGGACCCCCACCAGGCTGTCGGCGCGTACGTTCTGCACGCCCTGCCGCCCGCTGAGGAAGCCGTGTTCGAGAACCATCTCGCCGACTGCGACCAGTGCCGCCGGGAGGTCGCCGAACTCCAGGAGACCGCCGCACGTCTGGGCGCCGCGGTGGAGAGCGTCCCCGTGACGCCGCAAGCACGCGCACGTACCCTCCGGTTCGTCGCCCACACCCGTCAGGACGGAGTACGTCGGCATCCGCGGACATCCGGACATCGGGTGCTGCGCCTGGCACTCGCCGCGAGCGTGGCAGCGGCTGCCGCACTCGGCGGAATCGCCGTCTGGCAGCACGGTCAGGCCGACGACGCGCGTAACCGGACTGCCCAGGCCGAGCAGCGGGCCCGCACCGCAAACGCCGCGATCACCGATGTCCTCACCGCGCCCGACGCCACCGTCCACACCGGGAAGCTGACCGGTGGAAGCACCGCCGCAGTTGTCGTCTCCAGTGCCCAGGCACGCGCGGTATTCGCCGCCCACGGCCTTCCCGCTCTGGCCGGGGGCAAGGTCTATGAGCTCTGGTACGCCGCCGAAGCAGGTGACTTCCGGCCTGCGGGCCTTCTGTCGGGCACCGCGGAAAGCCAATCCCGTGTCATGACAGGGTCCCCTGCCGAGGCCGTCGGCGTGGGAATCACGGTCGAACCCGCCGGCGGCTCGCAACAGCCCACCACCGAGCCCCTCGGCATCATCCCCATCACCTATGGAAGTGCCGCTTCCGCGCCTCGCCTGCCGCAGTCAGCGGCCGAACTCGTACCGCCCGCGCTGCAGCGGATCGAACAGGCGGGCTCGGAGGCACTGACCTCGATGCGGCACATGGTGGGGATGCTGCGTGACGCCGACGGCGAAGTGACACTGACGCCGCTGGCGGGCATCGGTGAAGTGCGTACGCTCGTCGAGGAGTTCTCGGCCGTCGGTGGCGCCCGGGCCCGGCTCGAACTGGAAGGGACCTTCGACGACCTGCCGGTCGAGGTGTCCACCACCGCGCACCGGGTGGTGATGGAGGCCCTCACCAACGTACGCAAACACGCCCACGGGTGCACCGAGGTGCGGGTGCGTGTGGACCGCTCGGGAGACCGGCTCACCGTGCGGGTCAGCGACGACGGACGGCCGCGCCACGTTTCCCAGAGCGGCTTCGGGCTGAAGGGCCTGGCCGAGCGGGTGGGCCTGATCGGCGGAGACGTCCAGGCGGGCCCGGTGACGGCCGGCGGCTGGGGCGTCGAGGCGACGCTCCCCGTGTCCCCGGCCGCCTCCCCGGCGAAGGTGGCGGCGTCATGACGATCCGTGTGCTGATCGCCGACGACCAGGCCATGGTCCGTGCCGGGTTCGCGATGATCCTCGCCGCGGAGGACGACATCGAGGTTGTCGGGGAGGCCACGGACGGGGTGCACGCGGTGGAACTCGCCGAGCGCCACCGGCCCAACGTGGTGCTGATGGACATCCGCATGCCTCGCATGGACGGGTTGGAGGCACTGCGCAGACTGACCCCCCCGGCACCGTGAATCCGCCGAAGGTCGTCGTGGTGACGACGTTCGACGACGACGAGTACGTCCAGCGCGCTCTGGGCGAAGGCGCCTCCGGATTCCTGATCAAGGACTCGGGCCCCGCCCTCCTCGTCGAGGCCATCAGGGCGGCCGCCTCCGGCGAGGCGCTGGTGAGCCCGGCCATCACCGTCCGGCTGTTGCGGCGCCTCAACAGCGCCGTGCCCGCCCCCCGGGAACCGCACACCGCACTCTCCACGCGGGAGAACGACCTGGTGCGCCTGGTGGCCAGAGGGCTGACCAACGCCGAGATCGCCACCGAACTGACCATCTCGGTCGGCACGGTGAAGACTCATCTCTCCAACGTCCAGATCAAGCTCTCCGCCCGCAACCGTGTGGAGATCGCCGCTCGGGCCTGGGAATCCGGGGTCGTCGACGGGCGAGGGTGAGAGGGCGGGCCCGCTCCGGGTGACCGGGAGCCATGTCCCTCACCTCGTCCTGACATGATGCCGATGACGCATCATGTGGAGTGCGTGGCGATTCTGGAGCCAGCGGCGAAGGGGCTCTGACCTGCGGGTTCTTGTAGATTCCTCAGGCGTGACCTGTGCGCTCGATCTGTTTCCCGGAATGCATGACGTGAACCACGTCCGATGCGCCTGAGCGTCACTGACCTGCTGTTTTGCGAGCACTACGGGGACGGCGGCTGCGCCTCGTTCGGTGCAGGCCAGCACGGCGGCAGGTCGTCTTGACGCTCGGATGACGCTCGCTCTGATGGTCTGTCAGAGCAGTGTCGACCGCGCTCGGTCCGGTCAGGTCGGCCGTCAACCACATCCGTCATGAGTCGCGTGTGCAGCTCCGACATGTCCGTCACGCGGCTGCCCGGATGCGGGAGGCGAGCTGGGGGAAGGCGTCTTCCCATACAGCGCGCACGGTGCGACCGACGAGGGTGCGCAGCACAGGCCACAGCTGGAGGAGCAGGTCCCGGTTGAGGTACCGCGGCAGGTCATCACGCAGGCCCTCGTGCAGGACGGTGCGGTACAGGCCCATGCGCTGGCGAGGCCTGGTCAGGTCGTACGAGGTCATCCCCGACCAGGCCATGTGCAGCGGCAGCTCCACGATCCCCTGGGCCGGGCCGGACAACTCATCCAGCGACTCCGGCAGACGACGCCGGAACTTCTCCCGGTAGAGCGCGAGGTCCTCGGCGTCTGCGCCCCGGAGGTCCCTCGGCGCGGGTGCGGGGTGCTGTGAGCTGGAGGGCATGAGTCCATTATGGCGGCCGGAGGAGTGGCGCGGGTCATGATGAGCGAGCCGGTGTCTGACGTGAGAGAGGCGGAGCCTGCTGGGGAGCTGCCTGTAGCAGCTCGGTCTGCCCGAGTGGGCAGGACGGGCAATCGGTCGTGACGCTCGTTTGACGCTCTGGGCGTCCGCACGCCTCGCGATGAGCCGAGAAGGCGGCTCTGACCTGGTCTTTTCCCTCACTCGCTCAGGCCGGCACCTTTCCGATGACCTCGCATGTGGAGTGCGTGGCTATTTTGGAGCCTGCGGACAAGGGTGTCTGACCTGCGGTTTTGTGCTCCGGGTGGGTCGCTCGACCTGTTTCCCTCCGTGTAGCGGGTCGGGCCGACGCACTGCTTGTTCAAACTCGCCTGAGCTGCGGTTACAGGGTGTGGCGGGGTTCGTACGAATGAGGTCGGCGATGTGCATTCATCATTCTTGACGCTCGAATGACGCTCGATTCGTGAGACTGAAGCAGGGTCGCGTTGCTCGGTCGGCGAGGGGCGAGTGGGGCCGGCAGGTTGCCCTCGTTCGCGACGCGTCGGCGTGACTGTCGCCCACGAGGGACAGCCGATCACCGGCTTACGCAAAGGGCGCAAGCCGGTGATCGGTCATAACTTCCTCCGGCCGCCATCGGTGGCGACGGAGCGCATGCCGGAGAAGTCTCATAGCCGCTCCCGGGCCGTCCGGTCACGGGCGCCCAGGACATCACCCGCACGGACTCGGTGCGCGGCCCGTTACGGGTGCTCCGATCCGCTTCAGCCGCCGATGGGCGTGACCCCGGGAGCCGGGGCCAGTCGGTACCTGCCGTCCTCGCGTCGCACGTGTCCGGCGGTCGGCGGCGGGAAGTGGCTCCCCAGCAGGAGAGTTGACGTACCGGCCAGTGAGCCGAGCACCTGGTTCCGGGTCCTGGCCGCGAGTTCGGGAGCGACGTCCACACAGCTGCAGAGCTCCGGATGCGCCATCTGGACCGGGTGGTGGATGCTGTCGCCTGTGACCAGTGCGGTCTCGCCACGGCTGCTCAGTTCCACCGCTACCTGCCCCGGTGTGTGGCCGGGGGTGGGCAGCAGACGGATGCCCGGCGCGACGTCCGTGCCCTCGTCCGCGACATCGATGAGGTCGAACAGACCTGCTTCCCGGACGGGATGGACCGAGTCCCGGAACATCTGCCGACGCGCCTCCTCCATGTCGACACCCGCCCAGTAGTCCCACTCGGTGCGTGAGGTGAGATAGCGCGCGTTCGGGAAGGTGGGCACCCAGGCGTCGCCCTCGGCACGCGTGTTCCACCCCACGTGGTCGGCGTGGAGGTGGGTCAGGACCACGACGTCAACGCTCTCCGGCGCGAAGCCCGCCGCCCGTAGCCGTGCTTCGTAGTCGCTGTTCAGGTTGTGCCAGGCGGGGTTGGAGCGCCGCTTCCCGTTTCCGATGCCGGTGTCCACCAGCACCCGCATGCCGTCCACCTCGACGGCGAAGCTGTGACTCGCCAGGCGCAGGACGCCTTGTTCGTCGGCGAATTCGGGGCTCAGCCAGGGAGTCCGGCTCACGAGGTCCGTGGTTGCCCCGGGCAGCAGCCACGGACCGGTCTGGGAGGGCAGGACCACTTCGTCGATGCGTCGTACGGTGTGGTTGCCCACCGTCCAGGAAGAGGCGGGGGGAGTAGTGGACTTGGTCGTTTGCGATGAGGTGAACACGAAGACCTTCTTTACCTGTTATGGGGCGCGAGGACGGAGATGTCTGGAGCGGGTGTGTCGGGTGAGGCGGATGTGTAGTTGCTCGTTGCCGGGCGGGAGTGGGCGTCCGCGGACGGTGTCCGGCGCCGACTGCGCAGCGGCGCGGTCAGCGTCGCGACTGCGACGGTCCCCAGTACGGCCACGCAGCCGGCATAGGCCAGTGCTGCCGCACACAGTCCGAAGCAGGCGGTGAGGGCGCCGGCGCCGATGGCGGGCAGACTCATCGCCAGGTAGCTGAGTACGTAATAGGAGGCGAGCGTGCCGCCCTTCTCCCGGGCCGGGACCGAGTCGACGACCGCGCGCAGCGCACCCTGGGAGACGGCTCCGAAGCCGAACCCGGCCAGCGCCGCCCCAGCGAAGATAAGTACGGGGCCGGCGAGATAAAGGGCACCCAGGGTCAGGACGGCCGCCGGAATCACCGCGCAGCTCCCAAGAAGAGCGGAGACGTCGGCACGCATCCTGCGCGTGAAGTACACCGTCGGGGCGGCGACGGCCGTCAGCGTGAAGAAGACCATGCCGCCGGCGTACTCGGGTCCGTCGGGGGAAATGAGCCGTGTGAAGCCCGGTCCCAGGGACGAGTAGAAGCCGCCGAGTGCCCAGACGGCGACCACGCCGGCGCCGTTGAGCAGGAGAGCGTGGGCGGCCGCCGACGGCAGCGCCGGGTGGGGCCGCGTCGAGCGCAGTGCTCCGGGACGGCGGCGGACGGTCTCGGACGTCGAGACAAGGGCGATGGCCTGCGCGGCGAACACGGCGATCAGGGCCGCGTACACCGTGATCGTCGGAACGGGGGCGAAGCGCACCATGAGGGTGGCTGCCAGGACGCCGGCCGCCATGCCCGTCACCGGCGCGATGCTGTTGGCCAGAGCGGGGCGACCCGGCCGGGCGGGGTCTTCCAGGTCGAGGAGAGCCGCACCTGCTGCGCTGGTCGCCGCGCCAGTCGCGATGCCCTGCAGCACGCGGGCGCCGATCAGGGTGGTCAGGCCGCCGACCGTCGCGAACAGTGCCATGGAGGCGACCTGGACCGTGAGCGCGCCCAGGAGCACGGGGCGGCGTCCGACATGGTCGGAAAGGGTTCCGGTCGTCAGCAGTGCGATCAGGAGCGCCAGAGCGTAGGTGCTGAAGACCACGGTGATGTCGAGGGCCGACAACTGCCACTGAGCCTGGTAGTGGGGGTACAGCGGGGTCGGCACGCTGGATGCAGCGAGCAGCGCGACCAGGATCGAGGTGTGCAATGCGAACGGCAGGCGTCCGGATGGGGAGGTGCGGGGAGGCGCGAGGCCCGCGGGGACGCTCTGCATGAGGGTCCTTCCCGTACTAAAAGCGATTGGTTTGCTTTAAGGCACCGTAGGTCCTACGATCGACTAAAGCAAATGATTCGCTTTTACGGTGGTCGGAGGTCCTGTACCAGCCCCGGCCCGTCGCGCCGCACAGATTCGGAAGGAAGCCATGACCAGCGAACTCACCCCCCAAGAGGCAGCCCGAGGGGCGCTGCGGGCGGGGCTCCCCCTCGGGGACGGCCGACATGAAGAAGTGGCCATGACGGCCAACTACATCCACTCCGTGATCAGCACGTTGCGTGAGCTCGATTTCGGCGAGACCCCTCCCGCGTCCTCCTACCGAGCCGGACAGGGGAACGCCGATGCAACCGTTTGAGCTGTCGCTGATCGAAGCCTCCCGTGCGGTGCGCGCACGGGAGCTGTCCCCCGTCGAACTCACCGAATCGGTGCTCGCCCGAATTGCCGCCGTCGAAGGACGGCTGGGCGCCTACGTCACCGTCGCCGCCGACGCGGCCCTGGCCGCAGCGGTCCGCGCCGAACGGGAGATCTCCGGAAGCGGACCGCGCGGGCCGCTGCACGGGATCCCCATGGCGCTCAAGGATCTGATCGACGCAGAGGGGATACCCACCACGGCGAGCTCGCACGTCCGGACAGGGCACGTGGCGGAACGCGACAGCCGGGTGGCCGAACGGCTCGGCGCTGCCGGGGCCGTCCTCCTGGGCAAGACGCACACGCACGAGTTCGCCTACGGCCTGACCACTCCGCAGACGAACAACGTCTGGGACCACAGCCGGGTTGCGGGTGGGTCGAGCGGCGGCTCGGCGGTAGCTGTCGCCGCCGGCGGGGCGACGTTTGCCATGGGCACGGACACGGGCGGTTCCATCCGGGTCCCCGCGGCCCTGAACGGCGTGGTGGGCCTCAAGCCGACCTACGGCCTGGTCCCACGCACAGGCGTGACCTCGCTGTCCTGGTCCCTGGACCATGTAGGCCCTCTCACCCGCACCGTCCAGGACGTCGCGCTGGTGCTGTCGGCGACCGCCGGCCACGACCCGCGCGACCCGGCGAGCGTGTCCGGCCCCATGCCAGACCGCTTCCCGGGAGGTGACCTGCGAGGACTGAAGGTCGGCGTACCGCGGAACCACTACTTCGACCGAGTCACGCCCGACGTCGAGGAGTCCGTACGCGGCGCGATCGAGCGGCTGGCGGAGCTGGGGGCGGAGCTCGTCGACATCGAGATCCCGATGGCGCGTTACATCCAGGCCGTTCAGTGGGGGCTGATGGTTCCCGAGGCCACCGCGTACCACGAGCGGTCGCTGCGGGCCACCCCCGACCTGTACGCGGCGGACGTTCGCATCCTGCTGGAGGCCGGCGAACTCACCTCTGCGGGCGACTACCTCCGCGCCCAGCGGGCCCGCACCATGATGCGAGACGCCTGGGCTCGCATGTTCGACGGAATCGACGTCCTCGCCGCGCCGACGGTGCCGATGACCGCCGCCGAGGCTGGGCAGGAAGCCGTCGAGTGGGCCGATGGCACGACCGAGGCCGTGTCGGACAGCTACGTCCGCCTTTGTGCCCCCGCCAACATCACCGGCGTCCCGGCCCTCACCCTGCCGGTCGGTCACGACCGCGCCGGACTGCCGATCGGTATGCAGCTGATGGCGCGCCCCTTCCGCGACGCGACGGTGCTCCGTGTGGGCCGGGTCTACGAGGAGTCGGTGGCCGGCGCGGGGCGGCTTGCTCCCCTCGCTGTCTGAGGGAAGGCGGGACGATCCAGCCGGCATGCGGTTGCGTCGCCGCAGGGGGGTCCGCCGTGCTCGGGCGCTTGGATACGTAGCCCTGTGGGTCGCCGACGCCGGCCACCGCCTAGAAGCAACAAATTCGCATTAAGGTGGATCGCATGAGTCCCAAGCCCATGGTCCGCCCCGGCGGGCGCAGCGCACGCGTACAGGAGTCCGTCCATGCGGCGGTACGTGAACTCGTAGGGGAGGTGGGCCGCGACGCGCTCACGGTCCCGATGGTGGCCACTCGGGCGGGCGTGACCCCCTCCACGATCTACCGTCGTTGGGGCGACCTGCAGGAACTCCTGTCCGACGTGGCCGTCGAACGACTGCGCCCGGAAACGAATCCGGCCGATCTCGGAAGCCTGCGGGCCGATCTCGACGCGTGGGCGGAACAGTTCCTCGACGAGATGGCCTCGCCGCCCGGGCGTGCCTACATCCGGGACGCCCTGCTCGGCGACCCCGACGGCACCAATGCCGGTCAGTGTTCGGCGTATGCCGCAGATCAGATCGACGCCGTGTTGGCCCGTGCGGTCCAGCGGGGGGAGCCGGTGCCCGAGACGGAACTGCTGATCGACCGTGTCGTGGCGCCGATCATGTACCGCATCCTCTTCCGCCCTGGCCGACTGGACGCCGCATACGCGCGCGAGCTCGTGACGAACGCCGTGTACGCCCTGCAGATCGAGGCCGGCGCTCGCCCCACCCAGGCCGCCGCCCCGTGGCGCTCGAAGAAACCCGACAGCTGACCACTTCGCTCATCGGGCGGTCTGGCCACTGGGCCGTGGAGGCCAAGCGGCTGGCTGTACGGGCAGGGGTCCTGAAATCCCCAGCAATGACCGACCCCAGGACGTAGCCCTAAGGCGTGACGCCCGTTTGACGCTCCGTGCGCACGAAGGGCCCTTCAGCGGAGCTGAAAACGCCCCTGACCTGGTGTTATACGAGATTCATCCTGCCGGGACATCTTTCCGATGACGCATCACGTGGAGTGTGTGGCGATCCTGGAGCCTGCGGCAAAGGGCCTCTGACCTGCGTCTTCTCTGGCGTGCCCGGCCCTTGACGGTACGTACCGACCCGTTTCCGGGTGCGCATGACCTGGAGCCTGTCAGGTGACTGACGAATGCCTTCGACCTGCGGTTCCGCGCATGGGCATGTTGGATGAGGGATCCGCGGCCTGATCTTCCCGGGGACGGTGAGAAGTCATTTCGACGCTCATCTGACGCTGATCCTGACGGGGTGTCAGCGCATTGACTCGTTGTTCACGCCCGCTGGAATCCTTGTCCTCGACTCGATTCTCGGAGGGCGGAGTCCGGTGCTGAGGTTGACGTCAGAGCTGTCGGGAGGGGTGCTCCCGAGGGTCCGTCCGCAGTCAGTTGTGCGGTGGCGGTGCCTGTGCTGTGGTCAGTTGTGTCGCCAGGGCGGTGAGGCGTTCGGCCAACGCGCCGGGGTGGGATCTCGTCATGGCGGTGAGTTCGATGGTCGCCGTCGCGTGGCGGAGTGGTCTGAACCGGACGGCGGGGTGTGACGCGGACGCGGTGGCGGGCACGACGGTGACGCCGAGGCCGCATTCGACCATGGCGATCTGTGAGGTCACCGACCGTGCCCAGTGGTTGGGGACGGGGCTGAAGCCGGCTGCTCGGCACAGGGCCGCCATGGCGTCGTGGTAGTCGGGTGAGATATGGCGGTGCAGCCACACCCACGGAGCGCCCGCCAGGTCCGCCAGGTCCAGGGAGCCGGAGGCTTCGGCGGCTGGATGGGAGACCGGCAGGGCGGCGACGAACCGGTCGGCGTAGAGCGAGGTCGCCGTAGTGCCGCGTACGGGGGCGGTCTGGCGCACGATCGCCCAGTCCAGCGAGCGGTCGAGGAGCCCTGCCGCGGCCTCGTGGGTGTCGATCTCCTGAGTGCGGATCTCGACGTCCGGCAGGGCCTCGTGGAACCGCTCCAGTACGAGCGGCAAAGGCCAGGAGAAGGCCGAGGCGACGGCGCCCAGGCGCAGCCGTCCGCCGCGCCCGGTGGCGGCCTGCCGGGCGGCGGTTTCGGCTTCCTCGGCCTGCCGGATCAGGGTGCGGCAGTGGTCCAGGAACACGGCTCCGGCGGGGCTGAGGGCGGCCGACCGCTGGGTACGGTGCAGCAGTTGACAGCCGAGCTGCTGTTCAAGCTGCTTGATCGCCTGGGACAGCGGTGGCTGGGACATCTGCAACCGCTGCGCCGCGCGGCCGAAGTGGAGTTCTTCGGCGACCGCGACGAAATAGCGGGCCTGCCGGACCTCGACCATGATTCGCACAGCCTCTTACTGATAGAGGAAATCAGACCTTCCAAATATAGCTGGTGGCTGTTGAAGTGGAAGCCATGAGCAACTCACCTCTCCTGGACCGCTTCGCGGCGCTCGACTCCGCCGCGGTCAGCGACGCGCTCGACCAGCTCGGGCTTCCTCCCGGAGTCGGTGGCATCCGTCCGGTGTGGGGCCCCGCGGCAGTGGTGGGATTCGCCGTCACCGTGGGGCTCGAACCGCGCGCCGAAGGCCCGGCCGGAGCCCACATCGCCACCACGGCCGTCGAGAGCGCGGACGACCGGAGCGTGATCGTCGTCGACAACCAGGGCCGCACCGACGTGTCGTGCTGGGGCGGCATCCTGAGCCTGGGGGCTTCCCTTCGTGGTGTGCGCGGCGTCGTCGCCGACGGTGTGTGCCGCGACGTGGCGGAGGCCCGTGAGCTGGACTTCCCGGTGTTCTCGCGGGGGGCGGTCCCGGCCACGGCGCGTGGCAGGCTGCAGCAGCGCTCCACCGGTGAGCCGGTCGGCGTCGCCGGGCTCACGGTCGAGCCGGGCGACGTCGTCCTCGCCGACGAGACCGGTCTCGTCGTCGTCCCGCGGGACCGGGCCGAGGAAGTGGCCGAGATCGCCACCGCGACCGTCGCCCGGGAGCGCGCCATCGCGGACGAGGTGCGCGCGGGCGCGCCCCTCTCCCAGGCCATGCACGACGCCCGCCTCGCCGGAGAGAAGGAGTCGGTCCGATGAGCGACCCCACCGTCACCTCGAACCTCGTCACCGACCTGTCCACCGCGTCGGTCTCCGACGCCCTCGACTCACTCGGGCTCCCCGGATCCCTCCACGGCATCGGCGCGCTGCGCCGGGGCCAGCGGACGGTCGGACCGGTCTTCACCGTCACCTACGAACCGGTCGACGAGGCCGGCGGCACGGTGGGCGACTTCCTGGACGACGTTCCCGCCGGCGCGGTGATCCTGATCGACAACGCCGGACGCACCGACTGCACGGTGTGGGGCGGCATCATGAGCCGGACCGCCCACGCGCGCGGCATCGCGGGCACCGTCATCCACGGCACCTGCCGAGACGTCGCCATCGCGACCGACGCCGGCCACCCGATCTGGTCGGTCTCCCGGTTCATGCGCACCGGCAAGGACCGCGTCCGGGTGGCCGCGGTGCAGACGGCCGTCACCGTCGACGGCGTCCTCATCCATCCCGGCGACATCCTCGTGGCCGACGACGACGGCGCCGTGGCCGTCCCGGTCGCCCGCTGGGACGAGGTCGCGGACATCGCACGCCGTATCGACCGCGTGGAAGAGGCCATCATCGAGGCCGTCCGCGACGGCGCCACACTCGCCGAGGCGCGTGCGCGGCACGGCTACCACTCGCTCCAGACCCGGAAGGACCCCTCGTGAGCACGCACGACCTCGCCCGCGGCCACTCCAGTGCGACCCTGTCCGAGGCGTCCGGACTGCTCGTGGCCCTGTCCCCGGAGATCCGGTCGCTGTGGGCCGGTGCCCGGCTGTGCGGCCCGGCGTTCACCGTGCAGGGCGCCGGCGGCGACAACCTCGCCCTGCACCACGCCGTACTGCAGGCCCCGTCCGGGTCGGTCCTGGTAGCCGACCTCGGCGGCGCCCGCTTCGGCCACTGGGGTGAGATCCTCACGGTGGCCGCCCAGCACCGCGGGATCGCGGGCCTGCTCATCGACGGCGGCGTCCGCGACGCGGCGGAGACAGAGGCGCTCGGCTTCCCGGTCTTCTCCCGCAACAACTCCATCCTCGGCACCCGCAAGGACTTCCGCGGCGTTCTCGGGCGACCCGTCAAGGTCGGTGGCGTCACGGTCCACACCGGCGACCTCGTCGTCGGCGACGTCGACGGAGTCGTGGCGCTCTTGGCGTCCGACACCGAGCGGATCCTCGACCGCGCCGACGCGCGCGTGGCCCACGAGAACGAGCTGATGAAGCAGCTTCGGGAAGGCCGCAGCACCCTTGACCTGTACAACAGCTTCGAAACTGCCGGGCGGTGACGACGCCGATGACGGACAACCCGATCTTCGCTGTGGCCGCCCAGGCGGAAGCGCTACGGGCTCAGGGCGCGGACGTCATCACGCTCGCCGCCGGTGAGCCCCAGGCGGCCAGCAGCGCCGCGGTGGTGGAGGCCGCCGTGGCCGCGGTCCGCGACCCCGCCACCCACCACTACGGGACGGCCCAGGGCGACCCCGCCCTGCGGGCGCTCGTCGCCACCACCGTCGCCGGTGACACCGGGCTCCCCTGGAGCGCGGACGATGTGCAGATCGCCCTCGGAGCGAAGCACGCCCTCTTCCTCGCCACCCAGGCCCTGATCGACGCCGGTGACGAGGTCCTGGTCGCCGCGCCCGGCTGGCCCGGGCACGCCGAAGTCGTCACCGCCGCCGGCGGTGTCGCCGTCCCGGTCGCCACCGACGAGGCGTTCCGGCTCTCGGCCGAGGCACTCGACAGCTGCCGTGGCCCGCGCACCCGGGCGGTGATTCTTTCCAGCCCGGGCAACCCCACCGGCGCCGTCCACCCCGAGGCCCGGCTGTGGGAGATCGCCGACTGGGCGCAGCAGCACGGCATCTGGGTCATCAGTGACGACATCTACCGGGCGTTCGACTACACGGGGGCCTACCAGTCGATCCTGCGGGTGGCTCCGCGGCTGCGTGGCCGTACCGTCGTCGTCGGCGGAGTGTCCAAGGAACACGCCATGACCGGCTGGCGCGTCGGCTGGCTCGCGGCGCCGCCGGAGGTCATCGCCTCGGCGCGACGGCACGTGTCCCGCACCATCACCCACGTCCCGACGGTCAACCAGCGGGCCGCCCTCGCCGCCCTGGGCGACGCCGGTACCCCTGTCGAGGCCGCCCGCGACTACCGGCGCCGACGCGCGCTGCTGGTGGAGGCGCTGAACGGGATCGACGGCATCGACTGCCCGCTGCCCGACGGCGGCATGTTCGCTTTCCCCGACGCCAGCGGACTGCTCCGCGACCGCGGCTGGACCAGCAGCGCCGACCTCGCCGCGTGGCTCCTCGACACGGTCCATCTCGCGGTCGTACCCGGCGAGGCGTTCAACGCGCCTGGACGCATCCGCGTGTGCTTCGCTGTCGACGACGACACGCTGGTCACCGCGATCGAGCGAGTGCGGACCGCCTTCGGATTCACGGTGCATGAGACGGCCGCGCAACAGCTGGAGGAGGTCCGATGAGCCCGGTGAGGAAGCTCGAACGCTTCACGCTCCCCCTTACCGTCGGCGCGACCCGCGTCGAGGTGTCCGGCCTTCACCGTGGTGGGACCGGCACGCCCCTGGTCTTCCTGCACGGCTTCGGCTCGACGAAGGAGGACTACGCGGATGTCGTCCAGCAGACCGCGCTGGCCGACCGGCCCGTCCTGGCCTACGACGCGCCCGGCTGCGGCGCCAGCACCTGCGCGGACCTCGGCGCCGTCTCCATCCCCTTCCTCGTCTCCGTCGCCGAACGGGTCCTGGGGGCTCGGCAGATCGACCGGTTCCACGTCGTCGGGCACTCGATGGGCGGCCTGACCGCACTCGTGCTCGCCGACGGCGACCCCGGCAGGGTCGCGAGCTTCACCAACATCGAGGGCAACGTCGCACCCGAGGACTGCTTCCTCAGCCGGCAGATCGTCACCCACGCCGCCGACGACCCGGACGAGTTCCTGGCCCGGTTCGCCGAACGCGTCGGCGGCTCCCGCTTCTACGGTGGCGCCCTGTATGCGTCGAGCCTTCCCCACAAGGTCCGGGCCGCAGCGGTCAGGGCCGTCTTCGAATCCATGGTCCACCTCTCCGACCACGGCAAGCTGCTCGACCGGTTCCTCGGGCTTCCCGCGCCGAAGATGTTCATGTACGGGGAGCAGAACAACACCCTGTCCTATCTCCCCGTCCTGGCCGAAGGCGGCGTCGAGCTCGCCGAGATCGAGCACTGCGCCCATTTCCCGATGTACTCCAACCCGCCGCAGATGTGGGCCCGTATCGCGGACCTCGTCTCACGCGCGGACGCCGGCGCCTGACGGCTCGGGCCTCGGGACGACGTCGGCTGTGCGGGCGGCGACGTCCAGCCGCCACAGACCCCCCCTGCACGAACCGCGACGTCACCGTCGACGGGGTCGTCGTGTCGGGCCGGAGCCCTGAGGAAAAGGGGTCCGGCCCGACAGCCTCCGCCTCGTGAACGGCCCGGAAGTCCGGGCTCGGGCACCGGTCAGAGAGTGGCCTGCCATCGGGTTTCAGGGTGGGCCATGGCGACGACGGACGGCCGGAGATGGCACTCATGACTGGCTCGGCCGCGCTTCGGCGCCGGACTGCTCGTATCGCTCCAGGGCCCGTACGCAGACGCGTCGATCCGCGCCCGTGCGGACACGGGGGCGGCGGCGCCTTCGGCGCTGGGGCGTTCGCGGTCCGGTCATGTGCAGTTCCGCAGGGAAGGGGGGGGGGGGGGGGGGGGGGGGGGGGGGGGGGGGGGGGGGGGGCCGGCCCCCCCCCCCCCCCCCGGCCCCGCCCCCCGCCCCCGCCCCCGCCCCGCCCCCCCCCCCCCCCCCCCCCCCCCCCCCCCCCCCCCCCCCCCCCCCCACCGCCCTGAACGGTCTCACCGCGACGAATAGTCCCAGAGGCGCCGCCACCTCCCCTCCCGCATCGCATTTATGCAGGTCAGCAGGGGTGTGACGGCGCCTTTTCTGAGGACCCTCAGATGTCCCGGAAGATCTCGATCTGCGCCCCGATCGTGTTGAGGCGTTCCGCGAGGTCCTCGTAGCCGCGGTTGATGACGTAGACGTTGCGCAGGACGGACGTGCCCTCGGCGGCCATCATCGCGAGGAGGACGACGACGGCGGGGCGCAGGGCGGGCGGGCACATCATCTCGGCGGCGCGCCAGCGGGTGGGGCCCTCGACGAGGACGCGGTGAGGGTCGAGGAGTTGCAGGCGTCCGCCGAGGCGGTTGAGGTCGGTCAGGTAGATCGCGCGGTTGTCGTAGACCCAGTCGTGGATGAGGGTCTTGCCCTGCGCGGAGGCGGCGATCGCCGCGAAGAAGGGGACGTTGTCGATGTTCAGGCCGGGGAACGGCATGGGGTGGATCTTGTCGATCGGCGCCTCCAGCTTGGAGGGGCGCACGGTGAGGTCCACCAGTCGGGTGCGGCCGTTGTCGGCGAAGTACTCGGGCGTGCGGTCGTGGTCGAGCCCCATCTCCTCGAGGACGGCGAGCTCGATCTCCAGGAACTCGATCGGCACCCGACGTACCGTCAGCTCCGACTCGGTGACGACGGCCGCGGCCAGCAGGCTCATCGCCTCGACCGGGTCCTCGGAGGGGGAGTAGTCCACGTCGGCGTCGATGTCCGGCACGCCGTGCACGGTGAGGGTGGTGGTGCCGATGCCCTCGACCCGGACGCCGAGCGCCTCCAGGAAGAAGCACAGGTCCTGGACCATGTAGTTGGAGGAGGCGTTGCGGATGATCGTGACGCCGTCGTGCCGGGCGGCGGCGAGCAGCGCGTTCTCGGTCACGGTGTCGCCGCGCTCGGTCAGCACGATCGGGCGGTCCGGGCGCACGGAACGGTTCACCGTGGCGTGGTACTGGCCCTCGGTGGCGGCCACCTCCAGGCCGAACCGGCGCAGTGCGATCATGTGCGGCTCGATGGTGCGGGTGCCGAGGTCACAGCCGCCGGCGTAGGGCAGCTTGAAGCGGTCCACGCGGTGCAGCAGCGGGCCGAGGAACATGATGATGGACCGCGTGCGCACGGCCGCCTCGGCGTCGATGGCCGCCATGTCCAGCTCGGCCGGCGGCACGATCTCCAGGTCGACGCCGTCGTTGATCCAGCGGGCGCGTACGCCGATCGAGCCGAGGACCTCCAGCAGGCGGTAGACCTCCTCGATGCGGGCGACCCTGCGCAGCACCGTGCGCCCCTTGTTGAGCAGCGAGGCGCACAGCAGGGCCACGCAGGCGTTCTTGCTCGTCTTGACGTCGATGGCACCGGAGAGGCGGCGGCCGCCGACCACCCGCAGATGCATCGGACCGGCGTAGCCCAGAGAGACGATCTCGCTGTCCAGAGCCTCACCGATGCGAGCGATCATCTCAAGGCTGATGTTCTGGTTGCCGCGCTCGATGCGGTTGACTGCGCTCTGACTGGTTCCGAGCGCCTCCGCCAACTGGGACTGTGTCCAGCCACGATGCTGGCGGGCGTCACGGATGAGCTTGCCGATGCGTACGAGGTAGTCGTCTGCCATGGGGTTGAGGTTATCTCAGATATGAGATGGCGCCTCTTGGGGGGTCCATTCGGGTGACGGGACGTCAATGACCCCTGGTGGTCCGCGTACGGCGCCACCCGAAAGGTCCGGGCAAATCCATCGATGTCGTACGACGTCCCGTGCTGCTGCGGGTGTGGCGCGGTCCGTTCTTTCCGCCGGTGGTGATGGACCAGGAGCGCTTGTTGATGTTCAGGCGCACCCCGGGGAGGATGCGGAAGCTCTTGCGGAACGTGAGGGGCATCGTGCCTCCTTTCGAAGAGCTCGGCGTACGTGCCCTCCCTGGTCGGCTACCCCCACTTCACGAACTGATGGGCGTACAGCACGACTTCCTCGAAAGTGACCGTCGTCACGACCTCGGTCGCGTACGGCGGCACGACGGGTCCGACGGAGTAGCGGTGCCGCGTCACGTCACCACCGTCGCGCAACTCCAGGACCCCCGCCTCCGGACACCCCCAGTGGAACTCCCCGGTGTCGTCGCCGGCCGCGTTGGCCACCGTCCCGCTGCCGCTTCCGTCCGCGCGGAGCTCGATCCCGGACGTCTCCATCACGCCGATGTCGAAGGGGGTGCTGCTCCAGTGGCCGATCAGTGCGGGGTCGAGATTCATGGGGAGATCTTCCGGCATCGGGCACGGTTCGGCGAGGCCCGGGCATGACCAGTCCGCCCCCATGTACTAGAGTTATCTCGACATCGAGATATCTGCCGAGGCGCACCGCAGCCGCCAGAACGGTAAGGGTTACCTAACTTAGCCTTACCTTAGCGGATCGGCCAAGCCTGCGTGGCGGCAGGATGCGGTGGTACGCGCACATCAATGAAGGAGACCGTCGTGTCGGCGAACAGCTTCGACGCCCGTAGCACGCTGCAGGTGGGCGACGAGTCGTACGAGATCTTCCGCCTGGACAAGGTGGAGGGCTCGGCCCGACTCCCTTACAGCCTCAAGGTCCTGCTGGAGAACCTGCTCCGCACGGAGGACGGCGCGAACATCACCGCCGACCACATCCGCGCCCTCGGCAGCTGGGACTCGCAGGCCCAGCCCAGCCAGGAGATCCAGTTCACGCCGGCCCGTGTGATCATGCAGGACTTCACCGGCGTTCCCTGTGTCGTCGACCTCGCCACCATGCGCGAGGCCGTCAAGGAGCTCGGCGGCGACCCCGCGAAGATCAACCCGCTGGCCCCGGCCGAGCTGGTCATCGACCACTCCGTCATCGCCGACAAGTTCGGCACGAACGACGCCTTCGCGCAGAACGTCGAGCTGGAGTACGGCCGCAACAAGGAGCGCTACCAGTTCCTGCGCTGGGGCCAGACCGCCTTCGACGAGTTCAAGGTCGTACCCCCCGGCACCGGCATCGTCCACCAGGTGAACATCGAGCACCTGGCGCGTACGGTCATGGTCCGCAATGGGCAGGCCTACCCCGACACCCTCGTCGGCACCGACTCGCACACCACCATGGTCAACGGCCTCGGTGTGCTGGGCTGGGGCGTCGGCGGCATCGAGGCCGAGGCCGCGATGCTCGGCCAGCCGGTCTCCATGCTCATCCCGCGCGTCGTCGGCTTCAAGCTGACCGGTGAGCTGAAGCCGGGCACCACCGCCACCGACCTCGTGCTGACCATCACCGAGATGCTCCGCAAGCACGGCGTCGTCGGCAAGTTCGTCGAGTTCTACGGCGAGGGCGTCGCCGCCACCTCCCTCGCCAACCGCGCCACCATCGGCAACATGTCGCCGGAGTTCGGCTCCACCGCCGCGATCTTCCCGATCGATGCGGAAACGATCAACTACCTCAAGCTGACCGGCCGCTCCGAGCAGCAGCTCGCGCTCGTCGAGGCGTACGCCAAGCAGCAGGGCCTCTGGCTGGACCCGACGGCGGAGCCGGACTTCTCCGAGAAGCTCGAGCTCGACCTGTCCACGGTCGTCCCCTCCATCGCCGGCCCGAAGCGCCCGCAGGACCGCATCGTCCTCGCGAACGCCGCCGAGCAGTTCAAGCAGGACGTCCGCGCCTACGTCAGCGACGAGTACGAGGCGAGCAAGGAGTCCTTCCCGAGCTCCGACGCGCCCTCGTCGATCCCGAACGGCGCCCCGTCCAACCCGGTCACCGTGACCGCCCCCGACGGCTCGACGTACGAGATCGACCACGGTGCGGTGACGGTCGCGGCCATCACCTCCTGCACCAACACCTCGAACCCGTACGTCATGGTCGCCGCCGCGCTCGTCGCGAAGAAGGCCGTGGAGAAGGGCCTGACCCGCAAGCCGTGGGTCAAGACCACCCTCGCCCCGGGCTCGAAGGTCGTCACCGACTACTTCGACAAGGCGGGCCTGACCCCGTACCTCGACAAGGTCGGCTTCAACCTCGTCGGCTACGGCTGCACCACCTGCATCGGCAACTCCGGCCCGCTGCCGGAGGAGGTCTCCCAGGCCGTCAACGACCACGACCTCGCGGTCACCTCGGTCCTCTCCGGCAACCGGAACTTCGAGGGCCGTATCAACCCCGACGTCAAGATGAACTACCTGGCGTCCCCGCCGCTGGTCGTCGCGTACGCCCTCGCCGGCTCCATGAAGGTGGACATCACCAAGGACGCCCTGGGTGTCGACCAGGACGGCAAGCCGGTCTTCCTGGCCGACATCTGGCCCTCCGAGGCCGAGGTCAACGACGTCGTGGCGAACGCCATCGGCGAGGACATGTTCAACAAGTCCTACGCCGACGTCTTCGCGGGCGACGCCCAGTGGCAGGCGCTGCCGATCCCGACCGGCAACACCTTCGAGTGGGACGCGGAGTCGACGTACGTCCGCAAGCCCCCGTACTTCGAGGGCATGGCCCACGAGCCGTCCCCGGTCAGCGACATCACCGGTGCCCGCGTGCTCGCCAAGCTGGGCGACTCGGTCACCACCGACCACATCTCCCCGGCCGGTGCCATCAAGGCCGACACCCCGGCGGGCAAGTACCTCACCGAGCACGGTGTGGAGCGTCGTGACTTCAACTCCTACGGCTCCCGCCGTGGCAACCACGAGGTCATGATCCGCGGTACGTTCGCCAACATCCGCCTGCGCAACCAGATCGCGTCGGGCACGGAAGGCGGCTACACCCGCGACTTCACCCAGGACGGCGGTCCGGTGTCGTTCATCTACGACGCCTCCCGCAACTACATCGAGCAGGGCATCCCGCTGGCCATCCTGGCCGGCAAGGAGTACGGCTCCGGCTCGTCCCGCGACTGGGCCGCCAAGGGCACCGCGCTCCTCGGCGTCAAGGCCGTCATCGCCGAGTCGTACGAGCGCATCCACCGCTCCAACCTCATCGGCATGGGCGTCCTGCCGCTCCAGTTCCCGGAGGGCCAGTCCGCCGCGACCCTCGGCCTGACCGGCGAGGAGACCTTCTCCTTCACCGGCGTCGAGGAACTGAACAACGGCACCACCCCGCGCACGGTGAAGGTCACCACCGACACGGGCGTCGAGTTCGACGCGGTCGTCCGCATCGACACCCCCGGCGAGGCGGACTACTACCGCAACGGCGGCATCATGCAGTACGTGCTGCGCAGCCTGCTCCGCAAGTAAGCGGTAGGGCAGGGCAGTCGAGGGCCGCATCCCGGTGACGGGGGTGCGGCCCTTCGCCGTGAGCGGCCCGGTGGCCCGGCGCGTTCACTGAGGGCGGGTGGCCTCGTCCGGCGGGCGGGCGCGGTACGGGTCCAGCGCGGAGGCGCGTTCGTGGTAGGGAAGCCGGGACAGTCGGCAGACCATGGTCCACATGGTGCGCTCGTCCTCCAGAGCCGGAGGCAGGCTGTAACCGAGCGACTCGGCCAGCGGCTTGCGGCCCAGGTTGACCAGAGCCCGGACGGCCGCCGCCCATTCGTCGGTGGCCGTCACCGCCGACCAGTACCACACCGGCATCAGGGCGACCAGGACGGCGGCCGAGGCCACCTGAAGACCCGGTTGCGGACGGGGAGCCAGGAGCCCGACGAGGGCCGAAAGAGCGACGACACCGTGTCCGTAGAACAGGGCGACGAAGAAGTCGACCCGGGTCCGGGCGAGTTCCACCTGGCGTCCGACCGCATCCGGTGCGGCACCCGTCAACTCGTGCCACATCACCTGCGTGTCGAGCCGGAACCGGTCGTATCCGTACTCCTCGAACCTCCGGATCGCGTTGCCCAGCCGGGTCGGGGCGATCTGCTCGTCGCTCACGGGATACCGGGCCAGCCTCTCCTGCAGCATGGCCCGCTGCGCCGCCGTGCGCCCCCGGTCCGGGTGGGCGAGCCGTGCCGTGCGCGGATCCTCGCGCAGACGCGCCAGCTCGGCCGCGGCTTCCGGACGCAGGCGGCCCTCCTGTTCCCGTCGCTCCAGACGCAGCAGGGCCGCGCGATCGCGCAGATCGTGCTTGGCCCGCAGTCGCCGCCCGCGTCCGAGGGCGGCGAGCCGGGCCGGCCACAGCACGTAGCCCTCCAGAAGCCGGTACAGGGTGTTCTGCAGGGCGTGGAGCACCAGACCGGCGAGGACGGAGCCCACGAGCAGTACCAACGACATGCTCGGCCGTGTCCCCGGCCAGATCCGTTCGATCGGGCCGAGGCTCTCCCGACCCTGGGCGACCACCAACAGGAACACGGAGAGGTTGAGCGCGGTCGGGACGATCCACCCGACCAGCAAGGCCCAGGCCCCGCCGAGGACCCCCTTGGCGATATCACCCACAGTGAGACACCGGCCTTCCCGTCAGGCTCCCACTCCATTGCTGTCGCCTTCGGGACCGTCGTCCCAGTCGTCGTCGTCCAGCGGAGGGCCGGGAGGCGTGCTGCTGGACGGCGGATCGTCAGGCGGGGCCGCTTCGGCAGTCCAGCCGCTGGTCGGAGGGCCCCACTGCTCCCCCCGCCGTCTTTCCCGGCGATGACGGATGTACGCCCCGGCTGCCGAGGCCAGCGCCACGACCCCACCGGCACTGCCGATGGCCAGCAAGGCATCGTTCAGAGCCACGGCTCCCCCTCACCGCAGTCGCACCAGCATGCTGCGGGAGGCTATCAGCGCGGCGGACGAACCGGCAGCGCCAATATCGGCTTCAACCCGTTAAGTTGACCGATCCCGCAGGTCGGGCGGCCGAACGCACGGCTGCGGCTCAGGTTGAACACAGGATTCCCCCAGCCCGCCGGGACAGTATCGAGACATGACCGCCACCTCCGCGTCCCGAACCGGCGGCGTCCGCGTGCCGATCGTCGACGACGAGCCCGTGCTCACCGACCCCCCGTCAGGTGCTGCGCAAGGCCCGGACGCGCCGGAGGACCCGCACAAGCCGGGCGCCGGTGAACCACACCGCGCGTGGCCGGAGGAACGTCACCCGGCCTGTGGAGGACGGGAGATGACCTTGAACCACACCGCGTGTGGCCGGAGGAACGTCACCCGGCCTGTGGAGGACGGGAGATGACCTTGAACCACACCGCGTGTGGCTGGAGGAACGTCACCCGGCCCGTGGAGGACGGGAGATGACCCCTCGCCCGCGCGGCCGCACCCTGCGCACCCGCCTCCTCGTCCTCATCGGCGCCGCCCTCGTCGCCGTGTGCGCGGCGATGGCGCTCATCACCGTGTTCGTTCAGCGCGCCCATCTTCTCGGCGACCTCGACGGCCGGGTCACCGAGGCCGCCCGACGCGGCCTGGGCGAGGCCGCGCTGCACCCCGGCGACGAGACGGCCCTCGGCTTCCTCGACGGCAACGGGCACCCGGCCGGTCTGCTCGCCGCACGCCTCGACGGCCACGGCGCCGTCCTGGCCGCGGCCCTCGTCCGCCAGGACGCGCCGCCGCGCGACCTGACCACCGCCCAGCGTGCGGCGCTCGACGGCACCGGGACCGACGGCGCGCCGCACACCCGGACGGTGCCCGGCCTGGGTACCTACCGGGTCACCGCGCTCGACGACGACGGCGTGCGCGTCCTGGCCGGGCTGCCGATGGGCGACGTGCAGGACATGGTCAGGGGGCTGGTGGTCGTCGAGGCGGCCGTCGCGGGAGTCGGGCTGGCCGTCGCGGGCTGTGTGTGCGCCGTGGTCGTACGACGACAACTGCGCCCCCTCGGCCGGGTCGTCGCCACCGCCGTCGAGGTCTCGCGCGCGCCGCTGTCCGGCGCCGCCGGCGGGCTGACCCGCGTGCCCGAACGCGACACCGACCCCGGCACCGAGGCCGGTCAGGTCGGAGCTGCCCTCAACCGCATGATCGACCACATGGAGTCCTCGCTCGCCGAACGGCAGCGCGGCGAGGAGCGGGTGCGCCGCAGCGAGGAGCGCATGCGCCGCTTCCTCGCCGACGCCAGCCACGAACTGCGCACCCCGCTCGCCTCCATCGCCGGATACGCCGAACTCATGAACCGCGGCCCCGGCCTGATCGAACCCGTCCTCGCCTGGCGCCGGGTCTCCGCGGAGTCGGCACGCATGACGGTCCTGGTCGAGGGCCTCCTGCTGCTCGCCCGGCTCGACGAGGGGCGGGCCTTGGCGGCGGCTGAGGTGGACCTCGCGGCGCTGGTCGCCGAGGCGGTGTGGGACGCGCGGGTCGCGGGCGGCGACCACGACTGGCGCCTCGAACTGCCCCTCGACACGCCCCCGCTGGTCGTCGGCGACGAGGCACGGCTGCACCAGGTGGTGGCCAACCTGCTGGCCAACGCGCGGACGCACACACCGCCGGGCACGACGGTGATCGTCGGCGTGGAGTCCGGGGGAGGCCTGTGCGTCATCCGCGTCCGGGACGACGGCCCGGGTATCCCGCCCGACCTCCTCCCCACGGTCTTCGAACGCTTCACCCGCGCCGACACCTCCCGCGCCCGCTCTCACGACACCCCGGACGGCTCCGGCCTGGGCCTCGCCATCGCCGCGGCGATCACGGCGGCGCACGGCGGCCGCATCGACGTACGAAGCGAGCCGGGCCGCACGGAGTTCACGGTCGAGCTGCCGACGATGGGGGAGGAGGCCCCGGACACCCTGACGTGGAGCCCCAGGGTCTCCCTGCGGTAAGCCGCGGGACTGAACCCCCCTCAGCCGCTCAGCCGTTCAGCCAGTCCGCCGGTATCGCCTCCCGCACCGCGTCCAGCGCCTCCTCGGTGCGGGCCCGCACGTCGAGGAAGCCGCCCTCCACCTCACGCACCAGGACGTCCGGACCGCTGAACCAGCGCAACTCCGGCCCGATGTCGGGCAGGCGGCGCAATATCCCCACCAGGTCGAGCTCGCCCTCCGCCACCTCGCCGTGATCGGTGAGCCCGTCGTCCCGCAGCACCGTCTCCGACATGACCATCGAGACGCAGGCGGCCGACAGACTGGGCTCCCACGGCTCCCAGCGCTCCTGCGACTTGTCCGCGAGGTCGGGGCGTATCAGTGTGCCGGGGTCCGCGCGCTCCAGGTCCTCCAGCGCGACGCCCCAGAAGGCGCACCCCTGGTTCTCCACCCGGTACACCAGCGCACCGTCGGACACGTACAGCTCGTCCGGGCCGAGCAGGGTGTCGTGGTTGCTCGTCAGGTCGGTACGGCGGCCGAACAGCACGTACGCCTCCCGCAGCGCGGCCGGCAGAGCGACCCCCAGCCGCCGCTCGGCCCCGGCCACGGCCTCCGCGCTCCAGCCGTCCCCCGGTTCCAGCGGCCGCGTCCAGTGCGCGGCGAAGGCACGCAGGAAATCCCAGGCCTCGGCCCGTCCCCGCAACGCCCTGGCCAGCCCGTCGTGCATGTCGAACACCACCGTCATGCCCGCACCCTACGACCCGCCACCGACAACGACTCAAGCCCCTTCGACCACGCCCTTGTGCGCCGGCCGTTTACAACTGCGGCGCTCAGCGCTACCTTCCGCAGAAGGTGAGGTGGGAGCGCTCCCACAACGGTGGACCGGAACCCGCCGGGGAACCGCCCCCACCTCCCCGTCACCCCCATCCGCACGTTCCTCCCGACCGCCGAGCGAAGGGACGTATCTCTGTCATGCCTATGGCAAGAACAACCGCAACTCCCCCCGGAATCCCGCGATTACCGCATCGCAGCTCCCGCGGTGCCCTGCTCCTCGTCCTGCTGGCCCTGCTCACCACGATCCCGGCCCTCGGGCTGATCGTCACGGCGGGCGGCAAGGCGGAGGCCCACGGCACCCCGATGAAGCCCGGCAGCCGCACCTTCCTGTGCTGGCAGGACGCCCTCACCGACACCGGCGAGATCAAGCCGGTCAACCAGGCCTGCAAAGCGGCGCAACAGGTCAGCGGGACCACGCCGTTCTACAACTGGTTCTCCGTGCTGCGCTCGGACGGCGGGGGCCGCACCCGCGGCTTCGTGCCGGACGGCGAGCTGTGCAGTGGCGGCAACACCAACTTCACGGGCTTCAACGCGGCCCGCGACGACTGGCCGCTCACCCACCTCACCTCGGGTGCGACGGTCGACTTCTCGTACAACGCCTGGGCCGCGCACCCGGGTTGGTTCTACGTGTACGTCACCAAGGACGGCTTCGACCCCAAGAAGACGCTCACCTGGAACGACATGGAGGCCCAGCCCTTCCTGAGCGTCGACCACCCGCCGCTCAACGGCAGCCCGGGCACGGTCGAGGCCAACTACGCCTGGACGGGCAAGCTGCCCGCGAACAAGTCGGGGCGGCACATCATCTACATGGTGTGGCAGCGCTCCGACAGCCAGGAGACGTTCTACTCCTGCTCCGACATCGTCTTCGACGGCGGCAACGGCGAGGTGACCGGGATCCACGACCCGGGCAACCCCCCGACCGAGCCTCCGCCCGGCGCCTGCACCGCCACCCGCAAGACGACCGGCAGCTGGAACGGCGGCTACCAGTCCGAGGTGACCGTCACCAACTCGGGCACCGTCCCGATGCTCGGCTGGATGGTCAACTGGACGCTGCCCAGCGGCCAGAAGGTCGACAGCCTGTGGAGCGGCAGCGCGACGTACACAGGTCAGGACGTGATGGTTCACAACGCCGGCTGGAACGGGTCGTTGGATCCAGGGAAGAGTACGACCTTCGGTTACGTGGTCACCGGCTCCGGCGGTGATCCGGCCACGAGCCTGCCCTGTCGGGTCGGTTAGCGCGTTCGACCGTTCGGCCGTTCGGAGCGGGTCCGGTGGGCAGGAGTCGTATGCCCACCGGGCCCGTGATCGTTTTCCGTTCTCGCGTCGCCTTCAGCTCTCGAACACCTCACGCAGCCAGCTCAGTTGGCGCCGGACCTGGAACGCGTCACCGCCCTCGTGGCCGTTGTAGGGGTAGGCGTGGATCTCCTTGCCCGGGGTCGTGGCGGTCAGTTCGCCGTAGCGGTTGAAGGCCGCGTACGCCCCGCTCGGCGGGCAGACCGTGTCGCGCAGACCGACGCCGAAGTGGGCCGGGGCGTGGGCGCGGCGGGCGAAGGAGATGCCCTCCAGGTAGGACAGGGTGCGGTGGGCGGCCTGTTCGGCGCCGCGGTGGACGGAGAGGTACGCGGCGATCTCGCCGTAGGGGCCCGCGTCGGTGAGGTCCAGGGCACGCCGGATGCCGCACAGCAGCGGGGCGGTGACGACGGCGGCGGCCAGGTCGGGGACCAGTCCGGCGACGGCCAGGGCGAGTCCGCCGCCCTGGCTGTTGCCGACGGCGGCGGTGCGTGAGGCGTCGACGGCGGGCAGGACACGGGCCGCGGCGACCGCGCGCACCGCGTCCGTGATGAGCCGCCGGTAGTGGTGGTCGTGCGGGGAGAGCAGGCCCCGTGCGGCCGGGCCGGGTCCGCCGGGCGCGCAGGCGTGCGGGTCGGGGGTGTCGCCGCCGTTGCCGTACTGGTCACCCTGACCGCGGTTGTCCATCAGCAGATGCGCGTACCCGGCGTTCACCCAGGTCAGCCGCTCGTGCGGGAGGCCGCGGCCGCGCCCGTAGCCGGCGTACTCGACGACCGCCGGGAGCGGCTCGCGCACTCCGGCCGGCCGGCTGAACCAGGCGCGCACCGGGTCACCGGCGAAGCCGCGGAACGTGACGTCCCAACTGTCCGTCAGGCGCAGGCCGTTCTCCACCGGCCGCACCGACACCAACGGCTCCGGCTGGGCGGCCTCCTTCAGGGTGGCGTGCCAGAACTCCTCGAAGTCCGGGGGCTCCTGGAGGTCGGGCCGGTGGTCTTCCAGCTCCCTCAACGGCAGGTCGAACGCGGGCACGGTACCTCGCAGGAGTCGGTCGGAATGCGGAAACTTGCGACGGAAAAAGGAACTCACCGGGTGTCATACCCAGTCGCTTGCGTATCCCAACGCCCCACCGGCGCCTCAAGAGATCCCCGCAACACCCATTGACAGCGGTTTCTGGGTGCCCTTAAGTTGCCGCGAAGTTACCGGTAAGAGCTCGAAAGTTTCGGTTCATCCGTCCTCCGGGAGGCCCGAGCATGAGCACCACCACATCAGCTCCACCCCCCGGCACCCAGGGTCCACCCCGGACGAAGCCGGAACCCCGCCCCGCGGTCCACCGCGGCCGACGGCGCCCTCTGCGCCGGGACTGGCAGCTGTACTCACTGGCCGTCCTGCCGCTGCTGTTCTTCCTGGTCTTCCGCTATCTGCCGATGATCGGCAACGTGATCGCCTTCCGGCGCTTCGAGCCGGGCGGCTCGATGTTCGGCGAGCAGTGGGTGGGCCTGCGCTATGTGCGCATGTTCCTCAGCGACCCGACCTTCTGGCAGGTGTTCCGCAACACCCTGTGGCTCGGCGGGCTCACGCTCGTCTTCTGCTTCCCGATCCCGATCGTGCTCGCGCTGCTGCTGAACGAGGTGCGCCGGCACTCCCTGAAACGGTTCGTGCAGTCGGTGTCGTACCTGCCGCACTTCCTGTCGATCGTGATCGTCGCCGGCATCACGATGCAGATACTCGCCACGGACGGCCCGGTCAACCACGCCCTCGGCTGGTTCGGCCACGATCCGATCCGCTTCATCCAGGAACCGGAGTGGTTCCGCACGATCTACGTCGGTTCCGAGGTCTGGCAGACCGCCGGCTGGGGCACGATCCTCTACCTCGCCGCGCTCACCACGATCGACGAGGACCTGTACGAGGCCGCGCGCATCGACGGCGCCAACCGCTGGCAGCAGATCTGGCACGTCACCCTGCCCGGCATCCGCCCCACCATGATCACGCTGCTGATCCTCAACATCGGCACGTTCATGGCGGTCGGCTTCGAGAAGGTGCTGCTGCTGTACAACCCGCTGACCTATCCGACCGCCGATGTGATCTCGACGTACGTCTACCGGGCCGGTGTGGAGTCGAACAGCTTCAGCTACGCCGCCGCCATCGGCCTGTTCGAGGCGGTCATCGGGCTGGTGCTGATCACCTCCGCCAACCAGCTCTCGCGCCGCACAGTGGGGACCAGCCTGTGGTGAAGCCGAGCCGTTCGTACCGGGTCTTCCAGGGCGTCAACGGGGTGGTCCTCTCTCTCGTCGTCATCGTGACCCTGTACCCCTTTCTCAACATCGTCGCGCGGTCCTTCAGCGGTGAGCGCCAGATCCGGGCCGGTGAAGTGACGCTGTGGCCCAAGGGGTTCAACCTCACCACGTACAAGATCGTGTTCCAGGACTCCATGTTCTGGCGGAACTACGGCAACACCGTGCTGTACACGGTCGTGTCGACGGCCGTGGCCATGGTTCTGACGACCTGTTACGCCTACGTCCTGTCGAAGAGGCACCTCAGGGGCCGCACCACGCTCATCGGCATCGCGGTCTTCACCATGTTCTTCACCGGCGGTCTGATCCCCAACTACGTGCTGATCACCAGCCTCGGCCTGAAGAACAGCGTCTGGGCGATCGCGCTGCCCAACGCGATCAGTGTCTTCAACCTGCTGGTGATGAAGGCCTTCTTCGAAAGCCTGCCGACCGAACTGGAGGAGGCCGCGCAGATCGACGGACTGAGCACCTACGGCGTCCTCCTCAGGATCGTGCTGCCGCTGTCCAAGGCGGTCGTCGCGACGATGGTGCTCTTCTACTCGGTGTCCTTCTGGAACTCCTGGTTCAGCGCCTTCCTCTACATGGACAGCACGGACCTGATGCCGGTCACTGTCTATCTGCGCAACCTCATCGCGGGCGCCACCGGCGGCGGCAACGCCGGAGCCACCACCGAGCAGCTCAGCCAGGTGGGCGCGAGCATCCAGGCGGTCACCATCGTCCTCACCGCCCTGCCGATCCTCTGCGTGTACCCGTTCGTCCAGCGCTACTTCGTCTCGGGCGTGATGCTCGGCGCGGTCAAGGGCTGACGGCCCTCATCTCACCTACGGAACAAAGGAGTCTCCGTGAAGAACGCGGGAGAGCTGTCGCGGCGTCAGATCCTGGCCGCCGCCGGCTTCATAGGCCTGGCCACTCTCACCGGGTGCGGCAGTGGTGACGACGGCGGGGACGGCAAGGACCTGTCGAAGAAGCAGAACGGCGCGATGAAGGAGTACCGGGCCGGGCAGCGGTTCAAGGCCGCGAAGCCGCTGTCCTTCTCGATGCTCCACAACGACAACCCGGTCTACCCCCTCAAGAGCAGCTGGCTGTTCTGGAAGGAGGTCACCCAGCGCACCGGGATCACCCTGAAGCCGCTCGACGTCCCGCTGGCGGACTACGAGAAGAAGCGCAGCGTCCTCATCGGCGCGGGTGACGCCCCCTTCCTGATCCCCAAGACGTACCACCCCGCCGAGGTCGCGTTCGTGTCGTCCGGCGCGATCCTCCCGGTCAGTGAGTACGTGCACCTGATGCCCAACTTCCAGGCCAAGGTCAAGAAATGGAGACTGGAGCCCGAGCTCGACTCCATCCGCCAGTCCGACGGCAAGTACTACCTGCTGCCCGGCCTGCACGAGAGGCCCAAGTCCGGCTACTCGCTGTCCTTCCGCACCGACATCCTCGGCAAGCACGGCCTTACCCTGCCGACCACCTGGGACGAGGTGTACGACGTCCTCAAGGCGCTCAAGGCGGAGTACCCCGACAAGTACCCCTGGACCGACCGCTGGAGCACCAACACCCCCTTCCCGTGCGGCGCGTTGTTCGGCTACCTCGGCCAGGCGTACGGCGTGAAGGCGGGCTGGAATTACGACAACATCAGCTTCGACACCAAGGCCCAGAAGTTCGTCTTCACCGCCGCGACCGACAGCTACCGCCAGATGGTCGAGTTCATGAGGAAACTCGTCGCCGAGAAGCTGCTGGACCCGGAGAGCTTCACGCAGCAGGACGACCAGGCCGTGCAGAAGCTGCTGGGCGAGAAGTCCTATGTGATCAGTGCCAATCCGCAGGAGCTGGTGCAGAACTACCGCTACAACCTGAACAAGCAGGTCAAGGGCGCCACGATCGAGATGATCCCGGTGCCCCTCGGGCCGGCCGGCCCGATCCTGCTGAGCGGAATCCGGCTGGAGAACGGCGTCATGATCTCCAGCAAGGCCCTCAAGAGCGACACCTTCGTCGCGATGATGCAGTTCGTGGACTGGCTCTGGTACTCGGACGAGGGCCAGGAGCTCTGCAAGTGGGGCGTCAAGGGCGTCACGTACACCGAGTCCGGTGACACCTACCAACTGAAGCCCGGCATCAGCCTGATGGGCTCCGATCCGGACGCCCCGAAGGACCTCCAGAAGGACTTCGGCTTCTTCAACGGTGTCTTCACCTACGGCGGCAGCTGGAAGCTGGTCTCCTCCTCCTTCGGCCCGGACGAGAAGAAGTTCCAGGACGTCATGTCCCAGCGTAAGGAACTGCCCGTCGACCCGGCCCACCCGCTCCAGTCCTTCGAGCAGGAGCAGGCGACGCTCTGGGACACCCCGCTGAAGGACTACGCCATCCAGAACACGCTCAAGTTCGTCCTCGGCAAGCGCCCGGTCTCCGAATGGGACGCCTACGTCACCGAGTTGAAGTCGAAGAACATGCAGCAGCTCGTCGACCTGCACAACAAGGCGTACGAGCGGTTCAAGAAGGAGAACGGGTGATCCGCGTCCCCGCCGCCGCGACCGGCCGGCTCTCCGACGCCTGGCGCCACTGCGTCGGCACCGGCCGCATCGAACTCGCCCTGCGCCGCGACTACCAGGACTCCCTCGCCCTGCTCCAGCGCGAGATCGGCTTCCGGCACATCCGCGGCCACGGCCTGCTCAGCGACGGCATGGGCGTGCACCGCCCCTACGAGTGGGAGGGCGCCCGGCACGTCCACCACGCCTTCACCTACGTCGACCAGGTCGTCGACGCCTACCTCGGCCTCGGCATCCGCCCCTTCCTCGAACTCGGCTTCATGCCCGACGGGTTGGCCTCCGGCGACCAGACGATCTTCTGGTGGCGGGGCAACGTCACCCCGCCCCGCTCCCACAAGGAGTGGGCCGCCCTCGTCCGCGCCACCCTCGTCCACCTCGTCGACCGCTACGGCCTCGACGAGGTTCGCACCTGGCCCATCGAGGTGTGGAACGAACCCAACCTGCCCGACTTCTGGCAGGGCGCGGACGAGGCGGCGTACCACCGGCTGTACGAGGTGACCGCGCACGCCGTGAAGGAGGTGGACGCGGGCCTCCAGGTGGGCGGCCCGGCGATTTCACCCGGCGCCGACGAGTGGCTGGTCCGCTTCGCCGAGTTCGCCGAACTCCGCGACGTCCCCGTCGACTTCGTCTCCCGCCACGCCTACAGCTCAGGGCCCGCCCAGCACGTCCCCTTCGGCGTCCACCAGACCCTCGCACCGGCCGAGAGCCTCCTAGACCAGTTCGCCACGCCGAGACGGCAGCTCAAGGGCACGAAATTCGCCGAACTACCCGTCCACATCACCGAGTTCAACTCCTCCTACCGCCCCGACAACCCGGTTCACGACACGGCCTTCCACGCGGCCTACCTCGCCCCGGTCGTCGCGGGCGGCGCCGAGCACGCCGACTCCTTCTCGTACTGGACGTTCAGCGACATGTTCGAGGAGGTCGGCATTCCCACCGCCCTCTTCCACGGCGGCTTCGGCCTGCTCACCCACCGGCAGGTGCGCAAGCCGACGTACCACCTGTACGCGTTCATGGCCCGGATGGGCTCCGAACTGCTCGCCCGCGGCGGCGACCACCTGGTCACCCGGCACGGCGACGGCCGGGTGACCGTCCTCGCCTGGGCGCCCGCCGACCCCGCCGACCCCACGGACCGCCACACCCTGCGCCTCTCCGTCCCGGTCGGCACCCGGCCGCGCGGCGAGGCCTTCGTGCGCCGGTCCACCGTGGACGAGGAGCACGGCAACGCGTACACCGCCTGGCGCCGCATGGGCAGCCCACGCTCACCCAAGCCCGGCCAGCTCACCGTCCTGCACGAGGCGTCCGAGCCCGCCCGCACCCACCGGCGGCTCCCCCTGGAGGACGGCCGCGCCGACCTGCACCTCACCCTGGCCCGCCACGAGATCACCCTCGTGGAGCTGTCCCCGGTCGAGGACGAGACCCCGCCCTGGTGGGACGAACGCCGGTTGCTGGGCGCCGAGCCGGGGCCGGAGGAGGCAGCGTCATGAGCAGCACCGTCCGTACGACCGACTTCGGCACCGGAACCCTCTCCCGCGCCGCCGCCCTCCTGCACACCCTCCTCGTCACCGAGCTCCTGCTCCTGGCAACCGCCGCCCCCGGCCTGGCCGGCCTGCTCTTCCTCGGCACGGACCCGGCCAACCTGCCGCTCGCCGCGGCCTGCCTGCTGCCGCTGGGCCCGGCCCTTTCCGCCGCGGTCTACGCCCTCCACCACCGCAGCCGCGACCTCACCGAACTCCACCCGGCCCGTGTCTACCTGCGCGGCTGGCGGCTCAACGCCGTGCCCGCCCTGAAGCTGTGGACGCCACTCCTCGCGTGGCTGACCGTCATCGCGTTCACCCTCACCCACTTCGCCGCCACCGGCCTGCCGGGCTGGTGGGCGGTGCTCCTCGCGGCCATCGGCTTCGCCGCCCTCCTCTGGGGCGCGCACGCGCTCGTCCTCACCTCCCTGTTCGCCTTCCGTACTCGTGACACCGCCCGCCTGGCCGGGTACTTCCTGATCCGGCACGGCCGCGCCACCCTCGCCGCGGCCTCCCTGCTCGTCCTGACCGGCGGCCTGACCGCGCTGCTGACCGAGGCCCTGCCCGCCCTGCTCGCGGCCCCGCTGCTGCTCTCCCTGCTGCACGCCGGCCGCCCGGTGATCGCCGAGACCCAGAAGGACTTCACCGTATGACCCCCAAGATCTCTTACGGCGGCGACTACAACCCCGAGCAGTGGCCCGAGGAGGTGTGGGACGAGGACCACCGCCTGTTCACCGACGCCGGCATCGACACCCTCACCGTCGGTGTCTTCTCCTGGTCGCTCACCCAACCCGACGAGGACACCTACGACTTCACCGTCCTGGATCGCATCCTGGAGCGCGCGGCCGCCGAGGGCCGGGGCGTCTGCCTCGCCACCGGCACCGCCGCGCTCCCGCCCTGGCTCGCCAAGAAGTACCCCGAGGTCAACCGCACCGACTTCGAGGGCCGCCGCCACCGCTACGGCCAGCGGCACAACTTCTGCCCCAGCTCACCCGCCTACCGCCGCCTCGCCACCGAGCTGGCCGGACGCCTCGCCGAACGGTACGCCGAACACCCGGCGTTGCTCGCCTGGCACATCAACAACGAGTACGGCGGCGCCTGTTACTGCGACCTGTGCGCCGAGGCCTTCCGCGGCTGGCTGCGCGAACGGCACGGCACCCTGGACGCCCTCAACGACGCCTGGTGGACCACCTTCTGGTCGCACCGCTACACCGACTTCGACCAGATCGAACCGCCGAGCGCGCTCACCGAGCACTGGCGCGGCCCCGACCACACCGCCTTCCAGGGCATCACCCTCGACTACCAGCGCTTCATGACCGACGCCCTGCTCGGCTGCTTCACCGCCGAGAAGGAGGCCATCCGCGCCCACGACCAGGGCACCCCCGTCACCACCAACTTCATGGGCGCCTACCGCCCGCTCGACTACCACCGCTGGGCGCCCCACCTCGACTTCGCCTCCTGGGACAGCTACCCGCCACTCGACGCCCCGCCCACCCGTCCGGCCCTCGGCCACGACCTGATGCGCGGCCTGAAGGACGGCGCCCCCTTCTGGCTCATGGAGCAGACCCCGTCCACCACCGCCTGCCGCGACGTGAACCCCCTCAGGCGCCCCGGCGAACTCCGCCTCGCCACCTGGCAGGCCGTCGCCCATGGAGCCGACGCCGCCCTCTACTTCCAGATGCGGGCCTCACGCGGCGCCTGCGAGAAGTACCACGGCGCGGTCATCGGTCACGCCGACCGCGACGACACCCGCGTCTTCCGCGAAGTCGCCGCCCTGGGACGGGAGCTGTCCGACTTCGGCGACGCCTCGCTCGGCGCCCGCACCCCGTCCCGTACCGCGCTGCTCTTCGACTGGGACAGCTGGTGGGCGCTGGAGATCTCCGACGGGCCCTCCCGGCTGGTCCGCTACCAGGACGTGGTGCACGCCTACTACCGGGCCGCCCGCGAGGCCGGCGCGGACGTGGACGTCGTCCCGGTCACCGTCGACCTCACCCCGTACGACGTGGTCCTCGCCCCCGTGCTGCATCTGGTCAAGGGTGACCTCGCCGAGCGTCTGGAGGCGGTGGCCCGGCGCGGCGGCAGCGTCCTGGCCACCTTCCTCACCGCCCGCTCCGACGAACACGACCGCGCCTTCCTGGCCGACGTGCCCGGACCGCTGGCCCCGCTGCTGGGCATCCGCGTCGACGAGTGGGACGCCCGGCCGGAGGACGTCGTACAGCCCGTACAACTGGGGGAGTTCACAACCGAAGCACGGCTCGTCTTCGAGATCGTGCAGCCGCGCGGCGCCGAGCCGGTCGGCACGTACGGCGCCGACTTCTACGCGGGCACCCCCGCCGTCACCCGGAACGCCTTCGGCGCGGGGGAGGGCTGGTACGTGGCCACCGCCCTCGACCAGCCCGGCGTCGACCACGTCGTACGGCGTGTCCTCGCCCGGCACGACCTGATCGGCCCGTACGCCGACCACACCGCCGTCGAGACCGCGAACCGCGTCGCCCCCGACGGCACCCGTCTGCTGTTCCTCCTCAACCACGCGGCCGCCCCGGTCCACCTGACCGCGCACACCACCGCCACCGACCTGCTCACCGGCAAGCGGGTCGAGCGGGGCGAGCCCTTGTCCCTCGATCCGCTGGGGGTGGCGGTCCTGCGCGTCGAGTAGACCGTCGCGTCGGCCCGCCCACCGGCCGGGTCAGCCGATGGTGACGACACGTGCCCAGGCCGGCGGTGTGTCGGGGACGTAGTCCGGGTTCCGCTCGTTCACCCGGGCGGGACGGGAGAAGAGGCCGACGACGGTACGGCAGGGCGGCTGTGCGGAGGGCCATGGTGTCTGGCCGTCCGTCAGGGCGACGATCACGTCCGGGCGGGGCCGTGAGCGGAGGGCACGGGCGAAACCGGAGCGCAGATCCGTCCCCCCGCCGCCGATCAGTGCGATGTCCTCGGCGCGGCAGAGCGGGGCGGCGACGTCGGCCGCCGCGTCACAGGCGATCACCGAGACCAGATCACGGCGCCCCCCCACCGCCCGCGCGATCGCCGCCACCTCCAGCAGCGCGCTGCCCAGCTCCGCGTCGCTCACCGACCCGGAGGTGTCGATCACGACGCAGACCCGGGGCGGGGTACGGCGCAGACTCGGCAGCAGCACCCCGGGGAGGGCGGCCGAGCGCCGGGACGGACGCCGGTGGCTGTGGTCCTCGCCCACCCCCGGCGCACTCGCCGCGGACCGTACCGCCGCCCCCAGCAGCTGCCGCCACGGCTGCGGCGGATGAAAGGCCTCGTCCGCCCATCGCCGCCACCCGTCCGGGGCGTCACCCGGCCGCCCCTTGATCCCCTCGGCGACCCGGAAGCGCACCGCGTCCCGCTGCTGCCTGGTCAGCCCGTGGGCCCCGTCGGGTCCCAGCTCCCACGGCCGCTCCTGCCCGTCGGCCCCGCTGCCGCAGTCCAGCCAGGCCAGGTCGGCGGCGAGCCCGGACAGCGACGCCCTGCGCAGGTACTCCTCCATCAGCAGACCGTCGGGCAGCCCCAGCAGCGACGGAAGCAGCGCCCCGGCGGGCCGGGGCAGGCCATCGCCGTAGATGTCGTCGTTGATCTCGAAGTCGGCGGCGATGTTCCGCCGCAGCCTCCCCCAGCCGTCGGCCCGGGGGACCCCCGTCTCGCTTCTCCCCCAGCCTTCGGCCGGGGGGACCCCCATCTCGCTTCGCGAGCCCGGCCCGTGCTCCTCGTTCTCGCGCGCGTAGCGCTCGCCCCGCCCGTGGTGGTCCCGGAGCAGATGGGAGACCTCGTGCACCCAGACGCCCGCCAGCTCCTCCACCGGAGTCCGCGCCACGAAACCGGGGGAGACGTAGCAGCGCCAGTACGCGTCGACCGCCATCGTCGGCACCGACCGGTCCTCGACCACGTGCAGCGCGAAGAGCGCGTCGGAGAGGTAAGGGCGGACCTTGACCGCGTGCAGCCGGGCGGCCAGCAACTTCTGCATGTCCAGGGGGAGTCCGGGGACGCCGTCCGGCCCGCCCGCGCCGGCCGGTGGCGTCGGCAGCGTGGCCCGCACCGGGCGCGGCGGCGGAGGCGGGGACATCGGCCGCGGCAACGGCCGCTTCACGGACCCCGTCATCGGCGCGCACCCTGGACCTGTCCGGCCGCGGCCCGCTCCACCGACCGGTCCGCGCGGCCGGCGATCCCGACGACCGCGGCCAGCCGGTCCACCGCCTCCGGCACCTCCCAGTCGTCGCGCCGCAGCGAGGCCAGCGCCTTGGCCGGGGCGACCAGCAGGTCCGGGGCACCGGTCTCCAGCGCACGGACCAGCACCGCCCAGCCCGCCTCCCACCGGTCCCGTTCCGGCCGCGCCCCGACGGCGGCCACCACCGCCTCCAGCGCGGCCTGCCGCAGATCGCCCCGCACCGGCAGCTCGGCGGATGCCGGATCGGACAGGAGCGACTCCGGGTCCGGCAGGTCCATCCGGTCGAGATGGGCGAGGAGTTCGAGCCCCGGCCCGTCTCCCACCGCGCCCCGCACCAGCAGCGCCAGCACCTCCCGGGAGACGGCGGCCGCGGTGCCGAACGCCAGCAGGGTCAACGCGCTCTCCCAGCTCCGGGGCGAGGGCCAGGCTCCGCCGCGCCGTGTCTCGGTGCTCGGCAGCCGGTGGATCAGCGTCGGCCGCGCCTTCAGGAAGCCGCAGACCACGCGCCGGGCGAAGGCCACCGCCTCCGGCAGCAGCTCCGGCCGGAGGCGGGGCAGCTCGGCCCGCGGCCAGACCCCGCCCAGCCCCCGTACCACCACGTCCTGGTCGTGCACCCAGTACAGGTGCACGAACCGGTTGGCCAGCGGCGGGCTCAGTTCCCACCCGTCCGCCGCCGACGCACGCGGATTGGCGGCGGCCACGATCCGTACCCCCGGCGGCAGTTGCAGCGCACCGACCCTCCGCTCCAGCACCACCCGGAGCAGCGCGGCCTGGACGGCCGGGGTGGCGGTGGAGAGTTCGTCCAGGAAGAGCAGCCCCCGCCCCGCCCGGACGAGCTCCACGGCCCACTGCGGGGGTGCCATCGGCACGCCCCGCACCGCCGGGTCGTCGCCCACGATGGGCAGTCCCGAGAAGTCGGTCGGCTCGTGGACGCTCGCGATCACGGTCGTCAGCGGCAGGTCGAGGGATGCGGCGAGCTGCGTCAGCGCCGCGGTCTTGCCGATGCCCGGCTCGCCCCAGAGGAGCACGGGCAGGTCCGCCGCCACGGCCAGGGTGAGCGCTTCGAGCTGGTCGTCGGGGCGCGGTTCGGTGGTGGTGGTCCGAAGGAGTGTCAGGAGGGAATCGGAAAGGGCGAGTTGGGTGCTGGAAGTCATGGCGTATCACCTGGGTGGCATAAGGGGGACGGGACAGCCCGGCCCGGATGGGGTGGGTGCGTGTGGCGAGGAATGCGCGGGGCCTCTGAGGCGCGGTCAGCGGGCCAGACCTGTACGGGGCCGGCCCCGGCTGCTCCGCTTGAGGCGCATCTCGGGAGGCGTACGGCGGTCGATCCGGGGACGGTGGTCCGGCTCCGTCCGCCCCGCGCCCGCGGCGTCACCGCCCGCTGCCGCGCCGGCAGCGGGGTGCGTGGTGACCAGCCCCGAACGGAAGAGTCCGTGGTCGATACGGCGGGCCGCGGCCGACTCCAGTTCCTCCCGGAGCGGCCCGTCACGCAGGACCGCGGCCGGACCGAGCAGCCCTTCGACCACGGCCAGCGCCCCGGCGACGTCACCGTGGCCGAGCCGCTCCCTGACCGCCGGAAGCGCCTCCGGGTTGCGGTGCGCCGCGTCGATCGCCCGCAGGCAGGGCAGACCCGGCCCGCCGAGCGCCACCAGCAACTCCTCCCGGCGCAGCTGGGCCGGGTCGTGGTCGATCGCGGTGAGCACCCCGTCCCGCAGCGCGATCCGATGGACCTCGCCCCGGCACTCCACCCGGTGCGGATCACCCGGCCCGGCGACGGGCCCGGCCGCGAGTGTCGAACCGTACGCCGCCACCGAGCCGTACGCCGCCACCGAGCCGTACGCCGCCACCGAGCCGCACGCGGTCAACGCGGCGGCGACGAGCGGATGCAGTCGATCGGGCGCGACCAGCCCGGCCCGCAGCAGCTCCAGATCCGGAAGGACCCGGGCCGCCGCCTCCGGCAGCACCGGAAGCGCGGCGACCTCCTGCGGCGGCAGCACCTCCCGCAGCGGCCGGAACGTCGGGGCATGGCTGTCGTCGGGGGCGACGAGTTCGAGCACGGCACGGCTGCGCCCACCGAGCCGCACGGTGAAGGCCCCGCGAGGACGGCCCTCGGCCCGCAGAAGCGCCTCCGCCTCGGCGGCCCAACGTGCCACGGCCCACGAGGAGTCGGAGCCCCCGTCGGATCGCCGCGCCAACTCGCCGCTCCGCCCGGAGTCCCAGAGGTGCCGGTGCAGATCGAGCCGGAAACGCCGGTCGGGATGCGGGTGGGGATGGTGCTCGGGGTACCCGGGGGCGCGCTTCCCGGACTCCTGCCACAGCGACAGGGACATCCGCTGTCCGGCGTCCGCCCAGGCCGGCGGTGTCCGTACCACCAGATGCAGCGGGCCGGCACCGGAACGCCGGTAACGGGCCAGGGAGAGGGTGAGACCGGGCCGGAGCCGCCCGTCGGGGGCGATCCGGGGCATGTGCCAGCGGAGCAGATCCGGCGCCAGCCGGCGCAGATCCGCACGGAGCCGGGTGGCGAGGTCGGTGCCGTGGCGGTCGCGCACGGCGCGCAGATCGAGATCGACGTCGATCCGGGCGGCGGCGCAGGCTCCCGCCCAGTCACCGGTCGCACGCCGCGCGGTCGCGGTCTCGATCATGGACAGTGGCACGGCGTACTCGCGCACGCGCTGCCACATCAACAGGTGGGTCGGAATCCCGTTCGCGAAGTGATGTGCCATCAGCACTCACCTTGCGCGGACGATTCCCCCAATCCGAGCGAGGAGAAGTTCATCATCGGCGGCATCATAAGCACCACGATCAGCATCTGTCAGCACGGTTTCCGCGGACTCAGTGGATGTGCCGCCCCCGCGCGTCGGGCACCCCCGACTTCCGGAAGAAGTAGCTGTTGATCTGGTCGCGCCACTCGCGGGCACCGCGGAGCTGCTCCTCGTACCGCTCCGCCACCCGCGCGTGGCGCGCCGGCGTCACGAGGTCCGCGAGCGAGGCCCACACCCGCCGGGCCTGCTCCACCTCGGCCACGCCCTCGAAGTGCGTGTCGTAGATGTGCTGGACGACGCTCGTGCCGCTGTGCAGGACGTGCCCGTACGGCACGTGGTGGAAGAACAGCAGCAGCTCGTCGGGGCAGGTCCGCACGGACTCGTACAGCTCGGCCCACGGTTTGGCGTACTGCGCCGCGTACCCGGTGCCGGTGGCCGCGGTGCGGTCGACGCCGATGCCGTCGCGGTCGGCGAAGTGGTAGGTGCCCCACGGGCTGTACTCGTAGCCGTCGACGCTCGGCCCGTAGTGGTGCCCCGGCTGCACCATGAAGCCGACGCCGAGCGGCACGGTGTACTTCTCGTACGTCCGCCACGACCCGTGGAGCACCGCGCGCAGCCCCTCACGCAGCCGTCCGGGGTCGGTGCTCTCCTCGGGCGGGAACGTCAGGCGGATCCACTCGTCGAGCAGGTCGTGCGGGTCGGCGTCCGGCCGCCAGCCGAGCCGTCCGACGGTGTACAGGTTGGCCTGGGCGAGCGGATGCCCGGTCCAGAAGGGGTCGTCGCCGACGTTGGACACGGCGACCAGACCGCCGGCCAGGTCACCGACGCCGGGCCCGCCGTCCTCCCCGTCGGGCCGGAACCGCAGCACCTCGCTCCACATCGGGCCGAGCCAGCACACGTGCCGCTGCTGCCCGGTGTACTCCTGCGTGGCCTGCACCTCCAGCGCGAGCCGGGTGCGCGGCATGGCCCCGAGCACCGGCGAGACCGGTTCGCGCACCTGGAAGTCCAGGGGCCCGTGCTTGACCTGGAGCACGGCGTTCTCGGCGAACTCCCCGTCCAAGGGGGCGAAGTGGTCGTACGCGGCCCGCGCCCGGTCCGTCGACCGGTCCCGCCAGTCCTGCCGGTGGTCGTAGACGAAGGCACGCCAGCGCACGGTGCCGCCGTGCGGGGCGAGCGCGGCGGCCAGCATGTTCGCGCCGTCGGCGTGACTGCGGCCGTAGGTGAACGGACCGGGCTGGCCCTCGGAGTCGGCCTTCACCACGAACCCGCCGAAGTCCCCGATCGCCTCGTACACCCGTGCGACCGCCGCCGCCCACCACCGGCGCACCCCTTCGTCGAGCGGGTCGGCCGTGGTGAGCCCGCCGAGCACGACCGGCGCGGCGAAGGTGACCGACAGATGCGTCCGGATGCCGTAAGGCCGGAGCGCGTCGGCAAGGGCGGCGACCTCGCCGATCCGGTCGGTGAGCAGACGTGCCTCGGTGGCGTGCACGTTGACGTTGTTGACGGTCACGGCGTTGATCCCGCAGGCCGCGAGCAGTCTGCCGTACGCCCGCACCCGTTCGGTCTCCCCGCGTGCCTCCCCGTCCCGCCAGAAGAGCGAACCGCCCGCGTAGCCGCGTTCCACCTGGCCCATCACCGGGTGCACGGCCACGTTGTCCCAGTGGTCCAGCGCCCGCAGTGCCACCGCCGGCCGGTGCGTCTCGCGCGGCCGCTCGGCGCCGAACGCGGTCTCGCCGAGCCGTACGACGTGGAACAGCCCGTACAGCAGCCCGCGCCCACCGGCCGCGGTGACGGTCGTCGTCCCGCCGACGCGCGCGCACGCGAACCCCTCGTCACCGAGGTCCGGGGCGTCGGCCACTTCCAGCACCAGGTCGTACGGGCCGGTCTCCGCGGCGCGTACCACCTCGCCCCCGAAGCGGGCACAGGCCGCGGCCACCTCGCCGTGCACGGTGTCCACCAGCAGCCCGTCCCCGCGGACCAGGGTGCTACGGCGGCCCAGCGGCCAAAAGGCCTCCGGCGGCAGCCATGCGGGGTCGACACCATCGGGCAGGACGGGCGGCGGCACGGGCAGCGACACGAAAACCCCCTCGGTGATGACCGGACCATTGTGGGACAGGGGACACGGACGGGTCTCCGGCGGCGAGCGGGAATGGCCGAATAAGGACTGTGGAAAGCCCTTTCCCGTGTTTTCGGGAGGTCTCAACTCGGAAAAGACCAGTGGTCAACCTTGCATTCGATCTTGCTCGGTCGGCGGGAAGTGGACTATACCTGTCGGCACTTCACATGATGCGCACTTCCTGCACGACCCTGCTTGACCTGACCGCGGTGCCCGGGAGGATCCGGTTCACCGCCTGAGTCCTGGAGAAGGCGAGGACTTGAGCATGGGATCCACTTCCGCAGACAACCACGGTTCCGGAGGCGTCGGCCGGCGCGATCTGATCAAGCGGTCCGCCGCGCTCGGCCTGGTCACCGTCCCCACGATGAGCTTCCTGTCCGCGTGTGCCAGCGGCGGCGGGGGCGACGAGTCGAACGACAACACCGCAAAGGGCAAGACGTCCAAGGACAACCCGTTCGGCGCCGAGAAGGGCAGCAAACTCGACGTCGTCGTCTTCAAGGGCGGCTACGGCGACGACTACGCCAAGGCGTGGGAGGCCGACTTCAAGACGAAGCTCGGCGTCACCTCCACCCATACCGGCACCCAGGAGATCACCGGCAAGCTGCAGCCCCGCTTCAACGCCGGCAACCCGCCGGACATCGTCGACGACTCCGGCGCGCAGCAGATCAAGGTCGATGTCCTGAACAAGAACGGCCAGCTCCTCGACCTCGCCGAGGTCCTGGACGCGCCGTCGGTCGACGACCCCTCGAAGAAGGTCCGCGACACCCTGATCCCCGGCACGCTCGACCCGGGCACGTTCGAGGGCAAGGTCGTCGCCCTCAACTACATCTACACGGTGTGGGGCCTGTGGTACTCCGGCAAGCTCTTCAAGGAGAAGGGCTGGGAGGAGCCCAAGACCTGGGCGGACTTCCTCGCCGTCTGCCAGGACGCCAAGAAGCAGGGCATCGGCGGCCTCGCCCACCAGGGCAA
Organism: Streptomyces sp. NPDC002888; assembly: GCF_042888465.1. Lineage (NCBI taxonomy): Bacteria > Bacillati > Actinomycetota > Actinomycetes > Kitasatosporales > Streptomycetaceae > Streptomyces > Streptomyces sp. NPDC002888. The sequence goes on along the minus strand of NZ_JBIAPU010000019.1, from coordinate 50,659 downwards.
GTACCCGTACTACATCAACGTCGCCATCATGGACCTGATCGCCAAGACGGGCGGCCTGGACGCCATGAAGGCGATCGACAACCTCGACCCCAAGGCGTTCGTCGGCTCCGAGGCGGCGCAGACGGGCGTCGAGGCGATCTACGAGGTCGTCGAGAAGGGCCTGCTGATGCCCGGTACGAACGGCCTGACCCACACCGAGTCGCAGACCCGCTGGAACCAGTACAAGGCCGCGTTCATCACCAGTGGCTCCTGGCTGGAGAACGAGCAGCTCAAGACGACGCCGACCGACTTCGACATGAAGTTCATGCCGATGCCGCTGCTGCCCGGCAGCAAGCTGCCCTTCGAGGCGATCCGGGCCGGCGCCGGCGAGCCCTTCATCATCCCGGCGAAGGCGAAGAACCTGCCCGCGGCCAAGGAGTTCATGCGGCGCATGCTCTCCAAGGAGTGGTCGACGCTGTTCGCCAAGGAGGCGAACTCGCTGACGATCCTGAAGGACGGCGTGGATCCGAGTGTGCAACTGCGCCCGGGGACGCAGTCGACGGTCGAGGCGTCCAAGGCGGCGGGGGACAACACGTTCCGCTACATGTACGTCGACTGGTACAGCGAGATGGGTGCCGCCCTCGAGGCCGCGTCCAACGAGCTGATGGCCAAGCGCATCCAGCCGAAGGAGTGGCTGAAGCGGGCGCAGGCGGCGGTGGACAAGCAGGCGAAGGATCCGGCCTCCAAGAAGAACCACCGGGACTGACCGTATGCCGTATCCCGGGCCGGAACCCCTTCCGGCCCGGGAGAGGACACCCAGGGGCAGGAATAGCCAATGCGCAAAGGGCAGTACCGCTTCGTCGCGGGGTTTCTGTTCGTTCCCGTGGCGCTTTATCTGATCTTCGTGATCTGGCCGTACATCCAGACGTTCGGCTATTCGCTGACCGACTGGAAGGGGCAGTCGCAGACCTTCAATTTCGTCGGCCTGGACAACTACCGGGCGTTGTTGCAGGACGACGTCTTCCAGCAGGCCATCTGGCACAACATCCAGTTCCTCGTGTTCGTCCCGGTGATCACCATTCTGCTCGCGCTGTTCTTCGCCTTCATGGTGAACGCGGGCGGACGCGGCCGCGCCGGCGGGGTCAGCGGGGTCGCCGGATCCAAGTTCTACAAGATCATCTACTTCTTCCCGCAGGTACTGTCGCTGGCGATCGTCGCGGTGCTGTTCAACGCGGTGTACCGCAGCGACGGCGGCGGCATGCTCAACGGCCTCCTCATCAAGCTCGGGCTGGTCGACGCGAACAACCCCGTCGAATGGCTGAACGAGCCGGGGTTCGTGCGCTGGGCGCTGATCGTGGTCGTCGTCTGGCACGGCGTCGGCTTCTACCTGGTGCTGTTCTCCGCCGCCATGCAGTCCATCCCGAGGGACATCTACGAGGCCGCCCTCATCGACGGAGCGAGCCGCACCCAGTCCTTCTTCCGCATCACGCTGCCGCTGCTGTGGGACAGCGTGCAGACCGCCTGGGTGTACCTGGGCATCGTGGCGATGGACATGTTCGTGCTGGTCGCCTCCATGACCCAGAACATGGGCGCCTACGGCGGCGGTCCCGACCACGCCAGTGACGTCATGTCGTCCGTGATGATGCGCAACTTCCTCTACTTCGGGAAGAGCGGCTACGCCTGCGCCATGGGCGTGGTCATGCTGCTGCTCACCCTCGTCCTGTCCGTGGTCACGCTGCGCGCCACCCGCCGCGAGCGCGTCGAGTTCTGAGCGAGAGAGACGACGATGAGCGCACCCATCAAGGAGACCGCGGCCGTCCCCGCCCCACGGCCCGTGGACAAGACCCCGCCCCACCCCGGCGAGCGGCGCGGCGAGGGCGTCGCACTGAACGTGTTCTCGCACGGCTTCCTCGCCCTGTGGGCCCTGCTGATCGTGCTGCCACTGCTGTGGCTGGTGCTCAGCTCCTTCAAGACCGACGTGCAGATCGGCGGTTCGGCCTTCGGCTGGCCGCAGCACTGGTCCCTCGACGTCTTCTCCCGGGCCTGGGACAAGGGCATCGGGGACTACTTCCTCAACACCGTCATCGTGCTGGTCTTCTCGGTGCCGCTGACGATGCTGTTCGGGTCCATGGCCGCGTACGTGCTGGCCCGTTACCAGTTCTGGGGCAACCGGTTCCTGTACTACTTCTTCGTCGCGGGCGCGATGTTCCCGGTGTTCCTGGCGCTGGTGCCGTTGTTCTTCATGGTCAAGCGCCTCGACATGCTGAACACCTTCCAGGGCCTGATCCTGGTCTACGTCGCCTACTCGATGCCGTTCACGGTCTTCTTCATGCACTCGTTCTTCCGGACCCTGCCCACGGCGGTCTTCGAGGCGGCGATCCTGGACGGTGCTTCGCATACGCGTACGTTCTTTCAGGTGATGCTTCCGATCGCGAAGCCGGGTCTGGTCAGCGTCGGCATCTTCAACACCCTGGGCCAGTGGAACCAGTTCATCCTGCCGACGGTTCTCATGCAGCCGCAGAGCGGCGACGATCCGGAGCGCTATGTCCTCACCCAGGGCCTCATCCAGCTCCAGCAGCAGATGGGGTACGCCTCCGACCTGCCGGTCCTCTTCGCGGGCGTGACCATCGCGATGATCCCGATGCTGGTCGTGTACCTGTCCTTCCAGCGCCAGGTGCAGGCGGGTCTGACGTCGGCCACGCTCAAGTAGCGCCCTTCGCGTAGCGCTCCGCAGCCGTCCGAACGCGCGCCGTTCCCGACCCGGGGACGGCGCTCGGCGCTGTGTGCAACCACCTGGAAAGTGTTCAACCTCTTGACGGGAGGCGACCCGAACGGCTCAGCTTAGAGTTCACTAGTTGGACATGGACGGGGCCTCATCGCTGCGGTCCCGCACGCAGGAGGTCGTCGTGGAGACTCCGGGGTCGCAGTCATCGCTGCACCGAGCCAACCTGGAGCGGGTCGTACGAGCAGTGCGGCTGGCCGGGTCCCTCACGCAGGCCGAGATCGCCAGGACGACGGGACTGTCCGCGGCGACGGTCTCCAATATCGTCCGGGAGTTGAAGGACGGCGGGACGGTCGAGGTCACGCCCACCTCGGCGGGTGGCCGCCGGGCCCGCGCCGTCTCCCTGAGCGGGGACGCGGGCATCGTCATAGGGGTCGACTTCGGGCACACCCATTTGCGCGTCGCGGTCGGGAACCTCGCCCACCAGGTGCTCGCCGAGGAGTCCGAGCCGCTCGACGTGGACGCCTCCGCGACACAGGGCTTCGACCGGGCGGAGGAGCTGGTCAATCGCCTGATCGCCGCCACCGGCATCGACGATTCCAAGATCGCCGGAGTGGGCCTGGGCGTCCCCGGCCCCATCGACGTCGAGTCGGGCACCCTGGGCTCGACCGCCATCCTGCCCGGCTGGACCGGCAGCAAGCCGGCCGAGGAGCTGCGCGGGCGGCTCGGCGTGCCCGTCCACGTGGACAACGACGCCAACCTCGGCGCCCTCGGTGAGCTGGTCTGGGGCAGCGGCAGAGGCGTGCGTGATCTTGCTTACATCAAGGTCTCCAGCGGTGTCGGCGCAGGTCTGGTGATCGACGGGAAGATCTACCGCGGCCCGGGTGGCACCGCAGGGGAAATCGGACATATTACTCTTGATGAGTCCGGTCCGGTCTGCCGCTGCGGAAACCGCGGCTGCCTGGAGACCTTCACGGCCGCGCGCTACGTGCTGCCGCTCCTCCAGTCCAGCCACGGCACCGATCTGACCATGGAGGGCGTGGTGCGGCTGGCCAGGGACGGAGACCCGGGCTGCCGTCGGGTGATCGCCGACGTCGGCCGACATATCGGCAGTGGAGTAGCGAACCTTTGTAACTTGCTGAACCCGAGCCGAGTCGTCCTGGGCGGTGATCTCGCCGAGGCCGGCGAGCTCGTCCTTGGTCCGATCAGGGAGTCCGTCGGCCGCTACGCGATCCCCAGCGCCGCGCGCCAACTGTCCGTTCTCCCGGGGGCACTTGGTGGTCGCGCGGAGGTACTCGGAGCGCTCGCCCTCGCACTGAGCGAAATGGGCGATTCGACCCTTCTGGACGGTACGCTGACCGCCGCGGCGCCCGCCTTCACCTAGAGAACGAATAACGCCGTTGCCATCTCGTTAAGTATTTACTTCTTGACGTCGCACGTGCAGCCGAGTTGACTTCCAGCCACCTCGGCCGCAGCGCTGCGGCCTCGTCAGGGAGGCACACCCCGAAATGAACGCAACGATGCGTAGAGTCGTGATCGGTACGGCCGCGGTTTCGCTGGCCCTGTCCGTGGCCGCCTGCGGCAAGGCCGGCGACAAGGACTCCGACAGCGGCAGCACGTCGAGCGGCGGCGGAGGCGACAAGACCATCGGTCTGCTGCTGCCGGACAGCGTCACCGCGCGCTACGAGAAGTTCGACAAGCCGTACTTCGAGGCCAAGACCAAGGAGCTCTGCTCCGACTGCAAGGTCGAGTACGCGAACGCCGCCGGTGACGCGGGCAAGCAGGCCCAGCAGGTCAGCAGCATGATCACCAAGGGCGTGAAGGTCATTGTGATCTCCGCCCAGGACTCTGCCGCGATCAAGTCCTCGATCCAGTCCGCGGTCAACAAGGGCATCAAGGTCGTCGCCTACGACCGCCTCGCGCAGGGCCCGGTCTCCGCGTACGTCTCCTTCGACAACGTCAAGGTCGGCGAGCTCCAGGGCCAGGCGCTGCTCGACGCGCTGGGCTCCAAGGCGACCCCGAAGTCGAAGGTCGTCATGATCAACGGTGACGACGCCGACCCGAACGCCGGTCAGTTCAAGCAAGGCGCCCACAAGGCCCTCGACGGCAAGGTCGACATCGCCTACGAGCAGTCCGGCCTCTGGAAGGACACGGTCGCCGCGCAGAAGGTGTCCGCGGCCATCACCCAGCTCGGTGCCAAGAACATCGCGGGCGTCTACGCCGCCAACGACGGCATGGCCGGTGGTATCGCCAACACCCTCAAGGGCGCCGGCATCAGCGGCATCCCGCTGACCGGTCAGGACGCGGAGCTCGCGGGCATCCAGCGCATCGTCGCCGGCACCCAGTCCTCCACCGTCTACAAGGCCTTCAAGCCCGAGGCGGACGCCGCCGCCCAGCTCGCGGTCAACCTGCTCGAGGGCAAGGACATCAAGTCCCTCGCCGCCGAGACGCTGACCAGCGGCTCCGGCGACAAGGTGCCCTCCCAGCTGCTGACCCCGGTGTCGGTCACCAAGGCCAACATCAAGGACACGGTGATCAAGGACAAGCTGTACACCGTCCAGGACATCTGCACCGCTGACTACGCCGCCGCCTGCAAGAAGGCCGGCCTGCAGTAAGGCTCGCTCCGCGAGCACCGGCCCGAGCCCGCCACAGGGCTCGGGCCCCACGACCGCCCGGCGGTCCCGCGAACCCCTCCGACGCCCGTCCCACCTTCCACCCCGCTGCGGGGCGGGCGTCGGCGGAAACCGTTGCCATCGGCAGCGGGTTCGCCCATGTTCATCTTGTAAACCTTGTGCGCAAACGCGGGGCGTTGCGCACATCCCTCCGCGCATGTCCCAAGCGCGGCATCCCCGCCGGTCAGGCGGCGAAGGAGATGGTTCACGTGTCCGCTACGCCCGTGCTGGCGTTGCGCGGAGTCTCCAAGCGATTCGGTGCGGTGCAGGCACTCACCGAGGTCGAACTGGAGGTCCACGCCGGAGAAGTCGTCGCCCTGGTCGGCGACAACGGCGCAGGAAAGTCCACCCTGGTCAAGACGATCGCGGGTGTCCACCCCATCGATGAGGGCGTCATCGAGTGGGAGGGCAGGCCGGTCAGCATCAACAAGCCGCACGACGCCCAGGGACTCGGCGTCGCGACGGTCTACCAGGACCTCGCGCTGTGCGACAACCTCGACGTGGTCGGCAACCTCTACCTCGGGCGTGAGCTGCTGCACCGCGGCGTCATCGACGAGGTGTCGATGGAGAAGAACGCCCGCGAGCTGCTGAGCACGCTCTCCATCCGCATCCCGAGCGTGCGCATCCCGATCGCCAGCCTCTCCGGCGGCCAGCGCCAGGTCGTGGCGATCGCCCGCGCCCTGATCGGCGACCCCAAGGTCGTGATCCTCGACGAGCCCACCGCCGCTCTCGGCGTCGAGCAGACCGCCCAGGTCCTCGACCTGGTCGAGCGGCTGCGCGAGCGCGACCTCGGCGTCATCCTCATCAGCCACAACATGGCCGACGTCAAGGCGGTCGCGGACACCGTCGCCGTCCTGCGCCTGGGCAAGAACAACGGCTCCTTCTCTGTGAAGGACACCAGCCACGAAGAGATCATCGCCGCGATCACGGGCGCCACGGAGAACGCCGTGACCCGTCGTGCGGGGCGTCGCAGCGCGGAGGCGGCAAAGTGAGTGACACGTCCAAGACGGTGAAGTCGGACGTCGAGGTGGAGAAGCAGTCCACCGTGGCGCCCGCCGACGACCCCACGGCCGCGCCGGTCTCCGTCGTCGACCCCCGGCTGCTGGTCCGCGAGGAGGGCCTCAAGGGCTACCTCACGGAGTTCAAGCGCAAGATCAAGGGTGGCGAGCTGGGCTCGCTGCCGGTCTTCATCGGCCTGATCGTCATCTGGACGATCTTCCAGCTGCAGAACGACCGCTTCCTCAGCGCCGACAACCTGTCGAACATCAGCTACTTCATGGCGGCCACCGGCATGCTCGCCATCGGCCTGGTGTTCGTGCTGCTGCTCGGTGAGATCGACCTCTCGGTCGGCTCGGTCAGCGGCCTGGCCTCCACGCTGTTCGCGGTGTTCGTGGTCGACCACACCATGAACGCGTGGCTGTCCCTGGTGCTGACCATCCTCACCGGTATCGCCATCGGCGCGCTGCACGGCTGGTTCTTCGCGAAGATCGGCGTACCCGCGTTCGTCGTGACCCTGGCCGGCTTCCTCGGCTGGAACGGTCTGATGCTGTGGCTGCTCGGCTCCAGCGGCACGATCAACATCCCGGCCGAGAAGGGTCCGGTGCACCTGCTCGGCCAGAACTCCTTCTTCATGGACCAGGCCATCATCGGTGCGTACATCCTGGCCGGTCTCGGTGTGCTGTCCATGCTCTTCGGCTCGTTCAGCGAGCAGCGCCGACGGCGTGCGGCGGGTGTGCCGTTCCGGCCCACCAGCGAGATCCTGATCCGCGTGGGCGCGCTCGCTGTCGCCTCGTTCGCCGCTGCGGCCGTGCTGAACAACGCCGCGGGTGTGTCCAACGCGCTGGTCATCTTCCTGGCGGCGCTGGTGATCGTGGACTTCGTGCTGCGTCGTACGACGTACGGGCGGAAGGTGTTCGCGGTCGGTGGCGGCATCGAGGCGGCTCGGCGTGCGGGTATCAACGTGCCGCTGGTGCGGATCACGGTGTTCGCGATCTCGGGTGGGTTCGCCGCGGTGGGCGGCATGTTCTTCGCGGGGCAGACCGCGAGTGCGACGCTCAATGCCGGCGGCGGCAACACGCTGATGCTTGCGATTGCGGCGGCCGTTATCGGTGGTACGTCGCTGTTCGGTGGGCGTGGGTCTGTGTGGTCGGCGCTGCTGGGCATGCTGGTGATTCAGTCGATCCAGACCGGTCTGGACCTGCTGAACATGAACACGTCGATCCAGTACATGATCACTGGTGCGGTTCTGCTGGGTGCGGTGGTTATCGACTCCGTGTCCCGTAGGAGCCAGAAGGCTGCGGGGCGCGCGTAGCGCGTAGCGCCGCGGGGGTGCGGTGGTATTGCGGGTGCCGGTCCGTTGTGGCTGGTCGCGCAGTTCCCCGCGCCCCTGAGGGTGCTGCAGTCACGCCCGCTTGAAAGAACTGTGCCCGGTACCCCATGGGTGCCGGGCATTGTCGTGCCGTCGGAAACATTAGACTCGACGAGCCCGGCGAATGCTCGAACAGCTCTACTGCAAGGAGGCACGGGGTGCCGATGCTGACCCGCATCAGGGGACCGCGCGATCTGGACCGGCTCAGCCTGGAGGAGCTGGACCAGCTGGCAGAGGAGATCCGGGGCTTTCTGGTCGAGGCCGTCTCCAAGACCGGTGGCCACCTCGGCCCCAACCTCGGCGTGGTCGAGCTCACCATCGCGCTGCACCGGGTCTTCGAGTCGCCGAAGGACAGGGTGCTGTGGGACACCGGTCACCAGTCCTACGTGCACAAGCTGCTCACCGGGCGTCAGGACTTCTCCAAGCTGAAGAAGAAGGGCGGCCTGTCGGGCTACCCCTCGCAGGCCGAGTCCGAGCACGACGTCATCGAGAACAGCCACGCCTCGACGGTCCTCGGCTGGGCCGACGGCATCGCGAAGGCCAACCAGCTGCTCGAACGCGACAGCCACGTCGTCGCCGTCATCGGTGACGGCGCCCTCACCGGCGGCATGGCCTGGGAGGCGCTCAACAACATCGCCGAGGCCAAGGACCGCCCGCTCGTCATCGTCGTCAACGACAACGAGCGGTCGTACGCCCCGACCATCGGCGGCCTCGCCAACCACCTGGCGACGCTGCGCACGACCGACGGCTACGAGCGCTTCCTCGCCCGTACGAAGGACATCCTCGACCGCACCCCGGTCGTCGGAAAGCCGCTGTACGAGACGCTGCACGGAGCCAAGAAGGGGCTCAAGGACTTCATCGCGCCCCAGGGCATGTTCGAGGACCTCGGGCTGAAGTACGTCGGGCCGATCGACGGGCACGACATCGAGGCGCTGGAGTCGGCGCTCGCGCGGGCCAAGCGGTTCGGCGGCCCCGTCATCGTGCACTGCCTCACCGAGAAGGGCCGCGGCTACCAGCCCGCCCTCCAGGACGAGGCCGACCGCTTCCACGGCATCGGCCCCATCCATCCCGACACCGGCCTGCCGGTCAAGGCCTCGGGCGCCGACTGGACCTCCGTCTTCGGCGACGAGATGGTCCGGCTCGGCAAGGAGCGCGAGGACATCGTGGCGATCACGGCGGCGATGCTGCAGCCGGTCGGCCTGAAGAAGTTCGCGGACGCCTTCCCGGAGAGGATCTACGACGTCGGCATCGCGGAGCAGCACGGCGCGGTGTCCGCGGCGGGCCTGGCGACGGGTGGGCTGCACCCCGTCTTCGCCGTCTACGCCACCTTCCTCAACCGTGCCTTCGACCAGGTGCTGATGGACGTGGCGCTGCACCGGTGCGGGGTCACCTTCGTTCTGGACCGCGCCGGTGTCACCGGCACCGACGGTGCCTCGCACAACGGCATGTGGGACATGTCGATCCTCCAGGTGGTGCCCGGGCTGCGGCTGGCCGCCCCGCGTGACGCCGACCAGGTGCGCGCGCAGCTGCGCGAGGCCGTCGCCGTCGAGGACGCGCCGACCGTCGTGCGCTTCTCGAAGGGCGCCGTCGGCCCCGCCGTACCGGCCGTGGGACGTGTCGGCGGCATGGACGTGCTGCGCGAACCGGGGACGGACCGGCCCGACGTGCTTCTCGTGTCGGTGGGTGCCCTGGCGCCCATGTGCCTGGAGATCGCCGGCCTGCTCGACCAGCAGGGCATCTCCACCACCGTCGTCGACCCGCGCTGGGTCAAGCCCGTCGACGAGGCCATGGCCCCGCTCGCCGAGCGGCACCGGGTGGTCGTCACCGTCGAGGACAACTCCCGCGTCGGCGGCGTCGGCTCGGCGATCGCCCAGGCCCTGCGCGACGCGGGCGTCGACGTCCCGCTGCGTGACTTCGGCATCCCGCCCCGCTTCCTCGACCACGCCTCCCGCGCCGAGGTCATGGCGGAGATCGGTCTGACCGCCCCCGACATCGCCCGCCAGGTCACCGGCCTGGTCTCCAAGCTGGACGGCAGGTTCGAAAGCACGGCCGCCGAGGTCGACTCCGTGCAGCCCGCGCGCGACTGACGCGACACGGCACGTCCGGATGGGCCGGTCCCGCCACTCTTTGCAGTGGCGAGACCGGCCCGTTTGCGTGAATCCGCCCGCGCCGGGGCATACGCAGTACGCCCCCTCTCGATCATGTCGAGGACGACAAGCGTGGGAGGTAGACCCGTGAGCAGCACCCTCTTCCGGACGAAGAAGGTCGAGCAGTCCATCCTCGATACCGAGGAGCCAGAACACGCGCTCAAGAAGTCCTTGTCCGCGCTGGACCTGACCGTCTTCGGCGTCGGCGTCATCATCGGCACCGGCATCTTCGTCCTCACCGGCACGGTCGCCAAGGACAACGCCGGCCCCGCCGTCGCCCTGGCCTTCGTCGCGGCCGGGGTCGCCTGCGCGCTCGCCGCGCTCTGCTACGCCGAGTTCGCCTCCACGGTCCCGGTGGCCGGCTCGGCGTACACCTTCTCCTACGCCTCCATCGGTGAGTTTCCCGCCTGGATCATCGGCTGGGACCTGGTCCTGGAGTTCGCGCTGGGCACCGCGGTGGTCGCCGTCGGCTGGTCCGGCTACATCGCCTCGCTCCTCGACAACGCCGGCTGGCACCTGCCGGCGTCGCTCAGCGGGAGAGAGGGGGCCGACGGCTTCGGCTTCGACATCCTCGCGGCCGCCCTCGTCCTGGTGCTGACCGTCATCCTCGTGATCGGCACGAAGCTCTCCGCGCGGGTCACCTCCGTCGTGGTCGCCATCAAGGTGACCGTCGTCCTCACCGTGATCATCGCGGGCGCCTTCTTCATCCACGGCGAGAACTACGACCCGTTCATCCCGAAGGCGCAGGAAGTGCCGGCGGGCAGCAGTCTCGACTCCCCGCTCATCCAGCTGATGTTCGGCTGGGCGCCCTCCAACTTCGGCGTGATGGGCATCTTCACCGCCGCCTCCGTCGTCTTCTTCGCGTTCATCGGCTTCGACGTCGTCGCCACGGCCGCCGAGGAGACCAAAAACCCGCAGCGTGACATGCCCCGAGGCATCCTCGGCTCCCTGGTCATCTGCACGGTCCTGTACGTCGCCGTGTCGATCGTCGTCACCGGGATGGAGCACTACACCAAGCTGTCCGTGAGCGCCCCGCTCGCCGACGCCTTCAAGGCCACCGGGCACCCCTGGTTCGCCGGCTTCATCAGCTTCGGCGCCGCCGTCGGCCTGACGACCGTCTGCATGATCCTGCTCCTCGGCCAGACCCGGGTCTTCTTCGCGATGAGCCGTGACGGACTGCTGCCCCGGTTCTTCTCCCGCGTCCACCCCCGGTTCAAGACCCCGCACCGGCCGACCATCCTGCTCGGCGTGCTCATCGCGATCCTGGCCGGCTTCACCAGCCTCAGCGAACTCGCCGAGCTGGTGAACATCGGCACGCTGTTCGCCTTCATCGTCGTCGCGATCGGCGTGATCGTCCTGCGCCGCACCCGCCCCGACCTGCCCCGCGCCTTCCGCACCCCCTGGGTTCCGGTCATCCCGATCCTGTCGGTGTGCGCCTCCCTGTGGCTGATGCTGAACCTGCCGGCCGAGACCTGGCTGCGCTTCGGCATCTGGATGGTGGTCGGCTTCGTCGTCTACTTCCTCTACGGCCGCTCCCACAGCCGTCTCGGACGGCACGAGGAGACCATGGCCGCCGGGGTCAACGGCCCCCCGGACGGCACCGCCTCCTAGCTGACCGACCGGCCCTGCTTCCAGGCCCCGTGCGTCACGCTCCGGCGTGGACGTACGGGGCCGGACCATGTGCAGGGGCGCGGGTGCACTAGGCTGCCGACCCGCGACCCCGTATCCCGGAAAGGGCCGGTCATGACACTCGGCATGGTTCTCGGCGACCGCCGCTCCCGCGCTTCGACGCGGACGCGGTAGCCGCCACCAGCCCTCTTTCCCTCACGCCCGACCCGCTCAGCCGGTCGGGTGGCGGTCGCGCCTGCTTCTCGTCCCGTCGAAGTGCTCTTCGTGTCACTGCACTCACGACCACGAGGAGTACGTGGTGTCCACTCTCCACTGGACCGAGGACCACACCCCCCGTTCCGCCCGCTGGCACTCCGAGAACGGCACCCCCGCGCCCCGCCGGACCGTCCTCGCCGACGACCGTACGAAGGCCGCCACCGCCCACCGCCTGGCCCGCGAGGGCACCGCCCTGCTCTGGCGGGGCGACTACCACAACGCCCGCCGCCTGCTCGCGGCCATAAGCCGCCGCACCGACCGCACACCGTCCCGCCCCGGCGCCACCCTCGCCGACGCCTTCCATCTGGAGCGCCGCGCTCGCGGGCACCGCGCCCGTGTCCTCGGCCGGCTGCTGGTCCTCCTGGAGGACGACCACACCCTGTCCCTGCGCCGGGCCCCCGACGTCCGCGAGGCCTGCCGTCAGGCGTACGGCCCGCCGACGGGACCCTCGATGGTCTCCCTCAGGGAACTGCTCGGGGTGATCGGCGCCCATCAGTGGCGTACGAAGGGAGTCGACGTACCGGCGCTGGGCGCCCGGATCCATCCGCACTACGGCGTGTTCTCACCGGTCAGGGGCGAGTACGTCGACCTCGTCGCGCGGGCGCCGCTGCCCCCGGCGCTGCGGCACGGCCCCGGCACGGCGTTCGACCTCGGCACCGGGACCGGCGTCCTCGCGGCGGTGCTGGCCCGCCGGGGCGTACGGCGTGTCGTGGCGACCGACATCGCTCCCCGGGCCCTCGCCTGTGCCGAGGACAACGTCCAAAGGCTCGGGCTGTCCGGCCGGGTCGACGTGGTGGGCCCCTGCCTGTTCCCCGAGGGGCGGGCCGGGCTCGTGGTGTGCAACCCGCCCTGGCTTCCCGCCCGTCCGAGCAGTGCCCTGGAGCAGGGCGTCTACGACCCCGACGGCGCCATGCTCCACGGCTTCCTCGCAGAGCTGTCCGACCGCCTCCTGCCGGGCGGAGAGGGCTGGCTCGTCCTGTCGGACCTGGCCGAGCACCTCGGGCTGCGGACGCGCGGACAGTTGCTCGGCGCCTTCGAGGCGGCCCGGCTGCGGGTGGCGGACCGTATCGACGCCGCACCGCGCCATCCGCGCGCCCGCGACACCAGCGACCCGCTGCATGCCGCCCGCGCGGCGGAGACGACGTCTCTGTGGCGGCTGGCTTCGGGGGAGTGAAGAGGCCCGCTAGCCGCGCACCGCGCGTGGCCCCGTGACCTCCGACCCCAACTCCGTGACCCGGCGGCGCAGTTCGCGGTCGGCGGTGACGACCAGGCAGGGGCCCCCGGCGGGGCGGGCGTCCGCGACCAGTTCGACGATGCGGTCGTCCCCGCTGCCGGGCGCGGACTCGACGCGGACGCCGGGCACGGAATCCACACCGCGGGCCCCGCCCTCGACGACGAGGACGAGTTCCACGGGACCGGAGTGGCCCGGCAGTCCGTGCGCCGCCAGCCGGTCCCGCAGCCGCTCCGCGGCCCCTCGTCGGTCGCGCCACCAGCCGTCGGGCACCGACCCGACGACGTTCGCTCCGTCGACGATCACGAGGAGCGGAGTGTTGTCGTCCATGGGGCAAGGGTGTCACGCCGGAGGTGTCAGTCGGCCGTGCGCGGCTCGTCGAAGCTGGCGAAGTACGCGGCGACCATGTCCTCGTCGGCATGTCCCTGCGCGGCGGCGCGGCTCAGGCGCTCGGCGCTCGCCGCGGCCACGTCGAGGCGCACCCCGTGCCGCTCGCCGGCCTGCACGATCAGCCGGGCGTCCTTCGCGGCGGTGGCCACCGCGAACTGCGCGGGGGTGAGCCGGTCGTCGAGGACGAGGCCGGCCTTGGCGCGCAGGTAGCCCATGTCGAGCGGGCCGCCGGCGATCAGCTCGAAGAAGGACTCCGGGGCGACACCCAGCGGCTGCGACAGGGCCAGCACCTCGCCGGTCGCCGCGGTCGCCGCGATGACCCAGCTGTTGGCGACCAGCTTCAGCCGGGTCGCGGTGCCGGCCGCGCCGTCCTCGCCGGTCCACACCGTACGGGCGCCGACCGCGTCGAAGACCGGCGTGACCGTGTCCCGGCCCTCCACGGGACCCGCCGCGAGGACGGTGAGCTGACCGGCCTCGGCGGGCTGACGGGTGCCCAGCACGGGGGCGTCGTAGAAGAGCAGGCCGTGTTCGCGGGCGAGGGCGGCGAGGTCGCCGATCGCGTCGATGCCGGCGGTGGTGGACTGCATCCAGGCGACGCCGGGGCGCAGTTCGGGGGCCGCCTGCCGGATGACGTCCAGGGCGGCGTCACCGTCGTAGAGCATGGTCAGGACGACGTCGGCGCCGTGGACCGCCTCGGCGGGGGTGGCGGCGATGTGCACGCCGTCGGCGGCCAGCGGTTCGGCCTTGGCGCGGCTGCGGTTCCAGGCGCGGACGGTGTGTCCGGCGCGGGCGAGGTTGCGGGCCATCGCGGCGCCCATGATGCCCGTGCCCAGCACGCTCACGGTGAGCTTGTCGGTCATGTTCGTCAGCTTCCTGCTTGTCGTGCGTGTGGTCGCTGCCCTCGACGGTAGGGGCACGCCCCATCGGTGGACCAATAGGAATCGCGATTTCCGGCATCGGTATGTCGATGTGTCTGGTCGGTCGGCGCCCGGGGTGCGGGCCGCGGGCATAGTGCAAGGACCCCTTAAAGTAATCCGGTGAACGGCGACTGGCTCATACGCGGCCGTGACGGGCTGCTCAGTGTCTATCTGCCGGCGGACGACGCCGTCGTCTGCCGGGCGGAGCACGCACCCGGCGGCCCCTGGGACGCACCCCGGAAGGTGGGCGGCGACCAGAAGCTCCACCCCGTCCTGGCGATCGGTCAGGGCGCGGACGGTTACGCCCATCTGGTCAGCTGGCGGCCGACCGTGCCCCGTGAGTCGGGCCTGGTGCACTCCACCCACTTCCGTCCCCGGCTCGCGGCGCTGGACTGGAGCCCGGTCGGGCACCCCAACCGGACGGGCGACCGCACCGGTACGCCCGCGGTCGCCGTGGACGCGCAGGGGCGGGCGCACGTCTTCGTCCCCAACAGGGGCGGCGGCGTCAGCATGCTCGGTCAGAAGGAGAAGGGCGGCTGGGGGCCCTGGCGCGACCTGAAGGGGCGTGACGTCCAGGACGGCCTGGCGGCGGTGACGGGGGAGTCGGGGCGGGTCGAGCTGTACGCGGCCGTGCCCGGGGCGATTCTGCACTGGTGTCAGGAGGAGCCGGGGACCCCGCCGGTGCTTCAGGAGGCGATGGAGGCGGCGATCCGACCCGGCACGCTCCGTGCGCTGGCCACGTCCGCCGAGAGCACGACCCTCTTCTTCACCGACGACTCCGGCGATCTGTGCGCCTGGCGTCCCGGCACCAAGCCCGTCCCCGTCCTCGCGTCGGCCGGGCCCGGGCCCGTGTCCGCGATCCGCTGCGAACTCGACGGCCACGACTGCACGTTGCTCGCCCAGCGCTCGGCGAGTGGCCGCGTCGCCTTCGCCGCGTACCCCACCGAACAGGAGGACGCCGGCGCCTGGTGGACCGAGTCCGGCCCCCAACTGCCCGGCGACGCCGAGCTGTGCCTGGCCCTCGACGCCGACGACCGCGTGGTCGCCGCCACCCTCTCCCCGTCGACCGGCCAACTCCGCGTCACCCGACGGAAGAACGAGCCGGGCCTGGCGCTGACGGCCTGGCAGGAAGTGTGAGAGGGCGAGCTGTTCGCGTGTCGACGCTGCGTTAAGCACTTGTCCACACGTCGCTAAGGACAGCAGCCAAAAGCCCCTGAAACAGTGGAGAGGAATTCAGAACCGAGGGAGGCCGAATGAAGCTGCGTAATCGATTTACGGTGTCAGGTATTGCGGTGACGGCGGCCACGCTCTCCCTGTCCGTCGCGCAGCCCGCTCAGGCCGGCGCCGGCGAGTGGGACAACCTGGGCCGCCACGATGTCTACTACGACAGCCAGTACAGGACCAAGGCGGTGAAGTCGAGCGGCGGTGCCTTCAAGGCGTGCATCTTCACCTCCAGCTCCGAATCGTCGTTCTACGAGCTCCAGGAGAGCGACAAGGGCCATGACGACAAGCTGGTGGCGGAGGTCCGGAACGGCGGTTGTTACACGTTCCGCAATATCGACGCGTATGTGGACGGCGACAACAATCGTGCGGAGTTCTTCATCGGTACCGAGGATGATCCCGAAATGCTGAGTGTCCAGTACTACGACTGATCCGAACTACGACTGATCCGACTGAACCAGACGGTATTCCTTGGGCGGCATGCCGTAGACGCTTCGGAAGGCGCGGCTGAAGTCGGCGGCCAGGGGGAAGCCCCAGCGGGCGGCGATGGCGTAGACCGGGGTGGCGCGCTGGGCCGGGTCGGCAAGGTCGTGACGGGCGCGTTCCAGCCGCCGGCGGCGGATCCAGGCGGCGACCGTCTCTGCTTCGGACCGGAAGAGGCGGTGCACGTAGCTCACGGAGATGTGGTGCGCGTCGGCGACCATGCGGGGACTCAGTTCCGGGTCGTGCAGGTGGCGTTGGATGAACGCCTGGATCTGTAAGAGCAGGGTTTGCCGATGGGTTTCCGGCGGCAGCGAGCTCTTGGCTTCGAGGGCGTGGGAGAGCAGCGCGGACAGCAGGTCGACGACGACCATTCCCAGTCGGGGCCCGTCGGCGGGCTGGTAGGAACTGGTGTCTCGCGCCAGTTGGCCGACCAGTTGTGCCAGCAGGGCGCCGAATCCCTCCCGCGTGGAAAACCGCAGCCCGGCCACCTCGTCGACCTGGTCCCGGGGCAGCGGCAGCAGGGTTTTGGGGACTTCTATCCCCACTCCTGTGTGGGGACTTGAGCCGTCACCCCCGTGAACGTCGACGGGGCGGGAGGTGTCGACGACGTACAGGCTGCCGGGACCGTACACGGTCTCCTCCTCGCCCCGGACGGCGCGCAGCGGCCCGCTCAGGGGCAGGGAGAGGTGCAGCCCCTCGGGGTCGGACTGCCGGATCAGCTTCGGCGTCCGCCGGAAGCACACCGGCTGGAACGTGGTCGGCCACACCGATACGGCACCGAGGGCCAGCACACGTTGGAAAGCCTGAAAATCCGCCCGGTGGTCACTGTGCAGCTCCAGCGGAGCATGCGTCCGGCTGACCAGTTCGCGCCAGCAGTCGAACCGATCCGCCGACGGCAGCTCATCGCTCCGGAACACCGTCTCAGGCAGCATGCACCCGACGATAGGTCACACCGGACGACCGGGGCCGGGCAGCCTTGTCGCTGCCCGGCCCCGGTCGGTGGTGCTCAGTGACGGGTCAGGAAGTGCCGCCGGTCGCCGGGGACTTCTTCGCCGAGTCGGGGATGGTCTCGTCCGTGCGGATCGCCTTCCACAGGGTCGACGCCTGGGGCTCGGCGGCCACCACACGGTTGGGGTCGACCTTGTCGTACGCCACCGGGAGCATGATCGTGTCCATGTTGGCGGGGTCGATGCCGTCGAGGCTGCGGCCGAACTCCGTGAGCTTGGTGAGGGAGGCGAGGTCGGAGTCGGTGGTGAGGGCCTCGGTGAGGTTGTCGGCGATCTTGTACGCCTTGGTGGGGCTGCCCAGCAGGTCCTGCTTCTTGATCTCGGAGAGCAGGGCGATCATGAACTTCTGCTGGAGGCCGATGCGGCCGAGGTCGCTGCCGTCGCCGTAGCCGTACCGGGTCCGCACGAACTTCAGGGAGTCCGTGCCGTCCAGCTTGTGGGTGCCGGCGTCCAGCGTCAGGCCGCCCTTGCTGCCCTTGATGGGCTCGTCGAGGGTGACGGTCACGCCGCCTATCGCGTCCACCAGCCCCTTGAAGCCGGCGAAGTCGATCTCCATGTAGTGGTCCATGCGGACCCCTGACATCTGCTCCACCGTCTTGACCGTGCAGGCCGGACCGGCCAGCGAGTAGATGGAGTTGAACATCACACGCTTCGCCGAGGCGACCTTGTCGCCGTCGGACTTGGTGCACTCGGGCCGGGTGACGAGGGTGTCGCGCGGGATGCTGACGGCGACGGCCTTCTTGCGGCCCTCGGGTATGTGCACCACGAGCGCGGTGTCGGAGCGCGCCCCGGAGACGTTGCCCGCGTCCAGCTCGGCGTTGGCGCCGGCGCGCGAGTCGGAGCCCAGGATCAGGATGTTCTGCCCGGAGGTGGGCAGCTTCTCCGGCCGGTCGTCACCGATCGCCTTGTCGATGTCGACGCCCTTGATGTTGTTGTTCAGGTCGCTGTACAGCCAGTAACCGGTGCCGCCCGCGGCCACGACGAGGACGCCCAGGCCGATCAGGATCTTCCGGCCGGTACGGCGGCCACCGGCCTTCTCCCGCTTGCGTCCTCGGCCGCGGCGCCGGGACGGGGACGGCGCGTCGGAGTCGTCGCTGCGCTGGGGCGTCGAGACATGGCTCATCCTGGTCCGAGTCCTTGTTGGTCGAGCCCCGCAGGGCGGTAGTTGTGGCGGTGGGGACTCGGGTGGGGGGAAGCCGGTCCGTATGCTGCCCGATCAGTCCCGCACTATAGGCAGCCGCACTATAGGCAGAGGATCGACCGATCATGCACGTAACGTGATGCATTTGTAAACATGAACCGAACAAATAGGATGCGCCTGCGTCTTGACCTATCAGCCTGACCGATCGGGGCGCGGCGGTCGGCCCCGGCCCGGCCGCGGCACGTTCAGCACGTTCGTGGAGAGGACGACGACGGACCATGCGGGCCAGCACCGCGCGTGACGACGGACGACGGCAACGGCCGGCGAACGGCGAGGCCACGGACCTCACCGGCCGGTCTCCCGCCGTGCTGTCCGGACCGTGGCTGCTGCCCGGACACGACGGCCGGCTCGTCGTCTACGCACACGTGGACCAAGCCGTGCTGCGCTGGACCGAGAGCCGCCCCGGCGGCCCGGACTGGCTCGGCCCGGACGTTCTGCCCGCCAAGAACGTGACCCGTCTCACGGTCGCCCAGGGCCGCAACCGCTACGCGCATCTCCTCGGCCGCCGGGTGCGCGGCGGCGACGGTCCGCTCACCGTGGACCTGGTCTACGCGATCCAGTACCAGGCCGGCCGGCCGATGAGCGAGTGGCGTTCCGTCGGCAACCCCCTCTCGGGGCCCGGACGTTCGGCGGCGATGGGCATGCCGGCCGCCGCGGTGACCACGGCCGGCACCCTGTACGTCGTCGCCCCCACCGCCCACGGCCACCTCGCCCTGCGCCGCGAGGACACCCAGGGCCGCTGGGAGCCCTGGCTCGACCTCAAGGTCGCGGCCGCCCTCGACACCCCGGCCGCGGTGGCCACCTCCACCGGACACGTCGAACTCCTCGCCCCCGCCCGGAGCGGCGCCCTGACCTGGTTCCAACGGCAGCCGGGCGCGGCCCTGGAGCGCGGCCACGACCTCGGGGTGGTGCCGCTGCCCGGGTCCGTCACCGGCCTGGAGACCTCACCGGGCCGGGTGACCTACTACCTGACCGACGTCCAGAGCGGCCAGGTCGTCGCCGTACGTCCCGGCGAGTGGCCCGTGCCGGTCGGCGGGAGCCCGGGCGACGGACGCCACGCGGCACTCGCCGCCACCATCGACGGCTACGCGTGCACCGTCCTGGCCCACCGCGACACCGAGGGCCGTGCCGTGGTCGGCCTGTGCCCCGCGGAGGACGAGCGGTACGGCGTGTGGTGGACCGACACCGGCACCGCCTGCCTGGGCGACCCGGTGCTCGCCCTGGACGCCTTCGGACGC
The DNA here is from genome assembly GCF_042888465.1 of Streptomyces sp. NPDC002888. NCBI lineage: Bacteria > Bacillati > Actinomycetota > Actinomycetes > Kitasatosporales > Streptomycetaceae > Streptomyces > Streptomyces sp. NPDC002888. The sequence continues at coordinate 31,199 of NZ_JBIAPU010000019.1, read as the reverse complement.
GTCGTCGTCCTCGCCGTGGCCGCCGACGGCGCGCTGACCCTGGCCCGCCAGGACGACGGCCCCGGACTGACACTCGGCGACTGGATCCGCATATGACCACGCGGGCAACCGCTCCCGCACGAGGGGGACCTGAGGGGCGAAGGGGCGTGAGGGCGTGAGTCGTAAGCCGGACCGAAGAGCCGGAGCCGGGGCCGGTGGCGACGCCGGGTCCGGGGGCGGTCGTACGCACGTGGTCGCCGTCGTCGTGACGGAGCCCGCGGACGCCGTGCCGTTGGTCGGGGTGGAGGCGGCCGGTGCCGAGATCGCCGTCGTGAGTCTGCGCGCGGGCGCCAAGGACGGCCGGGCGGCGTTGGACAGGGCCCTCACCGCAGCCGCCGACCGCGGCTGCCGGGTGCTCGGCGGCCCCCGGGTGCTGGGCGTCGACGGCACCGACGACCCCGCCACCGTCGCCGCCCTGCTCGACGTCCTGCGCGACCTCGACCCGGAGCGGCTGCACACGCTCGACCCCGACCCCGCGCACACCTCGTACGACCAGGCGAGCGGCATGCCGACGTACGACGTGCCCGCCGAGCACGGCGAGACCGCGGTCGGTGCCCTGGCCGCGGCCGGGGCCTGGCAGGCGGAGACGGGGCGGCCGCTGTACGTGGACTGCCACCGGGCCCACGCGGAACCGGAGTCGGGCGTCGCCGGCTGCCGCCGCTACCCGGCGCCCGCGAACTGGCTGTCCGCCGGGTTCGACGGCCGGCTGACCGCCTTCCTGCCGACGGCCGCCGGGGTGGTGCGCCGACACCAGGACACCCAGGGCCGGTGGAGCGCCCCCGAGCCCGTGGAGGGGCCGGGCCTGCTGCCGGGGCTCCTCGTGGTGCGCGATCCGCACGGCTTCCCGCACCTGTTCGCGCTGCGCCGGACCGCGCGCGACGACGGCGGAGTGGACGTCGAGGTCGTGCACGCGGCGCAGTACCGCACCTCGGAGCCGCCCACCCCGTGGCAGTCGATCGGCGGGCCGAACGCCGTCGACTGGCGCCGCGGGCGCGCCGTCGGGTTCCCGGCGGCCGCCTTCGACGCGGCGGGCAACCTCTTCGTCTTCGTGCGCAACTTCGGTCACAGCATCAGCTGGCGCTGCCAGTCGGCCGACGGCGGCTGGACGCCGTGGCAGCACCTGAGCGGCCTGCGGGTCGCCGACGAGCTCGTCGCGGTGACCGGCCCGCACGGCGGGGTCGAGGTCTACGCCCGGGTCCGCGACACGGCGCGCACGGTCCGCTGGTACCCGGGGCAGGGCGGTGCCTGGACCGAGGACCGTACGGTGCCGTTCGCCGCGCGTCCCGGCACCCTGACGCCCGCCCCCGAACCGGGCGCCGTCCTCTTCCGCGACCTGCACACCAACGAGGCCTCCGTCTGGCGCCCGGGCGCCCAGGCGCCCTGCCCGCTCGGCGAGGCCAAGGGGAGCGGGCCGCTGGCCGCGGTGCGGGGCGTCGAGATGGACGGCTGGGCGTACTCGGTCCTGGTGGCCCAAGGGGCGGGCGGCACCTGCGCGGTGGGCGCGTACCCCGAGGGGCGGCCGGACACGGGAGTGTGGTGGCAGGACCTCGGGGCGCCGTCGTACGACGCTCCGGCCGCCGCCGTGACCCGGACCGGGCTGCTCACGCTGGCGGCCCGCACGCCCGCCCGGCAGCTGCTGACCGCCCGCCGTGAGGAGCGCCCCGGCGCCCTCGTGTTCGCCGACTGGCGCCCCGCCCGGGGCTGAGGCGAACGAGCCCCCGTCGGGCGGCCGTTGGTCGGAATCGAGCCATCCGTTTGCCGTGCGCACGGGCCCTGACCACGGGTGATCCGTCCGCCTGGGGTGTACTTCGTCCGATGACAAATGGTTGTAGGGAAAATGTGTGATCAAAGTCGCGGTCGGGTGCCAGTCAATGCGCGTCGACACCCGAATGAAGGATTGTTAAAGTTCAGCTCGCTCATGTGATCGGTCTGTGAAAGTAACCGTTCACCTTCGAGCACCCTGCGGCGCACCGAGGCGGCCACGGGGCATTGTGTCCTGTCTTGTGTGTGACTGAGGGGTTATGGCCAGGCTATCGTTGCGGGCTGTCCAAAAACTGACCTGCAAGAAGCGCGATGCCTGGTGGACCGTGTTCCTGGTCGACCCCACCGCGACCCGCATGCTGCTGGTCTTCGCCCGCTTCCGCTTCATCACCCCGAACCGTGTCACCTGGGCCGCCCTGTTCATCGGCCTGGGCTCGGCCTACTTCTTCCTCGAGGGCGACCGCACGTCCCTGCTCATCGGCGCCGCGCTGTACCACCTGAGCTTCATCCTCGACTGCATCGACGGCAAGCTGGCCCGCCTCAAGGGCAACGGCACCGTCTTCGGCGGCTGGCTCGACTACGTCTTCGACCGCATCCGCGTCCTGTTCTGCGCCCTCGCCCTGATGGGCGGTCAGTTCCTGCGCACGGACGACGAGCGCTACCTGCTCGCCGCCCTCGTCGTGGTCTTCCTCGACATGCTCCGCTACGTCGACGCGCTGCAGATCTACAAGATGCGCATGTCGATGCGGACGAAGATCGAGAAGGTCACCAAGGAGCGCGCCGAGGCCGAACGTGCCGAGCGGGAGGCCGAGGCGCAGGCCCAGGGGGAGTCCGAGGGTCCGCAGATCGTCTTCATGGAGGACCTGCTGCGCGACAACCCGGGCACGCCCACCGAGGTGCTCCGCGAGGAGGCCGGCGGGTCCAACGTGGTCGACCTGCACGAGCAGTTCCGCGACCAGTTCCCGTGGTACACCCGCCTGCGCCGTGCGATGCTGCGCACCCGGATCCGTCCGCACCTGATCAGCGGCATCGAGTTCCAGATGTTCATCTTCATCGTGGGCCCGATCATCGGCCAGATCCTGTGGACCACGGTGGTCTCGGCGGCCCTGCTGATGCTCTTCGAGCTCGTGATCATGTACAAGTTCTGGCTCTCCACGCGCGACTTCACCCGCGTCATGGAGGAGATGAACGCGACCTCGGACACCGCAGGCACGATCGCCCCGCACCTGTACAAGGGCCGCCACCGTCCGGCCGCGCAGGAGGCCCTGCTGGCCGACGAGCGCTACCGGGCTCCGGAGCCGGAGGAGGATCCTTTCTTCCAGCCCTATCCGCAGCCGCAGTACCAGGAGCTCGACGCGCAGGACGCCTTCGACGTCCACGGTGCCCAGGGCATTCCCACCCCGCGGGGCCAGGAGCCCGAGCCGCTGACCATGCCGATCCGGATCCGGCGCTTCGACGCGCCGAACCGCGCGGAGCAGGAGGGGCACTGGCGATGACCAAGCCGACCGGCTCCGACGCGTACGACGAGGCGTCCGGGTACGGCGACCCGCCCGGCCACCACGAACAGTCCGGATACGACGACCCCACCGGCTTCGACGACCCCACCGGCTACGACGAGCAGACCGGGTACGACGAACAGTCCGGCTTCGACGACCGGCTCGGGTCCCCGACCTCCGCCGCCAAGGGCGACACCATCTCGTACCCCGACCCCTCGGCGTACACCGTCACGATCGTCGTCGCGGCCTACAACGCGAGCGCCACCCTCGACCGGGCCCTGCGCTCCACCCTGAACCAGACGCACCGGGGCGTCGAGGTCCTCGTCGTCGACGACGCCTCCACCGACGGCACCCTCGCGGTGGCCCAGGGGTACGCGCAGAAGGACCCGCGGGTGCGGATCGTCGCCCGGCGGCAGAACAGCGGCGGTGTCGGCGCGCCCCGCAACAACGGCATCGAGTCGGCCACCGGCCAGTACCTGATGTTCCTCGACGCCGACGACGAACTCCCGCACAAGGCCTGCGAGCTGCTCCTCGCCTCCGCGCTGGCCACCGGCGCCGAGATCACCGCGGGCCGGGCGCTGCGGGTCAACCTCGCCAAGGACGAGATCACCGTCTGGCAGCCGCAGCTCTACGCCGCCGACCGCACGATCACCGGCGGCCTCACCGCCGCGCCCGAGCTGTTCGAGGACCCGATCGCCGCGGCCAAGCTGTACCGCGTCGACTTCCTGCACCACAACGGCATCCGCTTCCCCGAGGGCGTCTTCTTCGAGGACACCTACTTCTCCACGGTCGCCGGTCTCTGCGCGCACACGATCACCCTGCTCACCGCGCCCGTCTACCGGTGGATCTGGGAGCGGGAGACGGACACACCCTCCATCACCAACCGGCGCGGCGAACTGCGCAGCATCCGCGACCGGGTGCTGGTGCACCAGTGGGCCGACGAGTTCCTCGCCGAGCACGGCGCCCGCGACCTCGTCGCCCACAAGGCCGCCAAGTTCCTCTCCCACGACCTCAGGCTCTACACGCCCGAACTGTGCGCCGGCGACGAGGCGTTCCGGGACGGCTTCCTCCGGGTCGTCGCCCCGTACCTGCGCTCGCTGCCCCAGGAGACCTACGACCTGTGCGGCGTGCTGGAGCGGGTGCGCGCCTACGGCCTGATGCACGGCCGGATCGACGTCGCCCTGTCCGTCGCCGACTACACCCAGCGGCGCAGCGTCCTCAGCTCCGACCTGCTGGAGAAGGACGGCAAGGTCTACTGGTCCGGCTCGCTGCTCGGCCGCCCGCACGCCGAGCGCTTCCTCGACGTCACCGACCTCGACCTCACCGGCACCTCGCTGTCCGACGCCCGGCTGTTCAACCAGGCGACCCGCGTGGAGATCAAGGACAACGAGCTCCACGTCACCGGCTACATACGCAACCAGTTCGGCCGGGTCGGCCCCAAGGACAAGGTCGAGCTCACCGCCGTACTGCGCCGCCGCAGCCCCAAGACCGACCACACCTTCAAGGTCACCGGCGTCGAGGTCGACGACGAGTACATCCGCTTCCACACCACCGTCGACCTGGACGACACCCTCGGCAAGGCCGGCCGCGCCGCGATCTGGAACCTCTTCGTCCAGATCCGGCACGCCGGACAACGCGCGACCACCACCGTGAGCGTGCGCGGCCTCGACCTGGAGCGCGAGCGCTACACCGGCGGCGGGACGACGTACGAGATCTACGAGACCGTCAGCGGCAACCTGGCGCTGCGGCCGGAGACCAGCGAACAGCGCGAGAAGACCGACGCGCGCGGCGAGCCGTGGCTGTGGTGGAACGACCGGCAGCTGCCGGACTCGTTCGCCCCGCAGGAGACGTACGGCGCCGCCGTCGTCGTGCACTGCCACAACGACGAGTACAACCTGTACGAGTTCCTCCGCTCGCTCGCCGCACAGCGCGAGTTCGAGCAGACGCAGGTGATCCTCGTCGACGACGGCTCGACCGACAGCACCGCCGGACAGCTGGAGAAGTTCGCCGCGCACTACCCGAACACCCGGATCGTCCCGCAGGTCTCCATGGGCATGCGCGCCGCCTTCGACCACGGGCTGCGCTACGTGAACGCGCCCTACGTCATGTTCGTCCGCGCCCGCGACATCCTCGGCGAGGACAGCGTCAGCCGCCTGCTGGCCGCCGCCCAGAAGGCGGGTGCCGACGTCGTCGTGGGCAACCCCGACAACTTCCCCGGGCCGCGCAAGGGCGGCGACGAGCCATGGAAGCGGTACTTCGGAAAGAAGCCCACCGCCGTGCAGCGGCTGCACAAGGCCCCGTACCTGATCTTCTCCACCGGGCTCGGCGCGAAGCTGCTGAGGACCGAGCTGGTGCGTGAGCAGCGGCTGCGCGCCGGCGGCGGCCCCGGCTTCGAGGACGCCTGGCTCGTCGTTCCCGCGCTGCTGCACGCGGACCGCGTCACCACCGCGCCGCGCGCCACCTGCTACGAGCGTGACCAGGAGCAGAGCGACTCCCTGTTCGACCTGCCCTGGAACGACCCGGTCAAGACGCAGGAGCTGATCCGCCTCGCGCGTCACCTCCTCAGGCGCACCGCCCCGCTGGACGAGCGCACCAGCCGCCTCGCCCAGCGCTTCGTGGTGCGCACCCTCCAGCCGTACCTGCGCAACCTGCACCGCATCATGAGCCGGGTCGAGCTGGCGGCGATCTTCCCCACGCTGCACGAGGTCTACTCGGAGATACCCGACGACCTGATCCTGCAGTACGCCGTCGCCCCCGGCTCCCGGCTCCAGCACCACGCCGTGCGCACCGACAACCTCGACCTGTTCTGCGAGCCGCACAACAAGCACGTCTACCGGCCCCATCTGCACATCGACGACGAGGGACTGCACCGCAGGCTGACCGTCGACCGGGTGGACACTGCGCTGCTGCGCGTGGAGCGGCAGAAGTTCGTCCTGGAGACCTGCCAGGTCGACCCGCAGCGGATCACCTTCGAGGGCCTGATGGTCCTCACCGGGGCCGACATCGACCAGGTCTTCGACAACCGCGTCGAACTCGTCCTGAGCGACGGCCGCACCGAGCGGGCGCTGAGGGTCGAGCAGGTCTACCGGCGCGACCGCTGGCGCACCCGCAAGGAGCAGGACTGGTTCTCCGGCTGGCGTGCCGTCGCGCGCCCCGAGGACTTCGCCTCCCTCAACAACCGTGACCTCACGCTCACCCTGCGCGTCCACGACGGCGACCGGCACCTCGACACGCCCGTCGACGCCCGCCAGATGCTGCACCGCTTCAAGGGCGTCCACCGGGCCGGCCGCGCCACCGTGATCCTCTCCATCGACAAGAACGAGAAGGTCACCGTGCGCCGCGTCGCCGGGATCGTCAGCCGCTCCACGCACAAGGTGAAGCGCTTCTTCCGGGAGCTGCGGGCCGCCCTGCCCGGCCGCCCCGGCTGGCGTACCCGGCTGCTGTACTGGATGTTCCACCTCTGGCTGCGCGGCAAGGACATCTGGATCATCGGCGAGCGCGAGGACACCGCGCAGGACAACTCGTACCACCTGTTCACCTGGATCAGGCAGAACCAGCGCAAGCGCAGGGTGTACTACGCCATCAACGGCAACGCCGCCGACCGCAAGAAGATCGACCACCTCGGCAACGTCATCGACCGCCTGTCGTGGAAGTACCGCGTCTACCTGCTGCACGCCACCCGGCTCATCAACGCCTACGACCTGGAGGCCTACCTGGGCTTCCCGGGCCTGTCCAAGCGCGCCTTCCTCACCGGCTACGGCGACCTGATGCGCTACCAGCGGGTCTTCCTCCAGCACGGCGTGGTCTACAACGACGTCGCCCCGTCCATCCACGCCCAGGTCACCAACGTCGACCTGGTGCTCACCACGGGCCGCAGCGAGCGGGCCTACTACGCCGAGCACTGCGGCTACGGCTACGACCGGGTCGCGGCCACCGGCCTGCCCCGCTTCGACGCGCTGGAGCCCGTGCCGGGGCTGCGCCGCATCCTCGTCATGCCGACCTGGCGGCGGGACATCGTGGCGCCCTCCTACAACAAGGCGGCCAAGCCGGAGATCCCCTTCGCCGCCTCCGAGTACTACCGGTTCTTCTCGGCGCTGCTGCGTGACGAACGGCTGCTCAAGGCGCTCCAGTACCACAACGTGGAGCTGGAGTTCATGCCGCACTACGAGATCCGGCCCTACCTCAAGCACTTCCGGATCGACCACCCGTCCATCACGGTCTCCACGACCGGACGCGACGTGCAGCTGGCGATGCGCGAGTGCTCGATGCTCGTCACCGACTATTCGTCGGTGTTCTTCGACGTGGCCTACATGGGCAAGCCCATCGTCTACACCAACTTCGACGACGAGGCCTTCTACAGCAAGCACTACAAGCGCGGCTACTTCGACCTCGCCCGGGACGGCTTCGGTCCCACCTGCGGCACCGTCGACCGGGCGGTCGACGAGATCATCGCCTCCATCGAGCGGGGCTTCCAGGTCGAGCCGCAGTTCCGGCAGCGCGCGGAGGAGTTCTTCGTGCTGCGCGACACCCACAACTGTGAGCGGGCCTTCGACGTGATCGACACCATGGACGTGTCCGTCGTCGGCGACCCGGGTCCGCCTCCCGCGCCCCTCGTCATGGGTCGGCCGGGCGAGCAGCAAGGAAGGGGCTGACGCCGTGCAGCACACGAGGATCTTCCTGGCCGGCGACTCCAGCGTGACCAGCCGGCCGCGGAGCATGGCCCCGATGGTCGGCTGGGGCCAGGTGCTCCAGGCCTACGTCCAGGGCGCCGAGGTGGTCAACGCGGCCCGGGCAGGCTCCAGTTCGCGCAGCTTCCTGGAGCGCGGGCGGCTCGCCTGGATCCTGGAGAACATCGCCCCCGGCGACCTGCTGCTGGTCTCCTTCGGCCTGATCGACATGAAGCCCGGCGACGGCCGCTTCACCGAGCCGTTCGGCGACTACCAGTTCTTCCTGCGCCAGTACGTGCACGGCGCCCGTGAGCGCGGCGCCCACCCGGTCCTGGTGACCAGCCACGAGCGGCGCGTCTTCGACGACTTCGGCAACATGCGCCGGCCCCTCGGCCTGTACCCGACGGCGATGCGAGAGGTCGCGGCGGGCCTGTCCGTGCCGCTGATCGACCTCAATGAGTGGAGCGTCGCCTGGTGGCGCCAGGCGGGAGCGCAGGGCACCAAGGAGCTCTTCCTCTACCTGGAGCCCGGCGAGCACCCCAACCATCCCGACGGCATCGCCGACAACACGCATCTGCGCGGCCACGGCGCCCTGGAGTGCGCCCGGTTCGTGGCGAGCGACATGCAGGGCAAGGGACTGCTCACTCCGCAGTACTTCCGCAACCTCGACGCGCACATCCCGGAGACCGCGATCGAGTTCCTCGACGACCACGTCTTCGAGCAGCTCACCAAGGAACGCGTGGGCGGACGAGGCGCCCTCGCGGGGAGCGGGGCCCTGCGATGAGCGACTGGTACCCGATCGCCCGCGCCTGGGTGACCCACCCGCAGGCACCCCAGATCGGCGGCACGCTGGACCTGTTCGCCGACACCGACCCGACCCACCCCGTGGCGCCCGGCCAGGAGATCACCTTCACCCTGGCCGTCACCCCCACCGGCGGCGCCTTCCGCACCTACGGCTACCTGCTCGACGACTTCCTCGGCGACATCGCCACGATGGTCCGCCACCAGGGCATGAGCCACCTCACCAACGGCCGGTACGCCACCTACGCGAGCGACGCCGCGCCCCGCACCGTCACCTGCCAGATCCGGGTCAGCGACGACGCGCAGGACGGCGCGGTGCTCTTGCCCCGCATCATCGTCGGCCTGATGCCGGCGCAGGGCGACAAGCTGATCCCCTCGACGGCCATCTCCGACGGGGGCTACCGGGTACGGCGCCACTGGCTGCCCGGCCAGAGCCTGACTCTGCCCCCCGGCGGGCACGCCGTTCTGCCCCCGGGCCACGTCCACGCCCCCGGCCTGCGCTTCATGGGCGTGGGCATCGCCCGCCACGGCGTTCTCACCTGCACGCCCGACGGCAGCGTCACCTACCAGGCGGACCCCGCCCACTTCGGCTACGACCGCTTCGAGCTCGCCTTCGAGGACGAGCGCGGAAACCGGGTGTGGTCCGAAGTCACGGTCCACATCGGCGACTTCGGGGCATCGCCGGGGGCGCTCGCGACGTATGGGTAAGGGGTCCTTGCACTATGAGCGCCCGATCAGGTCGCGTGGTCTGATGCCGTACATCGCAAGGCGCCGGAGAGCCCTCGATGGGGGTCCCCCCGCTCGAGCGAAGCCGAGAGTGGGGGAGGAGCTACTAGGGCTCTTCGGCAACGCGGCGAGGTGCGGTGCCAGGCCGCGAGACCCGGGCGGGCATAGTGCAAGGACCCCTAAGCCCAGGGGGGCCGTCCTGGCCGTCGCGCTGTGCCTCGCCCTGGCCGGCTGCACCTCGCCGTCGGACTCCTCCGGGACGCCGGAGAGTGCGGCCTCCGTGACGCCGAGGCCCACGCCCGCCCTGCCCGCCGGTGTGAGGTACCAGGAGCTCACCCGGAGCGTCGGCTCGGGCGACCCCGTGCGGCTCAACGTGCTGCGCATCGCGCCCGACGCGCGGGTGCGGGTCGCCGGTGTGCACGGCGACGGGATGACCGAGGCGCACACCGTCCGCTCCCTGGCGAAGGCTGCGGGGGCGATCGCCGCCGTCAACGGCACGTACTACGACATCCACACCGGCCGCGACCACTCCGGCTACGAGGGCGACCCGATCGGGCTGTACGCCGAGAACGGCCGGGTGCTGAGCGAGGCGCTCGCCGGGCGGCCCGCCCTCCTCCTCGGGCACGCCGACAACGGCAGGCTCATCGCCCGGGTCGCCGAGGCCTCCACCATCGGGCGGCTGCGGGCCGCCGACGGCGGGCGGCGCGAACTCGACGGCGTCAACCGGGTCGCGGGCCGCATCCTCGGCTGCGGGGGAGTCGGCGGCGACCGGCTCGCCACCACCGGCGCACTGCGGGGGACGCCGTCGACCGGGCTGTGCGTCGACCCGGACGAGGTCGTCTCCTACAGCAAGGAGTGGGGCGGGGACACCCCACCGGGGCCACCGGGCAGCACGGAGGCCCTGCTCGCCGCCGACGGAACCGTCCGCGGGACGCGCTCACCGGCGGGCGGCCCGCTGCCCAAGGGCGGCAGCTCCCTGTACGGCATCGGTACCGGCGCCACCTGGCTCGACGCCCACGCCGTGCCGGGCACGCGCATGGCCGTGTCCGAGCGGATGACCGACCCGAAGGGACGGGACCTGAGCAGCCCGCTGGAGACGGCCCTCGGCGGCAGCGCACGGCTGCTGCGCGACGGCGCCGTCGACCCGGACGTGCGACAGATCGGCGAGGACCGCGAGCCGCGGACCGTCGCCGGGGTCACGGCGGACGGCTCGCTGCTCCTCGTCACCGTCGACGGCCGTGACAAGGGCGTGAGCGTCGGCGCGACCCCGACCGAGGCGGCCAGGCTCGTGCAGTCCCTCGGCGCCATCGACGCGGTCAACCTCGACGGCGGCGGCTCCACCACGTTCGTGCTCGACGGGGAACTCCGCAACAGCCCGCGTGCCACCGACGACGAACCCGTGCGCGAACGCCCCGTGGCGGACGTGATAGCGGTCCTTCCCGCCACCTGACGCCCGTTATCAGGGAAGCGTGATTCCGCCCGCCGACGCCGAGAAGAGCGACCCTCCCGTGCTCATCGAGATGTACACCTCGTAATCGCCGGGAGTCGCGTTCGGAAGGGCCACTCCCTTGTATCCGGACGTGGCGAAGTAAGCGAAGTCGTACGTTCCGAAATCACCGCGCCTGACATGCGGACGCACCACCGCCGGCTTGCGCGACATGCCGAGCCGGAACGAATACGTGGACTGCGCACCGCGCAGCACCAGGTAGTAACTCGCGTGACCGTGCGAGGCCGCCTCGATCCCGTGGACGAAGAACACGCCCTCGACATGCAGCGTGCGGTCCTTCAGCCAGTTCTTCTCCAGGGAGAAGGCGGTCTCCTGGGAGAAGTGCCCGATGACGGGACGCCGGATCAGCCGGACCCGCTTGTCGTCCCCGATGAGCGAGATCTCAAGACCGCCGAACGGCCGACGGAGGTCGAAGGGCCGACGCGCCACGAGTTTCGTCCGCCGGTCTATTCCCTCGGCGGGGCTGCTCACCCGCACGGAAAGCTCGTAGACACCTCCGGACATCCCCGCCATCGATATCCCGGTCTTCTCCTGCGGTTCGAATCCGCCGTCCGCGTAGTCACGGGCGAACCGGTCGAAGTAGAGGCTGTAGGTGTGCTTCGCCTCGGCCGTGGCCAGCGGGAACTCCCAGTGGCGTCCGCCGCCTTCGGCGACCAGGGTCTTGGTCGAGGGGAATTCTCCGTGCGGCGACTCGCCGGGGATGAAAGCGTGCCCGCTGAGGATCAGGTTGTTGCCGCGGATGTCCTGCTTGTTGAGCACGGCGATGAGCGACTCGGTGCCGCGCAGCTCCGCCAGATAGTGCTGCCGCTCCACCGGGTTGACCTGGCCGTCCCCGTTCTCCACGAAGCCGAACCGGGGCTGCGCCCCGTCGGACAGCGCGGACAGGACGCCCAGGACGAGGGGCAGGTTGTAGCCCGAGACCTCGCCGTGCTGGCGCACCAGGTCCGAACGGGTCCGGATCAGATTGAAGTTCTCGCACGCCCAGAACAACTGCAGATGCGGATTGATCTCGGTCAGATACTGCTCGTCGGCCTCCGACGTGAACAGGTAGATATTGCGGCCCTGTCCGCCGTACTGCTTCAGCAGTTCCGGTATGGCGCCGTCGAGCAGGTCGACGTGATACTGCGGCATGTCCGTGCCGAGCATGTAGCGGCCGGTTTCCGCGCGGTCGCGCACGTAGCTTCCGACGAGGAACTGCGGGACCACGGTGACGATGTTCCGGAACCCGTACTTCAGCCCGAAGTACAGCGCCGCGCTGCCGCCCTTGGACACCCCGAGCAAGCTGACCTGCTCGTGGGTCAGCCCCAGTTGCCCCATGGTGTTCTCGATGAGGCCGGCGACGGACGCCTCGATGTCGAAGTTCATCGAGCGGCACATGTAGTAGCTGTAATGCCCGTCGAAATCGTCGCGGATCCACAGGACATTGGCGCGAAGATCGTTCAGTGACTTTCCGGCGAAGTGGTATCCGTTCGGCGCGGCGAACCCCGAGAAGACCACGATCAGATGACGTACATCACCTTCGGCAGCCCGGAACCGGTACTCCACCGGCACGGCACCCCTGGTGTCCGTCCCGGTCTCCACGCTCCGCCGGTCAACGGCCGCGAGGTTCGGCGCGAGTGCAGGGAGTTCCGTATTCATGAATCGTCGAGCCCGCTTCTGTGTGATGTCCGCCCCCTGCTTCCCCAAGGTTCAAGGAAGCCTCGAAAGTGTATCCGGCAGTTGTTCGTGAGGCGAGGGTGAAACCGTTGTGCGGATCTTGTGAGGCGTGATCATATGTCCGCGGTACGGCACCAGCAGTGCAACTCCACCAGACGGAAAGCGAGTACACCCATGGCAGTGGGACGCAGGGTCTTCCTCGGCGGCTTCACCGCGGGAGCGGTCACCGTGGCCGCCGCCGGCGCGGACACGGCGGCCGCCGCCGAGAGCGGATACACGCTCTACGCATCGCCGGCGCAGTTCTACAGCACCTCGACCACGGACCACGCGGTCACCATCAACCAGAAGGCCACCTCCGGGGAGGTCGCCGCGCTGAACGTGACCTCGGACAACCCGGTCACCTCGGCCATATACGTGACCGGCCGGGAGACCGGGCGCGGCACGGTGAAGATCGCCCACGTCGGCTACGCGGACGGTTCCGACGCGAGCGCCTCCGCCGTGTCGATCGACCTCCAGACGGCGGGCACCGCCTCCCAGGGCATCTTCGTGACCGCCACCACGGGCCCGACGAAGGGCGCCCTGATGGTCCTGCGGAACAACCCGGGCCTGGACGACTTCGTCGTCAAGGGCAACGGCCTGACCGGTGTCGGCATCGGCCGTGGGAACAACCCCCAGTCGCAGCTCCACGTGGTCCAGGGGGCCAACGCCGAGTCGGCCATCCTGGCCGAGGGCGCCGTGCGACTCGCCGACGTCGACGAGGTACCGAGCAACGCGCCCGCCGCGGCCGGCGGTGGTTCCCTCTACGCCCAGGACGGCAAGCTGTTCTGGAAGGGCGCCAACGGTACGCCCACCCAGCTGGCGTAAGGGACGACGAGCGTGCAACTGACCCCCGAGCAACTCGTCGACGAGTTCCGCGACGCCGTCACGGAGCTGTACTTCGCCCGCAAGCGCATCGCCCTGCTGGAGGCGGAGAACGCCGAACTGAAGGCACGCCTCGCACAGACCGAGGAGAAGCCCGACGCGAGCAAGTGAAGGAAAGAGGGCCCCCGCCGAGCGGCGGAGGCCCTCTTCACATCCCTACGGCCGTTACGCCGGCACGGACGCCACGCCCGGAGCCAGGAACTTCTTGCCGTTCACGCGCTCGGAGACGCCCGCGCGGTCCAGGTACGGCGTGATGCCGCCCAGGTGGAAGGGCCAGCCGGCACCGGTGATCAGGCAGAGGTCGATGTCCTGGGCCTCGGCGACGACGCTCTCGTCGAGCATGAGCCCGATCTCCTGCGCCACCGCGTCCAGGACACGCTCGCGGACCTGCTCCTCGGTCAGGACGGAGTCGCCCTGCTTCAGCAGCGCGGCGACCTCGGGGTCCAGCTCCGGCTTGCCGGAGTCGTACGTGTAGAAGCCGCGCTTGCCCGCCTTGACGACCGCCGCGAGGTTCGGGGAGACCGTGAAGCGGTCCGGGAAAGCCCGGTTGAGGGTCTCCGAGACGTGCAGACCGATCGCGGGACCGACCAGCTCCAGGAGCACCAGCGGCGACATCGGCAGACCGAGCGGCTCGACGGCCTTCTCGGCGACCTCGACGGGGGTGCCCTCGTCGATGACGTTCTGGATCTCGCCCATGAAGCGGGTGAGGATGCGGTTCACGACGAACGCCGGGGCGTCCTTCACCAGAACCGCCGTCTTCTTCAGCTTCTTGGCGACGGCGAACGCCGTGGCCAGGGAGGTGTCGTCGGTCTGCTCACCGCGGACGATCTCGAGGAGCGGGAGGATCGCGACCGGGTTGAAGAAGTGGAAGCCGACGACCCGCTCGGGGTTCTTCAGCTTCGACGCCATCTCGCTGACCGACAGCGAGGAGGTGTTGGTGGCGAAAATCGCGTGCGCCGGGGCGACCGCCTCGACCTCCGCGAACACCTGCTGCTTGACGCCGATCTCCTCGAACACGGCCTCGATGATGAAGTCCGCGTCCGCGAAGCCCTCCGCCTTGTCCAGGACACCCGTCACCAGCGCCTTCAGGCGGTTGGCCTTGTCCTGGTTGATGCGGCCCTTGCCGAGCAGCTTCTCGATCTCGGCGTGGACGTAGCCCACACCCTTGTCGACGCGCTCCTGGTCGATGTCGGTCAGCACGACCGGCACCTCCAGGCGGCGCAGGAAGAGCAGCGCGAGCTGGGAGGCCATGAGGCCCGCGCCCACGACGCCCACCTTGGTGACCGGACGCGCCAGGTTCTTGTCCGGGGCGCCCGCGGGACGCTTGCCGCGCTTCTGCACCAGGTTGAACGCGTAGATGCCGGCGCGCAGTTCGCCACCCATGATCAGGTCGGCGAGGGCCTTGTCCTCGGCGTCGTAGCCCTGCTGGAGGTCGCCGTTCTTGGCGGCGGCGATGATGTCGAGGGCGCGGTAGGCGGCCGGAGCGGCCCCGTGCACCTTGCTGTCCGCGATGAAGCGGCCCTTGGCGACGGCCTGGTCCCAGGCCTCACCGCGGTCGATGACCGGGCGCTCGACCTCGACGTCGCCCTTCAGCACCTGGGCGGTCCAGATCAGCGACTGCTCCAGGAAGTCGGCACCTTCGAAGAGGGCGTCGGCGATCCCGAGGTCGAAGACCTGCTGGCCCTTCAGCTGCTTGTTCTGGTTGAGGCTGTTCTCGATGATCACCGAGACGGCCTTGTCGGCGCCGATCAGGTTCGGCAGCAGGGTGCAGCCGCCCCAGCCCGGGACCAGACCGAGGAAGACCTCGGGCAGCGAGAACGCCGGCAGGGCCTTGGAGACGGTCCGGTACTGGCAGTGCAGGCCGACCTCGACGCCGCCGCCCATCGCGGCACCGTTGTAGTACGCGAAGGTCGGGACGGCGATGCCGGAGAGGCGCTTGAAGACCTCGTGGCCGCCCTTGCCGATGGCGAGCGCGTGCTCGTACTCCTTCAGCAATTCGACGCCCTTGAGGTCGGCGCCGACCGCGAAGATGAACGGCTTGCCGGTGATGCCGACACCGACGATCTCGCCGGCCGCGGCCTCCTTCTCGACCTGGTCGATCGCGGTGTTGAGGTTCGCGAGCGAGGCCGGGCCGAAGGTGGTCGGCTTGGTGTGGTCGAAGCCGTTGTCCAGCGTGATGAGCGCGAAGCGCCCGGCGCCGAACGGCAGGTCGAGGTGGCGTACGTGCGCGGACGTCACGACCTCGTCGGGGAACAGCTCGGCCGCGCCCTTCAGGAGTTCGGTGGTGCTCACTTGTTGCCTCCGTCGAAGTGCGGGTTCTCCCAGATGACCGTCGCGCCCATGCCGAAGCCGACGCACATGGTGGTCAGGCCGTAGCGGACGCTGGGCTGCTCCTCGAACTGGCGGGCCAGCTGCGTCATCAGGCGGACGCCGGAGGAGGCGAGCGGGTGGCCGAAGGCGATGGCGCCGCCGTACTGGTTGACGCGCTCGTCGTCGTCGGCGATGCCGTAGTGGTCGAGGAAGGCCAGGACCTGGACGGCGAAGGCCTCGTTGATCTCGAACAGGCCGATGTCGGAGATGGACAGGCCCGCCTGCGCGAGGGCCTTCTCCGTGGCCGGGATCGGGCCGTAGCCCATGACCTCAGGCTCGACACCCACGAAGGAGTAGGAGACCAGGCGCATCTTGACGGGGAGGTTGTTCTCCCGCGCGAAGTCCTCGGAGGCGATGAGCGAGGCGGTGGCGCCGTCGTTCAGACCGGCCGCGTTACCGGCGGTGACCCGGCCGTGCACGCGGAACGGGGTCTTCAGGCCGGACAGGTTCTCCAGCGTGGTGCCCGGGCGCATCGGCTCGTCGGCGGTGACCAGGCCCCAGCCCGTCTCACCGGCCTCCGGGTTCGTACGGCGCACGGAGATCGGGACCAGGTCGGCCTGGATCTTGCCGTTGGCGTACGCCTTCGCCGCCTTCTCCTGCGAGCGCACGGCGTACTCGTCGGCGCGCTGCTTGGTGATCTGCGGGTAGCGGTCGTGCAGGTTCTCCGCGGTCATGCCCATGAACAGGGCCGACTCGTCGACCAGCTTCTCGCTGACGAACCGCGGGTTCGGGTCGACGCCCTCGCCCATCGGGTGGCGGCCCATGTGCTCGACACCACCGGCGACGGCGACGTCGTACGCGCCGAAGGCGACGGAACCGGCGACCGCGGTGACGGCGGTCAGGGCGCCCGCGCACATACGGTCGATGGAGTAGCCCGGGACGGACTGCGGGAGACCGGCGAGGATCCCGGCCGTGCGGCCGATGGTCAGGCCCTGGTCACCGATCTGCGTGGTCGCGGCGATGGCGACCTCGTCGATCTTCGCGGGGTCGAGGCCGGGGTTGCGGCGCAGCAGCTCCCGGATCGCCTTCACGACGAGGTCGTCGGCGCGGGTCTCGTGGTAGATGCCCTTCGGGCCCGCCTTGCCGAACGGGGTGCGGACGCCGTCGACGAAGACGACGTCCCTGACGGTACGAGGCACGATGGCTCTCCTCCAGTGTGCGGGATCTGCACTGCTGCTGCGATGCGCTGAGCGCGCGCTCAGGGCCCATGCTACTTATAAGTAACGTAGCTCCACAGTCCTGCCCCCGACAGCGGCGAAGGTCACACCGACGGAGGAGCCGTCGACCCCCGCGGCGTCAGCACCGGCGTCGGCACCGGATGCGACCCCGGCCCCTTGCCGGTGATCACCCCGAACAGCGTCCGCGCCGCCTCCGCCCCGAATCCGTGCACGTCATGGCTCATGGCGGACAGGGGCGGATGGGTGAGCCGGCACAGCTGGGAGTCGTCCCAGGCGAGCAGCGACACGTCGTCCGGAACCCGCAGGCCCATCTCGGCGGCCACCGACAGCCCGGCCACCGCCATGATGTCGTTGTCGTAGACGATCGCCGTCGGCCGGTCCGGTGGTGCGGTGGTGAGCAGCGATCTCGTCGCCCGGGCCCCCGCCTCCCCGGAGTAGTCCGTGGCGACCTGCAAGGCCCCGGCCAGCCCCACCTCCCGGGCCGCCTCGTCGAACGCGGCCGTGCGCATGACCGTGTGCCCGAGCCCCGCCGCGCCGCCGACGCGGGCGATCCGCCGGTGCCCGAGCGCCGCGAGGTAGCGCACGGCCTCCGTCACCGCCGTGGCGTCGTCCGTCCACACCGAGGTCAGGCCACCGGTCAGCGACGGATGTCCGACGGCGACCACCGGCATCCCGAGCCGCTCGGCCGCCGCCACCCGCGGATCGTCCGCGCGGAAGTCGACGAGGATCGAGCCACCGACCTGCCGCCCCCGCCACCACGACTCCTGGACCCCGACCTCCTCCTCCAGGTTCCGCACCAGCCGCAGCAGCAGGGAGCAGGAGTGCTCGGTCAGCACGCTCTCCACGCCCGAGACGAACTCCATGTAGAACGGCTCCAGGCCCAGCATCCGGGCCGGCCGGCAGATCGCGAGCCCCACCACGTCCACCCGCGAGCTCGACAGCGACCGGGCCGTGAGGTTGGGCGACCAGCCCAGCTCCCGCGCCGCCGCGAAGATCCGGTCCCGGGTCGTCTGCGACAGCCCCGGCTTGTGGTTGAAGGCGAGCGACACGGCACCCTTGGACACGCCGGCACGCGCGGCGACGTCCTTGATGGTGACGCGGGGTACGGTCATTCGGCGGGCTCCACGCAGTACAGGGCGGCGCGGGCGGCGGCCGCGTCCGGAGTCTTCCAGCCGCTCACCCCGATGGTCACCCGTTCCCCGGGAAGCAACGTGACGAGACCCCGGTCGGCCCGCGTGTCCACGCCCAGCCGGTCCGCCTGCAGCAACAGGTCCCGTACCAGGGTCCGCGCCGTCACCGTGACCGCGCCCGGCTCCACCGCAACTTCGAACTCCGGGATGGGGTAGGGGATCTCGCGGTCCGGCGCCGGGAAGTGCAGGGCCCGCAGCCTGTCCGCGTCGGCGACCAGGAACTCCTTCGGGCCGGCCGGCACCAGCTCCCGCGGCACCCGCACCTCGGCCACCGTCCGTGCTCCCGCCGTGAAGGCCGTGCTCGCCCTGCCGATCACGCCACCGTCGACGGACATCCGACGCAGGACCAGCGGGCCCGCCCATTCCTCGCCCGCCTGGTTCACGGCCGCCACCACCAGGTCCCCGCCACGCGACTGGAGGGTGAGCAGGCGGTCCGCGTACAGCCGCCGCAGCTCGTGGTACAGCGGCTTCTCGCGCCCGTCCCCGTCGATCGCGGACCAGGACGTCACCGGCCAGCAGTCGTTCAGCTGCCAGAGGACCGTGCCCGCGCACACCGGCCAGTGCGACCGCCAGTGCTCGATCCCGGTGGCCACCGCCCGGGCCTGGTTGACCTGCATCAGATAGTGCCAGCGGTCGAAGTCCCCTGCCGGCACGGCGAAGTGCCGGGCCAGCCCGCGCTCCAGCTTGCCGTTGCCGTCCTCGGCCCTCTGATGGTGCAGCATGCCGGGGGAGCCCGCCGCGAGCTCCTCACCCGGCAGGGCGCGCCGCAGGGTGGCGTACGCGGGCGGCGCCTGCCAGCCGAACTCGGCCATGAACCGCGGCACGTTCGCGCGATACTCCGCGTAGTCCTCCCGGTTCCACACCTCCCACGAGTGGTGCGTGCCGTGGTCGGGATCGTTCGGGTGACGGTCCCACGATCCCGACCAGGGGCTGCCCGCCGTGTACGGCCGCGTCGGGTCCAACTCCGCGACCACACGCGGAAGTACGCCCAGGTAGTACCCCTCGCCCCAGGAGTCCCCGGCGAGCCGCTCCTCCCACCCCCAGTCCCTGAACCCCCACAAGTTCTCGTTGTTGCCGTTCCACAGCACCAGCGACGGATGCGGCATCAGCCGTACGACGTTCTCCCGGGCCTCCGCCTCCACCTCGCCCCGCAGCGGCTGCTCCTCCGGGTAGGCCGCGCACGCGAACGGGAAGTCCTGCCAGACCATCAGGCCCAGTTCGTCGCAGGCGTCGTAGAAGTCCTCGCTCTCGTAGATCCCGCCGCCCCAGATCCGCACGAGGTCCACCCCGGCGCCGGCCGCCTGACGCAGCCGCTCCCGGTAGCGCTCGCGGGTGATCCGGGACGGAAAGACGTCGTCCGGGATCCAGTTGACGCCCCGCGCGAAGAGCCGCTCGCCGTTGACGACGAGGGTGAACCCGGTGCCGTGCGCGTCGGCCGAGGTGTCCAGCTCGACGGTCCGAAAGCCCACGCGGCGCCGCCAGGAGTCGAGCGGGCCCTCTCCGTTCAGCAAGGTCAACTCGACGTCGTACAACGGCTGTTCGCCGTAACCGCGCGGCCACCAGAGAGCAGCGTCCGGCACCTCGAGGCGTACGACCCCGTGCGTGCGGTCGATCCGCGCCCGTGCCCGTACGCCGCCCACCCGGGCCTCGACGGTGAGCTCGGCCTCGACGCGGCTGCGCTCGACGTCGATGTGCAACTCGACGACTCCGGCGCCCTGTTCGACGGTGACGAGGGGGCGTACGCGGGCGATCCGGGCCGTCGACCAGCGTTCGAGGCGGACCGGCCGCCAGATCCCGGCCGTCACCAGCGTCGGCCCCCAGTCCCAGCCGAACGAGCAGGCCATCTTGCGGACGTACTGGAACGGCTCGGCGTAGGCGGCGGGCCGCTCGCCCAGCCGCTCGCGCACCGCATCGGCCTCGGCGTAGGCGGAGGCGAACCGCACCGACAGCCGCCCGCTCAGGCCCGTCACGTCGAACCGGTAGGAGCGGTGCATGTTCCGCACCCGGCCCAGGAGCCGGCCGTCCAGCAGGATCTCCGCGGACGTGTCGAGGCCGTCGAAGACGAGATCGGTCTGCTCGTGCCCGGACGGCGCGGCCCGCAGCTGCGTCTCGTACGTCCACTCCCGCCGCCCCACCCAGGCGACATCGGCCTCGTTCCGGCCGAGGAAGGGGTCCGGGATCACTCCCGCCGCCAGCAGGTCGGTGTGCACACAGCCCGGCACCACGGCCGGGAGCGCGTCCCGCCCGTGCCGCAGGGTCCATCCGTCGGTGAGCGGTGTGGCCTCCAGCATGCACACTCCCTAAACCGGTCAACGTCATGATTGAGCGCCACCACTTCATCGTTGGCGGGAATGGGACTTTACCGGTTGAGGAAAGCGCTGTCAGAGTGCCGAATCAGCCAACCCGTACGTGCTCGACCAACTCGCAAGTGCTCGTCCGTCCCGTGAACGGAGCTGATGCACATGAACCGCCGTACAGTCCTCGCCATGGTCGTGGGAGCCGCCCTGTTGCTCCCGGGCTGCACCGGTACCGGAGGCACCTCGAAGGGGGCGGACGCCAAGGCGCCCGACGATCCGTCGAAGGTGAGCGGCACCATCACGGTCCTCACCGTGCGGACCGACCTCGTGCAGGACGGCACGATGAAGAAGTACGCCGCCGAGTTCAACAAGACGTACCCCAAGGTGAAGGTCGAGTTCCAGGCCCTCACCAACTACGAGGCCGAGATCAAGATCCGGATGAACACGGAGGACTACGGCGATGTCCTCCTGATCCCGGGAGTCATCAAGAAGAGCGACTACCCGAAGTTCTTCGCCTCCCTGGGCACCGAGGCGGAACGCAGCAAGAAGTACCGCTTCACCGACTTCACCACCGTCGACGGCAAGGTCTACGGCCAGAGCCCGGTCGGCGTGATGCCCGGCTTCGTCTACAACAAGCGGGTGTGGAAAGAGGCCGGCATCACCGAATGGCCCACCTCACCGGCCGAGTTCCTCTCCGGTCTGAAGGCCATCAAGGAGAAGACGGACGCCATTCCGTACTACACCAACTTCGCCGCCCAGTGGCCCCTGACCTCGTGGACGTTCGTCAACGGCTCGGTCCACTGCGACCCGCAGGCCACCACGAAGATCGCCGAGGGCGACCCGTGGGCGAAGGGCTCCGACCTGCGGGTCGGCGACACGCTGCTGTACGACATCGTGAAGCAGGGGCTCGCCGAGAAGGACCCGACGACCAGCAACTGGGAGGAGTCCAAGCCCCGGACGGCCAAGGGTGAGATCGCCACGCAGTGGCTCGGCACCTGGGCGATCGTCCAGTTCCAGGACGCGGCGAAGAAGGCCGGCGTGAACCCGGACGACATCGGCTTCATGCCCTTCCCGGCCCAGGCGGACGGAAAGTACTGCTCGACCATCGGCCCCGACTACAACCAGGCCGTCAACGTCCACTCCAAGCACAAGGAGGCGGCCCGCGCCTGGATCGACTGGTTCACCGACAAGTCCGGCTACGACAAGGACAACCTGGCCATCTCCCCGCTCAAGGACGGCGCGATGCCTCAGGTGTTGAAGCCGTACGAGGAGGCGGGCGTGAAGCTCATCGAGCTGGACGACTCCGCGGGCGCCAAGGTCAAGCTGATCGACGACGAGTCCGAGGTCGGCATCAACAAGCCCGAGTACCGCCAGGACCTCGTGGACCTCGCGCGCGGCGCGAAGAAGGGCAGCCTGGACGACTTCCTCGCCGGCCTCGGCAAGAAGTGGACCGAGACGCAGAAGACCGTGGGCGACTGATGACGGACACCACCGAGAAGGCGACCCTCAAGGCCGGGACCCCCGCCCTGAAGGTCGCCGCCCCCGCACCGGCCCCGCGCCGAGCGCGCGTGTGGCGCCTCGTCACCCCCTGGCTGTTCCTGCTCGCCCCGCTCGCCCTGCTGATCACCTTCACCTACGCGCCGATCGCCAACATGCTCGCGTACAGCTTCACCGACTGGGACGGCGTGAGCCCCGAACTGCACTACACGGGGGCCGAGAACTACCAGGAGATCTTCACCCGGGAAGACCTCTTCCAGGTGTTCTTCGTCAGCGGCTACTACCTGGCCGCCTCCGCCGTCCAGATCGCCGCCGCGCTCTACTTCGCGACGATCCTGAGCTTCAATCTCCGCTTCCGGAACTTCTTCAAGGGCGTGCTCTTCTTCCCGTCCCTGATCAACAGCGTCGCGATCGCCTTCGTCTTCCTCTACTTCTTCCAGGACGGCGGCACCTTCGACACGGTCCTCGGCCTCTTCGGGTACCACACGGACCACGCCTGGCTCGGCACCCCGGTCTCGGCGAACGTCTCCCTCGCGGGGGTCTCGGCCTGGCGCTACATGGGCATGAACTTCGTCCTGTTCCTCGGCGCCATCCAGTCCATCCCGGGGGAGGTCTACGAGGCGGCCGAACTGGACGGCGCCAACCGCTGGCACCAGTTCCGCCACATCATCGCGCCGGGCATCAAACCGGTGCTGACGCTGACGGTGATCCTCTCCGTCTCCGGCTCGCTGTCGGCCTTCGAGATCCCGTACATCATGACCGGCGGGGCGACCGGCACCGAGACCTTCGTGATCCAGACCGTGAAGCTGGCCTTCCAGTTCAACAAGACGGGCCTCGCCTCGGCGGCCGCCGTGGTCCTGCTGCTGATCATCCTGGCGGTGACCTGGCTGCAGCGACGCCTCGTCCCCGACGACAGGGTGGACCTCGTATGACACGCCGAGCCGTTGCCCGCACCCTCGTGTACCTGTCGCTGATCCTCGCCGCGCTGGTCGTCCTGCTCCCGCTCGGCGTCGTCTTCCTGACCTCGCTCAAGACACCGGAGGAGACGGCGCGGGGCGGCGGGGCGCTCACGCTCCCGCACGACCTGCTGAACTTCCACAACTATGTGACGGCGTTCCAGGACGGCCAAATGCTCGCGGCGTTCGGCAACACCGCCTTCATCCTGGTGATCGCCATCGGCGGCACGGTCCTCATCGGCTCGATGACGGCGTACGCCATCGACCGCTTCACCTTCCGCTTCCGGAAACTCGTGCTCGCCCTCTTCCTGGTCGCCGCCCTCGTGCCCGGTGTGACCACCCAGGTGGCCACCTTTCAGATCGTCCACAGCTTCGGCATGTTCGACACCCGCTGGGCCCCGATCGCCCTCTACATGGGCACGGACATCGTCTCGATCTACATCTTCCTGCAGTTCGTCCGCTCGATCCCGACCTCTTTGGACGAGGCGGCCCGCCTCGACGGTGCGAGCGCCTTCACCATCTACCGGAAAATCATCTTCCCGCTCCTGAAACCGGCGATCGCGACGGTCGTGATCGTGAAGGGAATAGCCGTCTACAACGACTTCTACATCCCCTTCCTCTACATGCCCTCCCAAGATCTTGGCGTGATCTCGACCTCCCTCTTCCGCTTCAAGGGCCCCTACGCCGCCCACTGGGAGACGATCTCGGCGGGAGCGGTCCTGGTCATCCTCCCCACCTTGATCGTCTTCCTGTGCCTGCAGAGGTACGTGTACAACGGCTTCATGCAGGGAGCGACCAGGTGATCGGCCTTTAGGGGCGCGGGGCTGCATCGATGTGCGGCTCCGCCGCGTGGGCGCGACAAGCCGCAACGAACCCGCAGCCGCCGTAGCGCAGAACCCCCTACGGCGGCTAGGCCTCTTTCGCCGACAGCGCCTCCACCAACACCGGAGTAACCAGCTCCACCTGCCAGGGCCGAGCCCCGTACCCCGCGAGAGCGACTCCCACCGACTCGGCGTCACCACTCTTCGGCGGCTCCCAGCAAACCCTGCGCACCGTGTCCGGCGTGATCACATTCTCCTGCGGCATGCTCAACCGCTCGGCCAGCGCCGACACCCCTGCCCGCGCCGCCGACAACCTCGCCGCCGCCTCAGGGTCCTTGTCGGCCCACGCCCGCGGCGGCGGAGGCCCCGTCACCGGCTGCCCCGGCTGCGGCAACTGCCCGTCGGACAACGCCTTCGCCCGGTCGACGGCCGTCTGCCACTGCTCCAGCTGACGCCGACCCATCCGATGCCCGAACCCGTTCAGCGCGGCCAGCGCGTGCACGTTGAGAGGCAGGGAGAGCGCGGCCTCCACGATGGCCCCGTCGGACAGCACCTTGCCGGGCGAGACGTCCCGCCGCTGGGCGATCCGGTCGCGCGTCTCCCACAGCTCCCGCACCACGGCGAGCTGCCGACGCCGACGCACCTTGTGCATCCCGGACGTCCGCCGCCAGGGATCCTTGCGCGGCTCGGCGGGCGGCGCGGCCGCGATCGCGTCGAACTCCTGACGGGCCCACTCCAGCTTGCCCTGCCGGTCCAGCTCCTTCTCCAGCGCGTCCCGCAGGTCGACGAGGAGCTCGACGTCGAGCGCGGCGTAGCGCAGCCAGGGCTCGGGCAGCGGCCGGGTCGACCAGTCGACGGCGGAGTGCCCCTTCTCCAGGACGAAGCCGAGGACGCCCTCGACCATCGCGCCGAGGCCGACGCGGGGGAACCCGGCGAGGCGTCCCGCCAGCTCGGTGTCGAACAGCAGGGTCGGCACCATGCCTATCTCGCGCAGGCACGGCAGGTCCTGGGTGGCGGCGTGCAGCACCCACTCCACGCCGTCGAGCGCCTCGCCGAGGCCCGACAGGTCGGGGCAGGCCACGGGGTCGATCAGTGCCGTCCCGGCGCCCTCGCGGCGCAGCTGGACGAGGTAGGCGCGCTGGCCGTAGCGGTAGCCGGAAGCGCGCTCGGCGTCGACGGCGACCGGGCCGGAGCCGGCGGCGAAGGCGGCGATCACCTCGGCGAGCGAGGCCTCGTCGGCGACCACGGGTGGAATGCCCTCACGGGGTTCCAGCAAAGGGATCGGATCAGGATTCGGCGCCCCGGTAGCAGTAGATCCGCCGTCGTCCGGAGGGGCGCCTCCGGTGGTTCGCAGTGAACTGTCTGCTGCGGTGTCTTGGGCGTCGGTCACCTGTCAAGGGTATCCGTCCAGGGCGACCTGATGACCTGCGCTTTCGGCCGAGCTGCGGGTGACCTGCGCAAAAAGGTGGACCCGGATGCCCGTGAGGCCACCGATCGGCGTCGGCAGATCGCCTGGGGAGGCATTGTTCCGGTAGGGATCTCAGGTGCTCTCGGCGCCAGAGGTTGTTCCACTGTGAACCATTCGCGCGGGAACTTCCGATGCCACGTTCACCCAGAATCACGAGCCGGCCGGCCCCGGGAGCACGAGGGGCGTGCCACGCCAGGACCTCGGCCCCCGTTCCGTTCGGCCCCTCTCGGCTTGACTTGCCGGAGTCTCGGCGAGAATGTGTACGTATACGTCGTAAACATACGACTCGGTCCATACCAGGCTGGGCGCCCTGCTGCGCCACAGAGTTCCTGCGCCACCGACTTCTGGTGAAGCCGGGGTTGAGCGGTCTGTGGCAGGTGAGCACGCACTCGCCCTCGACCTCTCCGTCCTGGCCCGCACGCCGTCCGCCGTCTTCCGCGGAACCGGGGCGTACTGACCGACGAACGGGAGTCATCATGGATCACGACGTGCCCGCCCTGCTGGTGAAGGCTGTCCACTGCCCGCAGCAGCACGGAGGTCTCGGCGCCCTGCGCACCCTGGGCAGGGCGGGGGTGCCCGTCCACGCCATGGTCGAGGACCAGTTCACCCCCACCGCTGTCTCCCGTCATCTCGCGGGCCGCTTCACCCTGCCGACGACAGGGCTCGCGGACCCCCGGTTGTTCGTCCCGACGCTGCTGGGTTTCGGGCGCGCGATCGGTCGCAGGACGGTGGCCGTGGCCGCGGACGACGAGGCAGCCGTCCTGCTCGCCGAGTACTCCGAACGCCTCGCGAAGTGGTTCCTGCTGCCCGAGGTGCCCCCGACGCTGCCCCGCAGGCTGGCCAGCAAGGAGGGTCTCGGCCGGATCTGCGCCGAACACGGCGTGCCCACGCCCCGGTCCCGCGCGCCCGCCGACCGGGTCGCACTCGTCGGGCTCGGACGCGACTGGGGGTACCCGCTCGTCCTGAAGAACCGGGAGGCGTTCACGCGGCTGCGTGCCCCGATCGTGAGTCACACCACCGTGGTCCACGACGAGGGGGAACTGCTCGACCTCCTCGGATCCTGCCGGGAACCCGCCGTGCTGGCGCAGGAGTACATCCCCGACGATGTCGCCGAGGACTGGATCACCCACCTCTACTGCGGCGCCGGCGGGGTCGCGCACGCGGTGTTCACCGGGTACAAGGTCCGCTCCTGGCCGCCGTACAGCGGAGCGACCACCCGAGCCTGGAGCCGCCCGAACCCCGAGCTCGCCCGGCTGGCCGGCGAGCTGTGCCGGCGGATCGGCTACAGCGGCGTGGCGGATCTCGGCTGGCGTTTCGACCGGCGGGACGGCCGCTACAAGCTCGTCGACTTCAATCCCCGGATCGGGGCGCAGTTCCGGCTGTTCGAGACCTGGCACGGAGTCGACGTGGTCCGTGCGATGTACCTGGACCTCACGGGCCAGCCGATACCCGGGGCGCCGCAGAGGTACGGCCGGATGTTCGTGGTCGGTCAGCTCGATGTGCTCTCGGCGGCCGCCAGTGCCCGGCGCGAGCGCCGGATGCCGCAGGCGCTCCTGCCGCGGCGGGGCACGGAGCGGGCGTGGCTGAGCCGGGACGACCCGATTCCCGCGGTCGCGGAGGCCGTGCGTTTCGGCGGCACCGTGACACGCCGCTTCGCCCGCGCCACCGCCGACTCATGGCGTTCCCGAGCCCGTCGACGGAACGTTCTGTCGACGGGCGCGCGGAGATGGTGATCCGGTCGGGACCGGGCTGGCGGAATCGGACGAGGAGGACGGAGAAGCGGTCGTAAGGAGGCGGAGAAAGGGATGGAAGGGGTGTACAGGAAGTGGCGGGCAGGGGAGAGGTGGGGGGAGTGGGCCGGGAGAGTGGCTGGAGAGCGGGTGCGCGGAGGTCGCTGCGGGCCGGGTCAGTGGATGATGCCGGTCCGCAGGGCGACCGCGACCATCCCGGCCCGGTCCCCCGTGCCGAGCTTGCGGGCGATGCGGGCGAGGTGGCTCTTGACGGTCAGGGCGGACAGGCCCATGGAGACGCCGATCGCCTTGTTCGACTGGCCCTCCGCGACCAGTCGCAGCACCTCCACCTCGCGGCCCGAAAGCTCGCGGTAGCCGCCCGGGTGGCTCGGGGCACCCGGGGGGCGGCGGTGCAGGCGGGCGGCGGCCGCGCCGATGGGGGCGGCACCGGGTCGGGTGGGGAGCCCGACGTTGGTGCGGGTGCCGGTGACGACGTAGCCCTTGACGCCGCCCGCGAGGGCGTTGCGCACGGCACCGATGTCGTCGGCGGCGGAGAGGGCGAGCCCGTTGGGCCAGCCCGCGGCGCGGGTCTCCGACAGGAGGGTGAGGCCGGAGCCGTCGGGCAGATGGACGTCGGCGACGCAGATGTCGCGGGGGTTGCCGATGCGGGGACGAGCCTCCGCGACGGACGAGGCCTCGATGACATCGCGCACACCGAGCGCCCACAGATGACGGGTGACGGTGGAGCGGACGCGCGGGTCGGCCACGACCACCATGGCGGTGGGCTTGTTCGGGCGGTAGGCGACCAGGCTTGCGGGCTGCTCGAGGAGAACGGACACCAGGCCTCCTGGGGTGCGGGATGGGGCCGGCTCTTGGGGATGAAGCCGGGACGAACCGTGCTTTCAAGGTCACAGACGTCTTCGGCAGCAACCCCCTCCGCCTTTAGAGAATGATCACGATCTGGTGAGTAACAATCCGTGCAATTCGGACACGCGATCGATCACCCGAAGATCGAGTCGGTTCGGTCGGGTCCGGTTGGGGTTCGGAAAGTGGCCGTATCGACAAAGAGATGGTCAACCGGGCACTCGGAAGGCCCTCAATGGGGTGATGGTCGGATGGTCCGCCAGGTGATCGGCGCACGAAGAAGCGCCCAGCGCGACGGGGCGCTGAGCGCTTCGGGGGCGGTTCAGGTGGTCAGCGTGGCTGCGGTCCCCGCCGCTGCGGCAGGGTCACCACCGAGGCGTCGCCGGGACCGGCCGGCGGCAGGCCCGCGACCTGGGCCAGCAGATCGCACCACGCGGCGAGATGGGCCGCCGTGTCCGGAACCCCGTTCAGCCCCTCCCGGGGCGTCCACGACGCACGGATCTCGATCTGCGAGTTGGCCGGACGCTCGGACAGCCCGCCGAAGTAGTGGGAGCTCGCGCGCGTGACGGTGCCGCTGGGCTCGCCGTACGCCAGACCCCGCGCCTGGAGCGCACCGGTCAGCCAGGACCAGCACACGTCGGGCAGCAGCGGGTCGGCGGCCATCTCCGGCTCCAGCTCCGCGCGCACCAGGGTCACCAGACGGAACGTTCCCTGCCAGGCGTCGTGCCCGGACGGGTCGTGCAGCAGCACCAGCCGGCCGTCGGCCAGGTCCTGGTCGTCGTCGTCGACGACCGTGGCCTCCAAAGCGTGCGCGAACGGCGCGAGCCGCTGTGGGGCCGGGGTCGACTCGATCTCGATCTGCGGCCGCGGCCGCGCCGCCCTCAGCGCCTCGACGGCGGCCCCGAACGGCGGCGGAACCGCGTCGCCCGCATGCTCCCCCTCCCCGGTGTCCTTCGCGTCGTCCATTCCGCCAGCGCCGTCCGACAGTCGTCCCTGAGCCGCAGCCATGCGGGGAAGAGTAAGGGGAACAGGGCCCGAGCGCAGGGAGGGACACCCCCTGCGGCCCCACCTGCCCGCAGCCGCGTCGGCTTTCCGGCCGTGGGAGACTTGCCGTCGTGAGTGCCAACGAGACCCCCACGGGCCAGCAGCCGACCGCCACGTCCGACGCTGTCAAGGATTCAGCCTTCCTGAAGGCGTGCCGGCGCGAGCCCGTGCCGCACACGCCCGTGTGGTTCATGCGACAGGCCGGGCGCTCGCTGCCGGAGTACCGCAAGGTGCGCGAGGGCATCCCGATGCTCGAGTCCTGCATGCGTCCCGAGCTGGTCACCGAGATCACCCTCCAGCCGGTGCGCCGGCACGACGTGGACGCGGCGATCTACTTCAGCGACATCGTCGTCCCGCTCAAGGCCATCGGCGTCGACCTCGACATCAAGCCCGGCGTCGGCCCGGTCGTCGAGCGCCCGATCCGCACCCGCGCCGACCTGGCCCAGCTGCGCGATCTCACCCCCGAGGACGTCTCCTACGTCACCGAAGCGATCGGCCTGCTCACCCGCGAGCTCGGCGCCACCCCCCTCATCGGTTTCGCCGGCGCGCCCTTCACCCTCGCGAGCTACCTCGTCGAGGGCGGCCCGTCCCGCACGTACGAGAACGCCAAGGCGATGATGTACGGCGACCCCGAGCTGTGGGCCGACCTGCTCGACCGTCTCGCCGCGATCACGTCCGCGT
Organism: Streptomyces sp. NPDC002888; assembly: GCF_042888465.1. Lineage (NCBI taxonomy): Bacteria > Bacillati > Actinomycetota > Actinomycetes > Kitasatosporales > Streptomycetaceae > Streptomyces > Streptomyces sp. NPDC002888. The sequence goes on along the minus strand of NZ_JBIAPU010000019.1, from coordinate 1,529 downwards.
TCCTGAAGGTGCAGATCGAGGCGGGCGCCTCCGCCGTCCAGCTCTTCGACTCCTGGGCCGGCGCGCTGGCCCCGGTGGACTACCGGCGCTCGGTGCTGCCCGCCTCCGCGAAGGTCTTCCGCGCGGTCGAGTCGTACGGCGTCCCGCGCATCCACTTCGGCGTCGGCACCGGCGAGCTGCTGGGCCTCATGGGCGAGGCGGGCGCGGACGTCGTCGGCGTCGACTGGCGCGTCCCGCTCGACGAGGCCGCCCGCCGCGTCGGCCCGGGCAAGGCGCTCCAGGGCAACCTCGACCCGACCGTCCTGTTCGCCGGCACGGACGCCGTCGAGGCCAAGACCCGCGAGGTCCTCGACTCCGCCGCCGGCCTGGAGGGCCACATCTTCAACCTCGGCCACGGCGTCATGCCGTCCACCGACCCGGACGCCCTGACCCGCCTCGTGGAGTACGTCCACACCCGCACGGCCCGCTGAAAACAGCCCTCCCCCCGGTGCGCCGGGGCCTCGCCTCGCCGCCAACATCGCGTGAACGTGGGATGCCCTCGACGGGCCCGCGCCGCGAGGCTGGCGGCATCGGGCTGATCGAAGGGGAGGCTGGCTGATCATGACCACGACTACGGGGAACGTCACGCACTTCACCACGGTGGACGGTGCGCCCGACGCGTCCTGGTTCATCGACTTCATGGATGTCGCCAACGCGCTGCCGGAGTACCGGCGCATCCGGCAGACCCTCGCCGACCAACTGGGCGACCTCAACGGGAAGTCCGTCCTCGACGTCGGGTGCGGGACCGGCGACGACGCCCGTGAGCTGGCTGCCCTCGTCGGCGCCGACGGAAAGGTCGTCGGAACCGACCTCAGCGGGGCCATGATCGAGGAGGCACGGCGCCGCGGCGGCGGCGCGGCGCTGCCGGTCGAGTTCCGCACGGCCGACGCGGGAGGCCTCGCCTTCGCCGACGGGGCCTTCGACGCCGCCCGGGCCAAGCTGGTGCTGATGCACTGCGCGGACATCGAGACGGCGGCCGCCGAGCTGCTCCGCGTGGTCCGCCCCGGCGGCCGTATAGCCGTGTTCGACTACGACTTCGAGACCACGACCGTCGATCACCCGGACGTGTCCGCCACCCGCGAGGTGGTCCGCTGCTGCGCGGACGGGCACGGCAACAAGTGGAGCGGCCGCCAGCTCGCGCGCCGGTTCCTGGACCTGGGCGCCCGCGAGGTGTCCGTGACCCCGCACACCGTGGTCATGCCGTTGGCCTTCTTCCGGCGGTCGGTGGGCGGCCGGCTCGCCGCCGCACAGGCGGACGGGAAGCTCGCGATGACGGCGCCGCAGCTCGACGCCTGGTGGCAGACGCTGGCCGAGGCCGACGCCGGGGGCCGGTTCTTCGCCTCGCTGACGGGATTCGCGCTCGGCGCGACCCGCTGACCTCCCGGTGACGACTGTGGGGGGGCCCCCCCCCGGGGGGGGGCCCCCCCCGGGCCCCCCCGCCGCGGGGGGGGGGGGGGGGGGGGGGGGCGGGGGCGGCGGGGGGGGGGGGC